>JAIYDP010000259.1 GCA_027487435.1 Verrucomicrobiaceae bacterium | reverse complement strand
TCCTCGCCGCAAGGACGCGTGCCGTCTCTTTCCCGATCCCCGTGTTCGCTCCCTCCCACGCGTCAGCTGCGGCCGCTTCCCAAACAAACCGTGACGACAATCGTCTTACCGCTCAAGTCGATTCCTTGCGCGACGTCTGCAGCGGTGGAAGACGACGAAAATCCAGACGCAGAATTTCCCATAGACACGTGGAGCGGGAGGTCAACGTCAGTCAATCATGGTCATCGAAGCTGTCATAGGGTACATTCGTTATCTAAAAGACATACAGCACCACGAGGAGACCTACGCCCCCATCCGCTCCAAGTACGGCTCGCCTTTGTAGAAGATCACTTCGTTCTTTGCGCTAAGCTGCGCAGCCAGGGTACGAATTTTGTTTCCAACAGGGACCATCTTCGTTTTTAAAGCCACCATCTTGTCTGCGTCGCTTCTGCGGATGTGAGGGTAAATGTATTGAAGTCCGCTCACAATGACGTCGACGTAATTTGTGCAAGCTGCGAGGCCAACATTTCCCTCTCGACAACGGCATCGGCAGCAACTTCGAGGATAGGGAGCACTCTCTCCAGTGCCTCCGGATCTGTGCCGTAGCGAGTAACTGTCTCAACCTTGAGAGCAACTGGAGTAGCCAACTTCGCCCAAATACTCTCAAGGCGCTACCCTGTCAGAACAAGCAGCGATTTGGGAAAGAGTGGGAGCGTACATCAAGAAGATTTTGAGGCAGAGGAGCGGGTGAATGCACTCTGGATGGATTAGTTGGCGCGGTGGCGCAAGACCTGGCGAGCGTCGGCAGCAAATCACCACCCATGGCTTCAAGTCGAAGTTTCGTGGCCCCAAACTCGACCGCCACGTCTCGATCTTGAGATGCACCAGGGCGCCGCCCTACTTCTGTCAAAGTCAGCAACCCCGTTGTAATCAGCCAGACTATGCGCGACACCGTCAGTCTCAGCTCTCAGCATGTCAAGGCTCACGTCCGCAACACCCTTCGACACCCCGACTTCAGGCAAGCCTCCTCTCGACGCTCCTCTTGATGAAGCCTCTGCACCCCAACGGGGCGTAAGGCCAATGGACACGTCCGCGGCTGCAGCTGAAAAAACCTGTGCGAGCAGTTCCTTCTCATCGAACAGCGATGGCATTTGATCAAAATTTGATGCCACTGACAAATTAAACAAAACAATTGAAGCACACCAAATTTGTCACCGAGTATTTTCTCCAGCTCGGGCGTGGCGCGGCTCAGGGCTGCCATGTCGTTGCTGGCAGAGCCGCCAAGCGCTTCGAAGGGTGGAGGGGTTGCGATGTGTGCAATTCGAGGGGTGATCTTTGACTCTGCAGCTCTCATTGCCATCTGCAGGCCTCAGATCAAAATTAAACTGACGTGCCCGCCCCGGCGCTAAAACGGTCATGAACTTGGGATCCAATGCAGTTGCGCCTTGTGGCAATGATGCTTTCACGTCCTTTCGTGTTAGTGCAACATCACCAAAGCACACGTGAGGGATCGAGGGCGGGTAGTCCTGTAGAATATCCGTCCCTTTCTTCAACTCACGCTCCAAATATCTTGTTCGTCGCTTCGCGCTCTCATGTCGCCCTAAAGACCTCAAACAAGCCCCCCATCAAGCTCAAACCTCGAGTGGATGTCGTCACAACTCTCGCATCATGAGAGCCATCGTCCAAAATGGAGTTGAGATTGCGGGGCTTTGTCGTTGAACTTCAGGAGTCAAGCGTTTGTAGTGAGGGGGCTCACTCAGGAATAGGACTTTTGGAAATTGGTGGGAGATGCTCTGACGTCGCTCTCTTTTGTCTGTGAAACTGTCAGGCTTCATAGGCATTCATGCACATCTGTTTTGACATCGCTTCAGCCTCACCCATGCCATCAGCCGATCGATAGAAACCAGCACCCTCGATCGCACCGAAAAACGCAGCCGTTTCCGTCGTCTTTAGATCAGTGCTCGACAACGCCACCGCCACTGCGTTCGCCTTAGCCACCTCCGCATCCTCAATGTGATCGCTTAAGCGAGACTCCGCTTCGCGCTCAACAATCGCAGCAAGAGCTGCTTTGACAAGAATATCACGAGGCGACATCAACCGCTCTTCAGATTCTCGCTCTTCCTGCAACGCCGGCTCAGCTGCCTGCACTCGCGGGCCAACGATGCGCTCGTAATGTGCTGCAAGCAGCATCGCCGACTCGGTCATCTCTCCGACGTCTGTCTCCACTGCCAGCAACTTCCGACCAGCCGCCTCCCGCACTTCTCTCTTCTTTCGGATGGCGGCATGAGCGTCTGCAATTTCGCGCTTCAGTTGCTCGATTTGCGAAGCCTCACAATGTGACAACACCCCCAACATTTCATACCGAAGTCTCAGGCTTCGCTTTCTTCTTGTCTTTTCCTTTCACTGCGCTTGTCCTCCGCCGCAGGACGGGGATTTTGAGGCTCTCCTCTCGCTCGAGTTTTGGGCCCGTGAGCTGCAAGAGGCGCTCGTGGCTGAGGTCAGAGTCGGACTGCAGTATCTCCTCTGCGGCTTCAAGACGGTAAGAGAGCCTGCGCTCATCGACATGAACTTGAGTCGGCACAATCGGCTTCCGCTCGTCGCGCATCTTCGGATTCAATCACAAGAACAGGCATCGATAACGCTAGGGACAAAAAAGTCTTTCCCCGCCACGCGAAGGTCGTCCTTCACCAGGCGCATGAGCTCTGTCGGATCGAAACTGCCCATCAGAACAAATGATATGTTCTATCGTGGCCTTACATTTGCTTCAGTTGCACGCGGAAAACAGCTCGAAATCGGTAGTGGTTGGTTACCACGTCGAACACTCCAAGACGGTTATGCTCTGACCGCATGAGGCGCCGAGTTGAAGAAACTAAAATGAGAACCTCGTTCTGCGTTGTCAACTCTTCGGCGAAATTTTCTGTAAAGCTCTCTTGCTTTCACTGCCATCATTTGTCGGAACTCCGCCTTGATTCCTTTCGTCGTTGCAAGAAGCTGGTTCAAGTAGTCCATGATCGCCTCTTCATCCGCGTCCAAAGCATGCCCTGCTCCCTTCTCGTGAGAAAGACAACTGCGCAACAAACATCATCCCGCTTAACCTTTGACAGGTTGGGGCTAGAATCTTCTTGTACATCGTTTGATTCAAATAACGCTTTAAAGTCGGCTACGGCATTACTCATGCAATGATCAAGCAACCAAAGATATCCTTCTGATCCTTCCGATTCCCCTACGGCGTCAGGATGGACGCCAGACTTTGAGAGGCTACTCTCTTTTTAGCGATAACAGGAGGTATTGGCTTCAATGGAGATATTTCCCGACGATCTAGAGTTTTCCATTCTTCCGTCCCTCGAAGAGCGCGCTCAGCAACTGCATACATGCAAAAGCCGTTAACTTCTCTCAAAAATTATTCTTTATCCACGATGTGATCAAAAGGTATTCCCTGCGTTTGCCGCTTTGTTTCTTCGCTCGCGAAAGAACTGCTTCTCCTCGATGAGGATAAGATGTTGATGAGCTACGGCTGCTCCTCCATGGCTGCCATGATACGAGGCACTGTGGTTCTCTTAGTTCGGCAATCCAATTTGCTTCTTACAAGTCGAGACTGGTGGTTTCAAAACAGAGCCTTCACAATGAACGTGACTGAAGTTGAAAGCAATTTTTTGCATTTTCTTTGTTGCGTGAAACCAACCAACTTCCCCGCTCGGCCGAACAGAAGTGGACTAAGTTCTGATATGATGGTCTCAATCACGACAATCTTTCATGCGGGATAGTGGATCCGATGCCTTCGTGTGAAAGCATGTGGTTGAATGCGAGAAGCGAAGCATGTACGAAAGCGAAGCCGTGGCGCGTCGCAACAACGTGCTTGAGGTCTCAAGAGCAAGAGCGTTGAGGGTCCAAACAGTGATCGAGTGCTGCTCGCTAAGATGTCACCCTCCTTTCTGATAAGAATAAATACAGTGTAAGCGTCAAGGATTCGAACGGCGCCTACAGCTGGCTGGACAGAAAATAACAGACTTAGTCCACATCACAAATGAGAGAGGATTTTTGCTTTTACTGATTTCAAGATCTAACGAAGAGAGCTGAGGGGGAGGGGGGGAAGCAAATATTGAACAAACTTAGCGCTGAAAAGCTTGCACTTGGAATCGCATGAACCACGGCACTGCAGGCGCACGAAGCGTAATTCCGTAGCCACGATCGGCACAAGACTGCGTCCGGGGCTCCAAGAGCCCGCTTCGGTTCAAGTTCTGTTCTGAGGAGCCCATGTTGAGGTTCGCCTCCACACAATACCCTCCCTTTGGTTGCAACCAACTGAGCACCATGAAGTGTTGCGATGAATCTTAAAATAGCTTGTTAGCAACAGACCAAAAAGACCCCATAGTTCAAAGCAACGGAGGGGGAGATGCCCCCGAAAAATCCATTCTGCTTCAGAACGTCCACGCTAGAGTCAGCCGGGTTGACCATTCCATGAAGGACACGGCGAAAGAATAATGAGTTATTATTGGTTAAGTTAAAAATAGTTTCCATCAAACGTCCTTCCATGACCCTGTCTTGGATCTCTGGAAAGATTTGTTACGAGTCGAGGTTGCCCTCAACTACCTCCACGGAGGCGTTGAACTCACGCACCCTTGCTCTTGTGTCGGGAGAGTCCTGCGCCATGCGAGGCTATGCGACTCTGGTGCCTGCAAATGGCGGCATCAAGGCCCTCCAAGTGTTGACGCGGAGCTACTACCACACACTTGCAGCTGATCGCTAAGTAAGAAGCCTTTTGAATTGATTGTGTTTGTCGTGACTACTTCTCTCTATGTCCCACATGGAGCGGCACGAAGAGTTGGTCGCTGCTGTTCTTTCAGTTCAGTTGATGCTTCGTTTCTATGACAACTTCCTCATTCTCACTCCATTCTTACTTCCAAGGTCTTCCGCGACGAAGAGTCTGTATTGGATTTGTATCTCTCTACTCTAAACTTGACTTCACTGAATATCCTTGATATCACACACTCGCCAAGGGATCGACGGCTCGTGTATTGGCCTTTCTATCACGACAACTTTGTCAAACCCCGCTATGCCCTCTCCGTCGTTCTGCAGTTTGAGTCGACGGCGAATCGATTTGAAGACCTGTCGTCCACGAACATGGGCTGTCACCTGGACAAACGCAATGTCCGGGGACTGCCTGTCTATCATCGCAACCCGCGCACGAATGATTTTTGCCGAGTCAACCATGAACTATCATTCAGAACAGCCGACATCTCACTACCGATATGTTATGAGCAACTTCTTTCTTCGGACTGCTGCCCTCCTGGATTTCCTTCTTAAGCACCTTCGACATCAGTCGAACAATGAGTTGGAAAACTGTGTAGAAGTGCTCCGTTGAAGCATTGCGAATCTCCGTCCTTTGACCACGGGATACTCCAGATAAGATTCGTCCACACAAGGACTCAGTCGTTCTCATGATCTCGGGAGGAGCGGATGAAGGAAATTTCTTTTTCGCTTTTCTCAACGAGAAAAATGTCCGAATCTGGTCCAAGAACCTTGCTGTGCTGTTGACATGAGAGAGGAAGATCAGCTGATCAAACATTGATCTCAGAACACCGCGTGGAAACGGTTGCCTTGGGTTGTACGGATCGACAATGACTCCAGCACTGATAGGGATCGTCTTCACTTTCACGTGCTGCGTCATCCTCAAGTTGTTGTACATAAGAACTGCACTCTGATGCAGCGAGCGCGAGACTAGTGCAAAAGGCTTCATTAGAGAAGTCGAAGGAGAACCCGCAGAAAACAGAACCATCCTTGTGTAATTTCGCTTTTATTTCGACGAGGGACACATTGATAAGATACATGTTTGCTGATAGGAAAACATCACATCACATGAGAGGAGTGGATATTCTGGACTGAAATTCACGCTTCTGTCGCTGTTTCTCCATGTCCCGAAACATCATTTGGCGAGCCCATGCCGAGTTCCTTCGAGATCAACTCACACAAAAGCTACCCGCACAAGGTTTCAGCAGTCTCATTTCTGTTCTTCTTTTCTTCCATCAGAAATGCTACAGAGCTTGGATGTCAGCTTGTTTGATTACTGGCATGGGACTCCCTCTCCAGCTTCTGCATTAACAATCGATGAGCAGCGAGCTCTTCTTCCTTCTTTTTCAATTTTTCTTTTTGCTTTTCTTCCATCTCCACAGATTAAATGAATAAGAAGAGAGTATGACCTGATGCTCAAGTGACTTCCGCATCAACACTTTGGCTTCGTTCCGTTGAACAATGCGGGGAGCCAAGTCGGGCTCAGTTGGAATGGGACCCGCAGAGGGCAACTACGCCATGAGCGCGATCCAGCAGCGCCCACACATTCACTCCCGATCCACCGTACCGCTGTTGGGTTCTCACTTGTTGTTTCCTCTCAATCTCTCTTTTCAAATACTCTGCTTGTTGCATTGACGCGTGATGCTTTTCAGATTCCTTTCTCCTGTCCTCCTCTTGAAGAAGCATCAAGCGCCTCAATGCCATCTCTTTCTCTTTGGCAGTCATTTCTTCATCTCTCTGAGCCGTAAGAAAAACAGATGAAACACAAACCCTGAGCTGTAGCTGCAGCCGATCAAATGCAGCTGAGATAGCGGCGTCGGATAATTTCTGATGCTGCTTCACTTTAAGCTTCAGCAATTTCTCTCCGTCATGGTTGATATTCAGAGTTGCCCCCTATGCGGTCAAACTGAGAGGGAGCCAAGGACCTCAATCCCAATGCTCCTGGAGGATAATTCCAAAGCAGGACTAGTTGAAGGAATTTCAACATTAAGCGCCGGGATATTTGGGTATGCCGGTGGCCTCGGGGACTTTGTAAACTCGTCGTCATAAAACTCACGAGTTGGAGATCCAGGAGAGTTGAACTCCATCGTTTGACTTTCCTACTTGATTGAGAAATGAAATCTTGACGAAATACGTCTTCAAAGATCGTTGGTGGCACTTGCCCAGCAGTCATGCTCTCCGTGCTAAACTCAGCTGTGACTGGTCGAGTTCGCAAGGCACTGGATTCTAATCGCATAGTCTTCTTAACATAGTCCGAATTGAAAATGAAATCAATCTGTAACTTGAGCAAGTATCAAATCAGTTGATACCTTCCGTTCTTTCGATACAAATGAGCCAACGCCAAAATTGATACACACATCGCGTCCCTGCGCAATAAGAAAATAGAAAGAGTACAAACCTCGGCCATGCATGCGCCAATTCGTTGGAACAGTTCTCGAGTAATGCAGAAAACTGTGTCCTTGTTCAATGAAGCCGAGTATCGAATCGCAATCTTAGCGAAGTTTATCTCTTCGGCTTTCAAAAGATCAGCCTCGGCCTCAGCGTCCTTGCGCCTCTTCAAGCCCCAAGAGCGGATGAAGCTGTCTGAAGGAATGAAGGCTGCTCGCAATTGTCTCTTGTCATTGAGATCTTGCTTCCACGCCAATTTAAACAAAAACGTAATATTGATTCCCTGGTGAAGTGAGCAGGACATAAAACGGAACAACGCGACACTTGTCCATCGATGCAGAGATCCAACGCAGCAAAGCGTCCCATACCTCCTGAGAATTTAGAAACGATACAATGATGTACTACACTGTAAGTGTCCTTGTCATACTTATGAGTCTTCCTCTTCGACGAGACACAATCAAGGATCAAATTCTCCTCTGTGTACATGTGTCTCTGTGCCCGTTAATTCTTGACGTAGCTAAAAAAATGTACGAGTATACAAAAAACTTGGATGCTGACAAAATATGAAAAAAGCAACATCACACAAGAGCAGTGTGCTTCAATCATGCTTAACAGTTTTCGGGCCAAAAAAGGTTGGATGTTCCTTCTTCGAAGTTGTAGCAATGTTGGTTTTGGGGCGATGATATTTTTTTGTTTGATAACTTAGAGAGACTGTACATGTTAGAAATACTCTCTCATGCCCCTCTACATCATGAGGATGCCTTGAATCCCCAAACAGATCTGGTGACCGAGTGTTGGCCATTCAATTAATTTCTGGTTGGGCGCCCCTCATTAAAGGTTGATAAGCGGAGAAACGAAAGGAGCGGAAACTACGTAGAACCGTCTGCCATGGAATTGAACTCGGGTGCAAAGCTTTGGTTCATGCAGGCGCGTGCTCTGATGAAGAAAAATCTTCTTCTAAGTCTTCGAAACAAACGAGCGACATTTCTCCAGCTGTTCGCTTCCTTTTTCTTTGTGTTTTTCGTGTTCGTTGTCGATCAAGCTATCCAATTCAATCAGCAAGGAGAGTCAGCGTTCAAGAACTTGGTCAATCCTCCTGAAGTAGCCGTCAACCCCATTCCCAGATGTAGTTTGAAAGGGAACCGAACGAGTTGTTTTACTCTGGCGTACGTTCCGGCTCCATCGAATGAATACTTAATTGATCCGAATTCGTTACCTTCCTTAGCAAATTTATCTGCGATACAGACCATTGTGACAAGGATTGCTGCGAACAATAATCCCGCCTTTCCTCTCTCTGAAGTCATTGGTTTCAAGACCGCAGCTGACCTTGATACGTTCTTGCTAGCTAACACAGAATTAATTCAAGCTGGGCTACTCTTTAACTACCGCACAAGTTCTTCTATCTCTTTCACTATCCAGCAGAATTCAACTGTGCAGACTGTTCGTGGACGTTTTCAAAATGTAAATTTTCTGATCCAAGTTCCCCTGCAAGTTGCTGCCGAAAGAGAGATCTCTCGCTTCGTCCTCAACAGTGATCTTGCATTTGTTTCATCGGCCTAACTGCGTAGAGCCGGATCTTGAATGGAAGGTCAATTTGAAAGAATTCGCACATCCTGCCTTCTCTACCGTCTCCGTTGTGGGCAGCATTGGCCCACTCTTCTTCTTTGCAGCGCTCATGTTCAGTTTTGTCATCCAAATTTCCGCTGTTGTCACTGAACGAGAGATTCGTCTTCGCCAGGCAATGAGCACTATGGGACTGCCGGATTCCGTTTTCTGGGTTACCTGGCTCCTGTGGGAAATTATCCTCAACTTTTTTTCTGCGCTTCTTTTGTCCATCTTTGGAATGATCTTCCAATTCGACTTTTTTCTCAAGAACGATTTCGGGACTCATTTCGTCCTCTTCTTTTTGTTTGAGATTTGCATGACAGGCTTTGCGTTCTTCTTGTCCACTTTCATGAGCAAGGGCTCATCCGCAACAACGCTCGGATTCGTTTTCTTTTTGTTCTTCTTCATCCTCTGGTTCGTCGTTGGCCAGTTCCGTTTTCCGTATGGACAGTATTCGATTCTGGAGCCGTACATCTCCGTGATCTTCTCGTTCATTCCCCCAAATCTGCTCACCAAGGCGATGTTGGACCTTGGCGATGCCACTGCGGCCTCAGATTCCAAAGGCATTAAGTGGAACAACATCTACAACTACTGTGGCGATCTGTTTGATTGCGACCCTTTGTACTCCATTGTACCTCATCTCTGTTTCTATCTAACAGATCTCAGGGTCGTGTCTACAACTGGCTCATCGGCCTATTTTTTCTCTACTTTGGCCTTGCCCTGTACCTTGACAACGTTATCCCCAACGCTGAGGGGGTGAAGAAGCCTTTGTGGTTTTTCTTGGACCCTCGTTACTGGGGCTTTTTTAGGAGCAAAATTCCCCCATCTTACAGTGTTGTTGAGGACGAGTCAGCGGATGTCGATGAAGATGTTGCCGTTGAAGCGAAGCGCATCCAGACGATAGGGACTGGTGCTGCGCTGCCAAGCCATGCAATTGAAATTCGTGGTCTGCGCAAGACTTACTTCAAGCCTCTTTTCAAGCGCGGGGCAACGGATTTCCAGGCAGTGAAGGCGCCTTTTTACGGGATTGACGACAAGACGTTGTTTTGCTTGCTTGGACCCAATGGAGCTGGCAAGACGACTACCATCAACATGCTGACAGGTGTTGTGCCACCTACCTCTGGAGAAGCGCTAGTGTTTGGCAACACCATCAGAACTGCTGACGGTATGAATGTCACTCGTAGGAGGATGGGCGTGTGCCCTCAGTTTGATCTCTTGTGGGAGCTCCTGACTGGGAGAGAGCATCTCTATATTTTTGGCCTGATTAAAGGATTGGCACGTAAGTCGTTTTTTTTCTCGTTTGACATTTTTCAGCCGACGTTCTTGAGCAGGAAGTGCCTCGTCGATTGGAAGAAGTCAAGCTGACTTCAGCTGCGGACTTGATCACGAGGGCATACTCAGGAGGTATGCGAAGGCGCCTCAGCGTTGCAGTTGCTTTGATAGGAAACCCTGATATCGTGTACCTTGATGAGCCGACAACCGGTATGGACCCGATCTCTCGTCGGTACGTTTGGGACATCATTCTTGCAGCAAAGAAGGGGCGGGCGGTTGTATTGACAACTCATTCGATGGAAGAGGCTGATATTTTGGGTGATCGCATCGCAATCATGGCTAAAGGGCGGCTTCGTTGCATCGGCACGTCCATTCGTCTCAAGAGCCGGTTCGGTGCTGGCTATCGCGTGAGTGTCAGCGTCATGATGGACGGCAGCGCGATGAACCAAGTGCTTGCTGACCGAGTCAAGAGCTACTTCAAGGACGTATTGGGCGTAGCGCCCAGCGAGGAATCGCAGTCTTACATTCACTTCACGGTTCCGAGATCTTTTGATGATCGTCTGGGCACATTCTTTGCTGAATTGAGACAAAATTCTCAAGCATTTGGAATCACCGACATTCAGGTTGGCCTGTGCACTCTCGAGGACGTATTCTTGAACATCGCACGCAAGGCTGAGCTGGAGGCTGCTCAAGCAGCCGGAAAGAAGCAAAAAATAACGCTTGAAGACGGACTTGAAGTCGAGGTTCCTCTCGGCGCAGACTTTGTCGATCTTCCCGGAACGGCAACGAATCCATCGGGCGAGCGCATTTTCCTTCGATGGGGCCAAGACGAATCTGGAAATCTTCAGTTCTCTGGGTCTTCCCGCGTTGCGTAACATAGCGCTGTATGTTGTTGTACAAGAACAAATGCAAAAAGACTATATACTGTGATGTCGTAGGGGGCGAGTGTTTGACCGAATCAATTCTCTAATGAAGCCCCCAACGTGCACTCAATGTTGGAACATTTTAACGCATTCACCTGCTGCATCATGATTTTGCCTCCTTTGCCGCCTCCCTTCGAGGCGCACCTCAACCGGACCGTTCGCTGCAACATTCTGAAATTTTCATCACCTCATCCTTCAACAAGGAAAGCGCCGGTGACATTGGCATCGACCTAGGCCCCCTTTTCTGAAGCTCTAGCAGCAATTCCCTCAACCCGTCAGCACTTGTCGAGCTCTCATTTATCGACTACCAAGGTATGGGCAAAGAAAAAAAGTATCGCCGCATGGAGGAAAGCAAAATTAACAGCGATCTTTCACAACATGAACAAGGTTGAAAACAAAGACGGTCTGGATGTTGTTCTCTCGTCGCTTTCAAGGCCCGACGCACTCTTTGAACCAGACATCTTTGAGAAGATGAAAGTTTGTCACAATCAGGCTGCTGCGGAGGTGATGGGCCTGTCTGCAAACGCTCACGCGAAGGTTTTCATCGAGGCTGTCGTTTCTAGTTTCAAAGGATATCCGCAAATGTGCAATTTGTTGCTAGATTGGACATTGCTTGCCGGAGAGGAGCCTCATGTGCTTGAATCGGTAGGCAGTCGTTGTTTAAATGATCACATGTCAGATTGTGAAGGATCACTTGAAAGCGCTGGTCAAGCAGCATTATGACGCTGCTACGGCGGATGCTTTAATTCGTGGAGCAGCTAAAGAGCCCTCATGGCTACCTGAAATAATGAAAAAGCAAGATTGGCGCCGAGTTTTCTACGACTTGAATCAAAAGCACAAAGGCTCCTCGCTACTTACCTACATCATGAAGCGCCTTCATGATTTGGGGTACCAGCGAGAGCTGGTGACAATGGGAGTGTCGTCGTGCACACTTGAGTGCGCTTTGGAATGCAAATCTGACGTCCCCAGAGTCTTCATGGACGTTCTTTGTCAAGCCATCAAAGCGGCAATTGAATCGGCAGCGAAAACATCATCCGATGACATGCAAGAATTGGCAGTTCGTCAAGTTTCTTCCATTCTGACGCTCTGCAGCGAATTGCCTTCGTTTCGGAGCATTTTTTCTTAATTACTGCCCTTCTCCTTGAACAAATTCGCGCCATTTCAAACGTGGATGGAGTCCGCCTTGTTTTGGACAGTCTCCTCTCAATGGCATCAGACAAGTGCTCGTTCCTTTCCAATCCTAACGTTCTGGAGGTTTTCAGCGTCGTTCAAACTTGTTTCGATCGTTCGGCAATATGGGCGCCACATCGACGGCATCACTGCAGTCTGTAACCTCATTACAACCCGCGCAGTGGAAGGGCAGGATCTGACCAGGCTGCATGAGCTATTTTGCAGTGGCGACAAGCCCTCTGTGGAACTCCTGCGCAACTCATCACTAATCGAACTCTTTCTAGCTCGAGTCTTTGATTTCTCTGCGCTCTGTGATGACGTTCATCGAAGCCGCATGCTGTTTCTTTTAGCTTACGCTTCCGATGGTGAAGGGAAAGACTCTCTGGTTGCCAAGTTTGAGACCGTGACGGTGAAAGTTTTCGGTTCTGATCCTCACTGGCCCAGGCCCTCTGCATATCTAACCTTCGGGGGTCGGATCTAGAGATGCGCCTCACTGATCTCTTCGATGCCTCATCGTGTATCTCGCGCCACTCCATGCTGACGGAGCAGAGACAGGATTATTGCAGCAGGTCTCTGTGGTTGGATTGGAGCGAACTTAAGGTCAGCGGACTTCTACGAAACAGTGGAGAGAGACATTTCTCTGAACGCATATAGTAACATTTTCAAAATCGTTGGAGCCTCTCGGGTTTTCTAATGGTTCAGATTGTCCATATGCATCCCCAACTAATCGAAAATGTTGTCGACCATTTGACGACAGCGCTTTTTGCAGACTTTGGAGACGACTCATCCACGGTCCTCTATTTTCTTCTTGTCTTAGAGACCAGAAAGTCTCCATTCGACTGAAACATTTGTCAGTCCTGGCATTTATTGCAAGAATGGGAGACATTTCCCCAATTTTCTCTGTTATCAATCGATATTGCCACAATTATGACTTTTCCTTCGCTCGACAATGCCTCACAACGGTAACCAAAGAACGACTCAGCGTGACCCCACAGCTCCTTGTTGACCTGGAGGCTCCCATTCCTGTTCCTCTAGTGGAGGAGACACTTCGACTGCTGTCAAACCCAAAGATTTTTGTGCAGCAATCTCGTTCCTTCTGACGGAGCAGGACGGCATTCCTCAAGCAGATATAGCTGAAGTGTATCGGAACTTCGTTGGTCTGCAATGATAAGTTTCCATTCACTTTGAAGATAATGCAATTTCCGCGCAAGGGTTCTCAGAGGAGGCTGCTGTGGTCTTGTCTTGGGTTGCTGCTCAGCTGCGAAGATAATACATTCCATAAAATAACGTCAACTTGTAAAATTAAAGTAATATATCTCTCCTTTTGCTTTGATGCGAATCCTATGGCAGACGACGAGCTAGCTTTCATAGCTTCTCAGTTCGTCGCAGTTGACAGAATATGGCCCGCAGTTCTGGCGCTTGCCTCGAATTCTTACGTTTCTCCTTCGCTTTCATTGCTTTTCCTCGTTTTCATCGTTCCGCGATTGATTGGGAAATTTACGTCTTACATGATGAACAAAGCCAAGAAAGGTCTGAGCTTCTCTGCGTCATCGATATCTCTTCGTCAGGTGAAATATCTCTCAGTCCAGTATTCCTCTCCAGAAGGGGTCCAACTCCATATTTCTGCCGATGAAATCCGCTTGATGCCAAGACTCTTGGGATTCCTGTACAGAGAGAACAAAATCAATTCGCCTCTAAGACTCAGTGTTTCCCACTTGAGACTGTCTGCAGTCCTTCCCGATCAACAAAAAGAAGTCGCTCCAGCCGCTAAGTTAGCGCCATCAGGCGGCTCCTGGATTCAAATGCAAATTGTCAGAGTCTTTGCAATTATCGCTGCCTGGCTTTTTGAGCTCAGTGCCGATGACGTCATGGTTACGTTGACAGCGTTTGTATCACTTCTTGTCTTAAACTGTGTCTCACATGCCAGGGTCATGCAGAAGTGTCTGTCAACGCCGGCGATGTCTTCATCTACGGGACTGCAGTGCTTCGCACTGGCTTACTAAACGCAAATGCAGCAGTGCAGTCCGTTGCCCTTGCTGCCAAGTTCATGGACTCCTCTTCCCCGTTGTTCTCTCCAGTTGATTCGACTCAGCAGCATCACCCTCTCGGAGTACTGATGCTAGACAACCTCGGGATTTCAATATCTGAAGTCAACGTAGCCAAGTCCGTTTTATGTTGCTCTGTTCACGCCTCAGAACAAAGCCCCTGCAATCGGCATTGTCAACAATCTCGATGTTTGAAATCAATTTGCTCGCCTGACATGAAAGCGAATCGATATCATGTGATCTTATTTTACCAACTTTGATGGTTCCTCGTGTCATTGTGTTTCTAAGAGTTCTGTAGCAAATGTCTCGCACTTTCCCTGCTGCGTCGGAGAAGTCTATGATTGCTCCAGTGTCAGACGTGGCAACCCCAATGCAGAGAGGGAGTTCTCATAGGTCCTCCTTCGCATTCTTCGCCGACCGCAGTTTCAGAGCCGACGCCATTCTTTCACAAAAAGAGCCTCCTCCGAGCCGCGCTCTCTTTGATATCGCTGCCTCTCTCCCCGCAGCAGTTTGAAACACTCTTCGCCTTCTTTTACAGCTCAGACGGACGTGAAAATAGCGCTCATCCGATGCAGCTTTGCAAGCTCTGATTTTGCCGAGGTCATTCCCACATTTTTTGGCTGCTCTCTTCGTGTTGAGAGGGACACAAAGGATATGGCTGCGGACGTAGATCTTCGCCTCGACGTTTCCAAATGCGATATCGAGGCCGTGATGTTTCAAATTGCAACAAAGCCTCTGTCGCTTGACTTGATTACAATCTCCTCGGTTCTTAACCCGTTGTCCCATTAACACAACAGAAAAATAGAGTCCAGCAAGAGAGCCTGTCTCCCGGAAGTTTTGCGAGCACGTCTGACGTGGGACAAGAACGTTAATTCCTCATGTCTTCAGGCCTTTTCGACTGTTTCTGAGATTCAAATATCCGAGATTGCAATCTCCGCCTCAGATACAGCTTTACAAGCGTTGGCCAGTCTTCGCTCAGATATAACGAGTCTTCCAAGTGGAGTCCAATCCGCAGATGAATCGAGGACCGCGAGTCTCGCTCTGGTTGTCAAGCTGCCATTGATTCGAGTGGACGTCCCATTTCAGGCCATGGCATTATCAACTGTCGGCGGAGTTCGAGTGCGGGCTTTGCTTCGTCGTTTTGATCCCGCAGTCAACCTTTTCTTCCATTGCCCTCGAATTCGAAGGTCGCTTGTCCCCATCGTCTCCATCCAGTGGCGTTGTGTTGGATGGCCGCCTTGTTGTAGACATTCTTGCCGCAGCTGTTGAGCTCTACGTTTGGGAGTCAGTTTTCTCGTATTACTTCGTTTCCTCCCTTCTAATGGCCAAGGTTGCTAAGCACATCGTCGGTGAAGTTTCATACACCTCTCCCTTTTTCAAAGTTTCCAACTCTCGATGTTGTTGCACTCTCTGTGTTGTTGTCGGAGGAGTCGATTAGCTCGCTGATCCTTGTCGCCAATGAGCTCAAACGAAGTCCTGGTGCCGAGACAATATCTCCCGTCCGTCAACAAGATCGTTCGACTTCAGAGGAGCTTTCGCTCCCTGGCTTTCGATTCCATGCGCAGACGATAAGTTTGGTTTGTTCTGCTCGTGTATTATGGAGCAACGAGCAAGTCTCCACAGCGGCATCCAGTGCTGCAGCCGCACATTTCACAAGTTCAAGACCCGTGGTTGCGTCAGGAAAATTTGTTCAAACAGAGATTGGCATCACGCTTGAGCGGACTGGAGTCGTCTTGGGTTTGCCTCTTGACATTGCGGCTGGCTCCTTAGACGCATCGCTGCGACTGCTGACGTTGGTAACCTTAAGTGTCTCGCTGACATGATCAGTGTTCGTTTCAAGGATTACCTAGGACCTCCCTCAGACTCAACACCTCTGTTTTCTACGCAGGTTCAAATGAAGATCCATATCAACGAAGAGTTCGCGATGGAATCCGTTCACATCACCGTGTCCAACCCAACAGCACTTGTCCCCATCGAAAAAGTGTTCGGTGCAGCGCTTTCAGTCAAAGCCATCGGGAATGTTCTGTCGCAGGTGAAATACGATGCCACCTCCAATGACGGCGAAACCGATGACGCCTCTGTCGGAGCACCTTCGAGGGTCGTTGGGGATGTGAAAATCGTATTTGAAAAAGTGAGTGAGCCGGCTTTCTTCCTCATCTCTCAGTGTGACATTGAGGTTAAAGTTCATCATGACGCTGTGTGGCGCATCACGGCCGATTCTGCAATTGTCGAAACTCTGGATGGAGTGGTGGCCGTTTCAGCAAAGTCGATTGCGTTGTTGCGGTGGCAGTGGGAGCTTCTTTCTGTCACAGCATTTTCTTTTCAGCCTAAACTGAGAGCCAGCACGATATCGATTGACGATCCAAGTCTAAAGTTTTCGATTCATCACAGCTCCTTGCTGCACACTCGCATTGCAAATGCTTTGCTTCTGCCTCCCGCAGGGCGCACGCTGGTGCCTGAAGTTGGTTACAGCATTGAGCAAACAATATGCGCAGTGAATGCGTTAAGGGACGCTCTCGCTGGCCTGTCTGAAGGGGATGGAGCCAATGGGCACCCGAACGAAGTTGTTGTTGAGATCAACAACCTCTCAGCCTCAGTCACGGATGACCCAATGGAGGTTTGGCTCTCCCGTATGCGACCGCTATGGGAAGACGGTATCTCTCACAAACGCCAGTCCCTGATTGCAGCAGAGGCGCTCCAGCGAGAAGCTAGAATCCACGAGCTCAGCAACCGGTCAAACGGTCTTTGCCTGTCAGAAGAGCAGAGGGACTCCCTCCTTCGGGTGCTGGAGACTAAAGGTGCTGAAATATTTGTAATGCGCGCCAGAGCTCTGCGTGATTCGTACCGAGAAATGGAGGCCAAAGGGGTTTACTTGACCACTCTCTCCTCATTTTTTAGGTGATTGACGCAAAGCTTGTTCGACTGAGTTTTAGTGCGTCCTTGCATCTAAATTTGCTTCCCCGCAGCGCCCTCTCCCGAATTCTACCCTCCTTGGATGAGTCACTAGTGCACGCCACAGCGCCAAATCCCTCGTTCGACCTTTTCGTCGGGGGGCAAGTCACAGCACGGCTTCGAAACGTTCGCATCGAGTTCCGAGATTTTGTTCAGCCGTTCCTTCGTGTGGAGGAAGTATCTGCTCAGCACTCTTCGCCTGATATTTGTCAGCTGAATGCGAAGGGCCCTCTTATCATCGCAGACGAAATATTCCCTTCTCACTGCATTACAAAATATGTTGAAATGTCATCAGAATACTCGCCACTCCCCGTGACAAGGTCGATGACTCCAACAAAAGTGGATATGCATGTTGTTGCTCACTCCGTCAGATATTTGCAAACCTCAGCATTGACCTCGTGAACAGTGCGGTTGCAATCGGCCCGTCGTACCTCCCTGCACTCGGCATCTTTTCGAACGTGCTGTCGACCATCATTCCCGACTCCAAGGACCCCTCTCCGTCACTGCCTTGGTTTGACAAGTTGCGGCTTCAAGTTTTTCTCTATTCTCTGCCAGACGTAACTCAATAGTTCATCGGCTGTGCTAAGGTTAAATGCAAAGCGTCGACGCTGATTCTTCTCTCTACGCGTGATCCTCATTCCATGGATGACTCCCTTGTCCTCCACTCACATGACACAGAGCTCAATTTTACAAAAGGCCGAGTTTGTCGTTTGATTATGTGTCTGAATCTTCAGATCAAGCTATCTGCAAAGGATTCGCTTTGGAAGATCATGACGTCCAGTGGCCGGCAGCTTGCGGAGCTTGATTTTGTTACCTGCCAGACGATCGATGCAGACATTTCATTGAAATGGGTTGCTAATGTTGACAACCAGCACCATCTTGCTCATTTGCAACCGCTTCCCCCGCCTGCTGACACTTTCGCCCAAGTTAGGTCACGATCTCTTGAGCTGTCTCCTGATATATCCATATCTGGGCTTCGCCTGATATTGCATGTCAACACTCTGACCTTTTTCGACGCGTTTATTGATAGGTGGGACTCAGAGGCATTTCCCGTCCTTATCCATCGGTGTCCATGTGCTGGCGCTGCTCTCATCCGAGATAAGCCATCATTTTTTGGGCGCCATTTGAAATCGATGTGTTTTTCGATCTCTGTTGAGCGGGCCGAGCTGCAGTGCTTTCGAAGCAATAGCGTCCTCATTTTGGATGACGCTGCACTTGACCGCGTCGTGTTTTCATTTGACGCTGCAAAGTGGCAATGGGACATCACATCGACGAAAATTGTTGCAGAAAGACCTGTTGGCTGCGAGGACTTGAATTCGTATTTGAGAAGGCTGTCGAGTCGAGTCGACAACAAGTTGTCAATGCGCAAAGTCGATGTCAGACCAGTTGTTGTGCGGCGCACGTTTATGGACGGCGGTGCGGGAGTGTCCGTCGAAGGGAGTCGGCCTGAGGAAGAAAGTGGTGGAGTGATTGCTTCGGCGGAGGTCATTTCATGGCATCTTCTCGTTGCAAAAATTCCGATGGGCGCAACTCACAATGTTGCGACGTGTTGTTTCGTTCTAACCACCTCCAAGGCCGCTGCGACTGCTGACGACCACAACAAATCCGTCGTCGAGGAAACAGGCACGTCTCCGACTTTGGAGCCTGCCAGACCTCGTTCGCCTACTGTAGCTGTCGACCGGAAGCTACGGCGGCGCGTGACGGCTCTTTCGATTGGCGCAACGAAAACGGTTTTGTCTGAGGAGGCGAAGAAAGTCGGTGGCCGTGAGGATGAGGTCGTGAGGTTTGCGGATCAAAACTGGCGACTGCACGTGGATGACTTGCACATGCAATGGTCTGAGTTCTTTAGAGGACATCTAAATCGCTAGGACGCCTATGTCCCGCTCCAAATTGTCTGCATTTATTGATGTTTGCACTTATGTCATCCGTCAATTCAATTCGAATCCGGACGAGTATCTCCAAAGTCTGGTGAGCTCGTCAAAGCCAGACGAACCTTCAACTTTGTTGCTGGATGCGTCGTACCCCTCCGTCGTGAACGTTTTGCGGATGGGGAGGCAGGACATTGCCAAGAAGAGAACCTTGCGCGTCAATTGGATCGTGGAGCTGAAAAACCCTCAGCTGGGACTTGAGACTGACGTGGCACAGGGCAGCATTGCGCAGCGTCTTTTGCTGACATCGCGATCCGGCTCTGTTAGTGGCATTGTTGTTGATGACGGTCGCTGCCATTATGAAACACGCTTCCGGTTGAATGAAGTGGAAGGCTTCATCGCACAGTCAGACGGCAGTGTCGTTGCATCGTCGGACATTTGGACTGGACGCATTTGGAGAACGTCGTCGGATGCATCGACGCGATTGAGTCAAATTGTTACCAAGGGCCACCTCAACTACCGCATGATAGAGAAGCCAATGAAGGATGGCCAAGGCCCGGGCGCTGAAGGAGGAGACGAAGTTCTGATTGAGGTGCAAGAACTTGAAGCCGTCACAGACCCCGACGAGTTCTCTGCCTTTTTTTCAATCATCAGAGGCGTTGTCAATCGTCTGCCGGACGAGATCAATCGCGAAGGTCGTATCCCTTTGACTTGATACCGTATCTTATCCTATCTCAGATAAAGTTGAGAGCTTGCGTTATCGCGCACAGCTCAGCGCGTTGGATCAAAGAGAAAAAATGGCAGCACTCAAGCATGAGCAAGCGACGCTAGCGGAGGCCATCGACCGCATCAGTGACGCTCTTGGAATTGCAGCCAGAGAAGGTGTGGCTGACGGAGATGATGTCACCCGCCTTGGCGAGCTGCTGGATGCGAAAAATGCAGAAATGGTTTCGCCCCTCTTGGAAGTGACTCACTTCATAAGCAACGGGTAATGAGCGAAATTGAAGCCTGCAAGCCAGTGGCCGAGGCAGACAGGCGGCTGTGGAGGATGTCGTATCACGTAGGGACGGGTACTTGGCGGCTCAAAGCGTCAAAAATTGCAGTCCTTCGAGATTTGGCAGAACCCAGATTGTTCCTCGAGGCATCTCTTAGCGGCCTTGAGGGCTCTGTGCGATACCACGAGGGCATGCCGTCCATCTATCATTTTCAAGTGGAGGACCTTGCGCTGAAGAATCTTTTGAAGTCTCAAAAGCACGACTATGTCATCATGCCACTTCGGGTTGCAACTGCTGACTCCCACAAGGCAAGCGGCTGGTTCCATGTCTCACCGCGCAGCATATGATCTTCACCAATCTTGTCAGGTCGGCAACCGTGGCGGGTATTTCGGTCTTTTCTCATTTTTCCCTAGATTTTCATCCCCTCAAGATCAATGTAGAGCAGTGACTTTCTGTTTGATGTGTTAGATGACTCACGACTTGTACTCCCTCTTGACATCTTTTTTATTTCCAGAAGACGGCAAAAGCGGCGCTCCCGCGACACCTCTACCTCCCCTGACGCCAATCGTGAAAGATCAGGCTTGGCCTGAGGAGGTGAAGGGGTCCCGACATCGAAGGAATATGTCTCGTGAGTCTCTCCCAGTAGAAGGGTCGACAAGTTCGGGAGGCCATCAGAGGAGGCCATCGACGGCGGAGTCGACTGGGTCATCTGAGGGAAGGGGCGTCAGCGATGTTGTCGAAAAGGCTGTCATGGACATGAAAGCCAGAGCGAGGGACAACATGACTTTCCATCACATTTTAGTCAGCCAGTTTGTGATCGACGTAAGCTACAAAGGCCCAGATGAATCGAATTTCTCAGATATTGAAGGTCTTCGACTTGAGTTGTCCCCATTGTGCGGAATTCCGTTCTCATGCTGACATTCACAGAGAATACTCCAGCGTGACTTGGAGTTGGAAAGACATGTACAGTAAGGTTATCAGAGATGTTCTCATGCAGCTCCTCCCGCAAGTTATTTCCTCTGGAGCTTGGGTCAAATTCAAGTAGGGGGACGTATATTTTTAAAGACACTTATTGTGAAGACGCATGTTCAAATCAAGCAGCCATCAATCGGATGAAGACATTCGAGAATTTCGGCTGTCGAAGGAGTCGGCATTGGCTCATGCTGTTACCGCAAGGTCGTCGGACGAATATTCGCAGAAAGCAAGAGCCCTGTTCGGGAAGTTCGCCGTGACAATGTCTGTACCCTAGTTCATCCATCGTAAATAACAAATGTTTACTTACTGACACGGATAAATGGACAATTTGAGGCTAGCTTCGCTTGCTCTTGTTCTTGCGGTTCGCCCTCTCCATTTCCTTCAGCTCCTTCTCTTTCTTCGATTTCAAAAAGGCTCTGGCTGTGAAGCCTATGATAACAGCAGCAAAGAGGAACGACAAAATAAGCGCAATGGAAGGAAGCTCTTGAGAAAGCTGCCCAGGCACAGTGTCAATCGTGAGACCCATCCTCGTTCGCTAACAAAAATGCACGTGGTTGTTAGAGACAATGTTCTGGAGCACTATTTATTGCTTGCATCAACACTTGATATTCCATTTGACAAGCAGCGCGAGAAGAGGGTTTAGCAGTCTTTGTGAGAATCACGGAAGCCTGCTCCTGCATATTTAGCATCGGCGCCCTGACGGCGTCAGAATGGCAGTGCCTAATTGACGAGCTCCTCCTCGATACGAAGCAACTGATTGTACTTGGCTGTGCGCTCTCCACGGCAAGGGGCACCGGTCTTGATCTGCGAACGTTACAAGAGTCCTTCTCAAGCATTTAACCTGACCAGCCCCAAGTCCAACAACCAAGTCGGCAATTGTGGTATCCTCAGTCTCTCCGCTGCGGTGGCTGACCATGACCTGTAACTGGTTAGAAGCGAAAGAGAGGGTCAACGCCCCATCCGTTTGCGTGTGCTTTCTGGCACGCAATAATAGCCTCTGTAATGGACCCGATTTGATTCACTTTGAGAAGGAGAGCATTGCAAGCGCGGCGCTCAAGAGCAAGATCAATTCGCTTCGGATTGGTAACAAGCAAGTCGTCTCCAACGACTTGCACTCCAACGCTGGCAGTGAACTTAGTGTACGAGTCCCAATCATCTTGCTCGAAGGGATCCTCGATAGACACAATGGGGAACTCGCTGACTCAGTGAGTTCGAAAGCGTCATACTTACGCGATGAAACCTTTGTAAAGATCCGCCAGAGCTTCACCCGTGATTTTGCTCGAATCCGAGGCATTGGGATTCTTGAAGTCCAAATTGTAACGACCTTCCTCAAAAAATTCGGATGCGGCCACGTCCATTCCAATCTTGACATGATCAGTGTACCCAGCCTTTGCAATCGCTTCTTTCAGCAAAAGGAGTCCCTCTCGGTTGTCTTGAATATTTGGGGCGAACCCTCCTTCATCACCAACATTGATGGCATCCTGCCCGTACTTTGCCTTGATCACAGCTTTCAGATTGTGGTAGACTTCTGCTCCCATTCGAAGTGCCTCACGGAACGATGACGCTCCGACTGGAAGAATCATAAACTCCTGCATGGCCAGCTTATTGCCTGCATGCGATCCTCCATTGATCACATTAAAAGCGGGAACAGGCAGAGAAATGTGCTTTCTCCCAGCCAAGTGGGCGAAGTACTTGTACAAAGGAACACCTGCTTGGGCAGCACCAGCCTTGGCAATCGCAAGCGACACAGCAAGGATAGCATTAGCCCCAAAGTTTCCTTTGTTCTCCGTTCCGTCAGCAGCAATCATGGCATGATCCAACTCGGTTTGCAAAGTAGGGTCCTTTCCCACAACAAGAGGGGCAATTCTCTCGTTAACGTTCTGAACAGCTTTCAAGACACCCTTGGCCAAATATCGTTTTTTGTCTCCATCCCGAAGCTCCACAGCTTCATGAATGCCAGTGGACGCTCCAGAGGGCACAGCTGCCCTAAATAAACCTTACACTTCAGTTTATCATAACAGGCAAAAGAACCCAAATTTGATTTCAAGTCCACTTCGACAGTGGGATTTCCTCGGGAGTCCAGAATCTCTCGGGCGTGGACGGACAAAATGGTCATGTGCGAAGCGAAGTTAACAGGAACTGTGATATTTCGCTGTTGAATACCCTGTTACTTTTTTTTTTACTTTTTTTTCTTTTTAAACCTGCGATTTATTTCGAGACTGCGGTGGATTCACAAAGGACAGCAGTACAAAGCAGCAAACGCATCAAGGGGTACAAAGCTGAGAGCAATGAGTTGGTGGCGAAGAGAGGCCCGGCCTGACTGGAGGAGGAAGTAGCAGAGCCGCGGATATGATGCCGCATGAGCGTCAGCCCGAGGGTGTGGCGCGGAAAGAAGCACAAACGCTGGATGGGAAAGAAGGCAGCGCGAGGCTGCGGTGGGAGATGGCGGCGCCAGGGCTGCGGCAGCATTGGGGCTGCAAAACAAGAGCGCAAAGGCTTGTGGGGAGGGGGGAACTGGCTCAGAGTGGAGGCTCAGGTGGAGAAACGAGCCAACAAAGGCCTCGTAGCTGCGATTTGGCGGAAAGGCCAATGCAGATGGGATACTGGACGCCACATGGGGGCTGTGGAGGGGGGACGAACGGGACGAGGGGGACGGAGGAAAGCAAGAAGGGGGGCGATTGTGTTACTTAATTGGAGCCAGAATGTACAAAGATTTACAGCGACATCACGACATAGGCGAACTTAAACTGTTGCGATAGACGAGTCTCCGTTCGAGACCGCAGCCAACTCAGCGGTCCCTTCAGAGACCTTTGATTCGACAGCATTAACGAGAGGGGCTCCTTCGGCAGGTGCCACAGGAGAAATCCCTAAATGAGTCGTAAAATCTTTGGCCACGAGGCCGGCAATGCTTGGCACGATAGATTTCTCTGTCGTCATCACTGTGTCGCTCTTGTTTCTGACTAAATGAGACAGGTGGAGGGGGGATGAACTCTTTGGATAGCCCGGGCTCCGTTTTGCGTTTCTTTCTACCAACATCCGGATCCGGCGTTACCAATTTCTCAACTTTGATACCATGCGTGAACATATGTTTGGGAAAGGTATCGACTTCAACCCCCCTTCCTTCGCATCGGGGACAATGGAAATGACCCACATTCCATTCTTCCCATTCACCTTTCCGACGTACACACCTCTTGAACGACCCGCATCCATCATGGCAGCGAAAATAGACTGTGGCTGCAACATTCAGAGAAGAGAACAGGATCGCTGACTGCTGTCCATCAAAGCCGTGCCACTATGGCTCAAAATGTGCTTGCACAAATCATGACGGCGACGCGACGTATGCGCGCACACTTTACAGCGAAAAATGTCGCCATTGAAGTCAAGTAGATCATAGGGCCAATCAGGGTCTTGGAACAAATTTCGAGAGAGGCTGGGCACAGGCATGGGCGCCAAATCACAATTAAATAAACAAATTTTTATTTCATAGTTAGAGCTGTGTGATTTGTTTGCCACACCCACCGTCTCAAAATTGAGAAAATCTAAAACAATGCTGTTCATTGTTCTATCCACACCTTGCTTTTTGCAGTTTTTCCAATCTTTTGTTTCCGAATTGCCAGAACGCGCGGAACTTGCACGAGATTGAGGAATTGGAATTTTTGAGTTGTTACATTGTTTTCAGAAGACTATTCAAATCTGCCTTTGTATCGCGGAACTTCAATTGTTGGTTTGTTAGTTAGCCATTCTAATTTTGGGTGATGCTTGGACCTGATGTGCGGAAGCGAATTGGTCTTGCTATGGCCGGTGTGTTCGTAGTGACCATGACATTCCTGTATGTCTCCCAATCGTGGTCAGAGCCTGAGGTGATCAGTTCGACCCCACTTCGATTTTACTCTACAGACTATTTTAGCTGTTAGGCCACTTCCAGCAAAGCTTCAGGGTTTTCCAAATTGGGCACATAGTGCCCACCCAGTATTTGTTGATCGAAGTATTTCGAATAGTGTTTGGAGCCCAAAGAATGGTAGGGTTACATTCTTGAGACGCTATGAACAGTTTCCCGATTTTTTTTGTATGTCCATCTCATTCTTCAGGGCCCCCATACGTTCGGAAAGTGGTAATGTATGCTGGCGATGGTGTCGATGAGGATGGAAGTGGTGACAGGGTGCGAAGGATTGTTGGAGTTCGACGGAAGTGGCCTCTTCATGATTGGTCTGGGAACAATTTCTTGAACAACTTCGACGCCTCCCAACTTCGCTTCATGGCCCGGAACACGCACTCGGTTCTCATTGTTCCTCCCCTGTCATATCTTCCTCAGTCGAATCCAACTGCAGTTCAACTCCTGGATTTATATCTGATGAGGGGACAAAACACAGCGATCATACTTGGGGGCAATTCGAACATTCTCTTCTTGAACAGCATTTTTCCAGGCCCTCGCGGGAATGGTTTTGCGCTCACTCCCAGGTGGCAACCAGGCCCATATGAGAAGCAGCAAGCAGCACTTCTCTACACTGACGTATTTTCGCGGTGCCAGACGACCCTTCCTGCTGTGGGTGTCAACAATGTCGGCGCTGAAACCTCGTCCTTGCCAAGGGATGCGGTATCTGTGTTTGAGTATGACGGTGTTTCGTTCTTGTTTGCTCTTCCGTATGGTGAGGGTGCAATCATTTATGTTGGATACGACTACACACAATCGAATCCTGCTTGGGAACGATGTTTGCGAGGTATCATTGACTCCGTAACGCTGAGAAATTCAAAGAAATAAAGTAAAGCCGACATGCGGAATCTTGAATTTACAATTTTGCATGCAGTGTTTGTGGTCACGATTTGCATCTGTAATTAAGATTATTAATTAGCCGGGGATGAAGAAATCTAGAGAGTATGAAAACATAATCGACTGATGAAACTCCGAACACTGAGAGTGAGGGGACTAACAGGAAGGGAAAGGAAGTCGAGTTGGTAGGAAACAGATACTCGTAATCGATTTAAGCAAAATCGTGAAGGCCAGAGTTAAGACATGCGCGTTGCGGCGAATCCGAAATTGTCCCTCGAAAGAAACGAGCTCTCTTTTTCAACGAATATTGGTTGTTAGTTTGTTCAGTTGTGCGGAAATCCTGTTTTCCGTTTCAAAGTCAACGGTGACAACGTGCAATGATCCCTCTACGTCCAAGTGCGATGCATGATCTGTCTGTAACAGCTTACGCGTTTCTTGTTTGATTTCTGCAGCGCCAAAGCTATTCACGAGGTCAGTCGCTGAGTGTGAATTCGGGCGTCCCGGTGTTCAAAGATTTTACTCAAGAAAGCTTGAACCCGCAACCCAGAGTTGATGGATACGTATGATGACGAGATTTGTGTTGATTGATGTTCTAGTCCTCACAAGGTCGGGTTCTGCAAGGAAGGGGCATTCAAGTGAGCACTCAAGGAATTGCTGATGTGAAGACGTATGAGCCTTCGAAGGGTCTCTCCTCAACTGGCATGGGAACAGGTTCAGCCCCATACAGCTCTGATTACAGGCCATCTTCTGCCAGGGTTCCTGTGTCGCCATCTCTGGCGCATAGTGGGCACAGACAGCGTCCCAGCAGCGGGGTTCCTCGTATTCCTCCCAAATGGATTGCCATGGATCGTCAAGTCCTTTCATTCGAAGCTTACTTCAAGGAGAAGGTAGATGAAAGCAGGATCGAACGGGTCCGTGTTCGCCGATGTGTCATCCAGGCTTACTTGGAGGATGACTCGTTTAAAGTTTCGGAACCCCGAGAGGCGAATTCTGGCATGTTTCAAGGTGTCTTTCTGAAGCGCCATCGTATTACGAAACCCGACGGAACTTTTTACAGCTGGAGAGACATTCATCTCGGCATGGACCTCACTCTTTACGGGAGAACTTTCCGTATCATTGACTGTGATGAGAGAACGAGGGTATGTGGCACCAGGTGCATTTCTGACATTGCAGAATTTCTATGACCAATATGGGTCATTCCTTGGCCAACCCGAGCCGCTGCCCGATGCAGAGGAGATGAATTTGGCACTTTCAGGTTCCTTGATGGCAACCTTTTCGACCCCGATGTCTCCAAAGATCAACGCAAGGACGAGGCCTCACAATTTCAATCACAATCGCAAGATGGATGAGTTCAAAGGATACATGGAGGCCCGTCTGGGTAAACAGGCTGACAGCACTTCGGTCGTCATGAAGTTTCTTCAAAACGACCGCAAAGTTCTGCGGTTTTTTTGCACTTGGGATGAGCCTCTTCCTGGCGGCGAGATTGAGCGGAGGCCGTTTAGACTACATTACTTCCTCGCAGACGATACGGTTGAAGTTCTCGAGGTCTCCGAACCGAATTCTGGAAGAGACCCGTTTCCTTTGTTGCTGAAGAGAATGAAGCTCCCTAAGCCCGGAGGTGGATTTTATGCCGAATCGGACATGCGAGTGGGCGAAAGCGTTGTGGTGTTTGCGCGAAAACTTGTTCTTCGAGATTGCGACGAGTTTACTCGGCGATACTTTGAGGAGCAGCATGGAATTCAGTTCATGCCGTTGGAAGACCACGACGATCCATATGCTCCAGACTTGTCGAAGCAGCTTATCATTCCTCCTCACAATGGTATCGGAAAGGAAGAAGACACTCTTATGAATGTTTTGAGCCTTCATCCAAAGCCTCCAAAGACTGACGTCATGCGGCTTCTCGAAAATAACAAGAAGATGCTTCGTTTCGTTGCAAAGCTTGACAATGCTTATGGCTATGATCTGGAGCGAATGTTCATCATCAACTACCATCTTGACACTGATGACATGTCTATCTTTGAACCGCCAGCAAAAAATGCTGGGCGTCTCGGTGGAAAGTTCTTAGAGAGGTCGAAAATCAAGAAACCGAATAGCCCAGAGTATTACGGCGAGAGGGACCTATTCATCGGGGCAAAGGTGAACGCAGTCGGTCGTGTTTTCAAGATTCTTGACGCAGACTTGTACACTCTGAAGTGGATGGATGCGCATCCTGATATCTTCCCCAAATCCGACTTGGGAGTTGTGCTCTTCAAGATTGCTCAAGCCGATGGACTCATTGGAAAGCTTTCTCAAGTGTTCACCTCCAAAGACGCAACGCGGAGTGGCCGCATTCACAACTCGATGTTCCGCACTTTGTTGCAGCAAAATACGAAAGGTATTCTCGATGCTCAAGAGATGTTGACGCTGGTACGTCGATGGACCGAAGAAGATGGTTACATCTATTACCCTGCTCTGTTGAATGCAGCTCAGCAAACTCTCAGCAATGAGTCAGAGAGCGCACAACCCGGACGAAACCCTGATGGTGTTGGTGCTCGTGCTGTGCGACGTGCACTTTTGCGCCGAGGGGCTCTCGGGGTGAGGGGGCTTGCTCGTGCTGTTGAGCAGACAGCAGCGATTAAGCATCATGGAATGCTTTCTAGCGAAGATGTGCGCGAGGCCCTCAGCTTTTGTGGCGTCGCGGTGCAGGATCACGAGCTGTTTGAACTGATTGGTTCTGAGGGCATCTCTCCAGAAGAGTTAATGCATCTTGTTCGAGGCTCACTAAGTGCTGCCAAACAGAATGTCATTAGCCGTGCATTTGCAGCTATTGATGCCAGGGGCATGGGCGTCGTGACAGTCAGGGATCTCCTTTTGAGATACAATGTTTCTGCAAATCCAAGGGTTGTGCAAGGATATCTAAAGGAGGATGAAGCGCGACGAGAAGTGACGGAGTACTTTGACGTTGGTCGCGAGCGAGGATTCCGTGGTTCTGTTTCGGTGGAGAGCTTCTCTGAGTTCTGCGTTGACGTGTGTCTTGGGCTTGAGGATGACGGAGGATTCGTCGCCGCTGTTGAAGCAATGTTCAGTTTGAAGGCAAAGAGCGCTCTCCGCAAAGTTTGGAACTAATGTGTTCATTTCTGTACAGTAACACGAATAAATAGCTGAATTCATTTCAATTTTTTTCTCTTGACATTGTGGACGGCCTGGGCTTTTTAAAAACATCTTCTTCCCAATCCCCTCTTCGCACAGAGGGGGTGTACGTCGCCCGCAGCTGACTGTCTCCCTTGCGCCCACCCAAAGCCTTTGCAAGTTCCCGAGCTGCTGGTGAGAGTGGCACAGAGCGACCTGTTGTCGGCCGCGGGGTTTGCCTTCTGAGTAAGGAAACAGATGTCCGACAAACCCTTTTCGCGCTTGTGTCTGCCTTTGCGCTGCGCTTCTGGCCAGCTCCATACCCAATTGCTCCTTATCGGACACATCTGCAATTCGAAAAACTGGCCCTCCGTCGTCGCTCAGCGTCACCGGAGTTCCTGCGATAGTTCCCCAAACCATGATAGGATCCACATCAACTCCTGGGGCAAGAGTTGGCGTTTGCAACAGAAACGATGACGGCGCTGGATACATAAGAAGTGAGTTGAGATATTCACTCATCGAGACAGGCAACTGAAGACCCGAAGGAACAGGAACTTGTGTTTGCTGGAGAGGAACTTCAGGCTCCAATCGAGTATTCGAAATAGACAACTGTTTTGGTGGTGCTTTCGAATTAACTTGAAACGGCAAGCTAGAGGTAAGGTACACCAACACACAAATTTACCTGCTTGGAAGCTCCAGAAATTGCGAAGAGGTTTGCGCCGGCCATGTGATAACATGTCCTGATGACTCTCCGTTTTGAAGAAGCTGCTGGTGCATTTCATTGTGCCGATCCGCTTGCTTCTGCATCCATGAAAATTTTTCGTAGCGCTTCCTCTTTTCTTTTTCAAACAGCTGTTCAGCACTACCTGGTCAGACCATGAAAGAAAGGCATCAACGAGGAATTGTCTTCCGATGTGAACTTCGAAAGAAATTGATCGAGAGACTTTCCCTCAATCAAATCATCAATGTCGCTCCTCCAAACTTCATCTGATTGAGGAATTGTCTGAGCAGCTTGCGAAGGCGTTGCAACTACATCAAGTTAGACACAACGAGTGCTGTTTACACGAAGATTTTGAAATTCTTGAGAGCTCCGATTGAAGCTCTAGTATCTTCGCTCTATTTCCAGATTGAACTGCTTCCCGGAGCTCTGCCTTCATACGTAGAACAGGCAGGTCTGGAAAGAAATCTCTCTCAATCAATTTCGAGACAGCCGCCCCATACAGGTCCTCCGCAAGGACCGTTTCCTTCTTGACTGGCTGCGAAAGGGGCTGCACCTTAGAATCTCCAGCAGGCACGATTGTGAGAATTCCTTCATTGAACACAAGAGCAGCATTGGAAGTCATGATAACAAAGTGTTAATTAGCTTTTATCTAACAATCGCACAATCGAACACCGACAACGTTTGGAAACCTCCTGCCTCCCCGGAAAATTGCTGAGACGACTCCCACATCGACGTGCATCTGATACCATGCACCAACATGGACATTATCTGATCGGTGGGAGCAACAACGATTGAGCTATTCCGCGTCCGAACGAAATCGATAGCGTCGCGCACCTCGCCCATTGCATCATATGCCACTAATGGAGTGAGAAAATCTTGATGTTGAGTAACGAATTAGAGGATTGACGCGAAGCAGGGAAAAGGGAGGTGGGTAAGTCCCAAAAAAGCAAATTGCTTGTGTTTGAATGGGCAACATCGTATTCATTGCGAATATTGTCCCCAAGACTTGACTTTGATGTAAAAATCCGAAAAAAAAAGCCAGTGAAGAGGACCAAATAACCGATAGCCACTTCTTCGCAGTGAGCACAATAGAGTGAAGGATGACCTGCCAAGTCCGCTGGGGCTTCAAGTAGTCTCGAAGCAATACTGCAGCCAGGAAGCTGAAGGGAATCAAAAACCTGGGCTCCTGATGAGGAACAATGCTGAGAGCAGCCACAGACAACCCAGAGGCGACAATCATCCATCGGATTTCTGGGGTTCGAAGACCTTGAAGTATCGCCGGATAAATGAAAGGAGAATAGAGCAATGGAAGATTGATGAGAAAATGAGTTCCTCTGAAATGGCTCCCATGGCTCATTGTGTTGGAAGAGTCTGCGTTGTAGCGGAAAAAGTTCACAAAAGTAGGAGCGCTGACTTCTTGAGAGTAAGAGACTGAGTCCAATTTAAGTAGAGCCGCAATGACGCTGACTCGTAAGACCAAATGAATCCAAGAAAACATAGCAGTCACTGCAAGTACTTGAAGAAGATTACGACATTTCACCTTCCCACGAATAATCGCAACAGTGAAAAAAGGTAGAACCCAAATGATGAAGGGCGGTCTCAAAAGTCCAAACGCTATTGCCGGCAGGAGCGCCCATGATCCCTTGTCTGCAAAGTACAAAAGAATGATGATGCTGAAGAAAAATGCTTCCAGAGCATTCGAAAAAGGGCCTTCGTTATCAAAGGTGTAAAAACATGCAGATCAGACGAGTATGTAGGACAAGAACTGGCCAAAGTGAGCCGTACTGGATGATGGAGGGCCAAGGGTCCTTCTTCCTGCTTTTTTCATAGAAATACAAGGTCAGATCTAAATTCATAAGACAATTGCGGGTGAGAGACCTCCGATGAACGAAAGTACGAGGAACTGTAGCCTCGATGCAATGAATGTAAGTTTAGCATCACCTGAGTTGTCAGGAGAAAAAAATCCATGAAACTGTCTTCAAAGAAGCTTGGTAGATATGTTAGCAAATATCTGTCGATATCACAGCGCGCCAGAAGGGCTCACATGAGAGGGACAGAGCGTATGGGGAATTTTGTTGTCATTTCCCATGACGACCTATGCAACCGTCCTCGAAAATGTGCCATCAGCTCGTGTGATTGAACCCATTCATCTGGGTGTACGTATCCATGAGATAGTGCCACTGCAATCCGTGCAACAACAACAGAGAAATATTTCTCGCTCATGTTCTCAATTGATATAATCATTAATTTTGCTGCATTATGAGGGACATCGTGCAAGCAGGGGATCCTTGCTTGCGTCGACGCTGCCGTGAAATCGACTCTGCCGACATATCTTCATACAGAGATCTCGTTGGCGACATGTTTGAAACTATGAGGAATGCCCCGGGAGTGGGTTTAGCAGCAAATCAAGTTGGTGTTGATGCCCAGTTGTTTGTTATGGAAGACACACAAGACCTTGTATCGAGAACGCCGACTTCTCTGGCATTCAAACAAGAAAGAATTCCTTTTGCTCCAACTGCAGTGTTCAACCCTTTGGTCACGTTGCACAGCGACGATGTCTCTGAGTTTTATGAGGGATGCCTCTCAGTTCCTGGATATAGGGCTCTTGTTAAAAGGTGGAAAACTTTGCAATTATCGGGGCTCGATCCAGATGGAAATCCAATATCGCTGACTCTCAGCGGGTGGGCAGCACGAATAGCCCAACATGAAATTGATCACCTCAATGGGGTATTGTACGTAGACAAAATGGAGCCAATGTCATTCTGTACTCAAGAGCATTGGAAGCGAATTCTTGAATCGGAGTGGGGAGCAAGATAAACGGTTGACGGTGAATCCGATTAAACAGAAAATACAGCGACATGCTGCCACGGGCTAGTGGCGCTTTCTGTTACCTTATGCCCAAAAGTAAATTCTGCAGAAGAGTGCTCAATGATCTTCACCACTTGCATCTCCTGCAAGCTGTCTGAAAACAAAACAATGCTGTTCTGCTCCAAGCCAATGACATGAGTCCAGTGAGCACCAACCACACATGGCGCACCATACTCTTCGGCAGCTGCGAGAGAATCATCGTGAGAGAAAATAATCTTCAAGGACTGCAACTTTCCTGATTCACGATCGTAGAGCACAAGAATATTATCTACGCAAGCAGCATGGGATGGCTGAACCAGGATTCGATCTGACAATTCCCCAGCATTGAACGATGACCCGTTCTCTCGCACTCTGATGATCGCAGCCTACCAGACATGAGAAATATCACCTCGCACGGGCAACTCGCCGGGTTGTCCTGCAATACATGAATACACCTTGAACAGAAGACCCCAGTGAGGCGATTATGTCCCACTCATAATTTCCCTTCGTCGTTAGCCACGGCTTGGAGCACAAGCGCACATGAATAGGGTACGTCTCGACGATTTCGTGACTAGAAACGTCAACAACTTGACAATGGTGCTGCTTGTAATAGACAAGAAGACGAAGTTTCCGAGTGTTGCTGTCACAAGACACACGTTGCAACGGTACGACGAGTTGAGCATCAATTTCTAGCATTACTCGATGTCTAGCAAAACAATTGTTCGCTTCGTCTGACGGAAAGTATATGGAGCATGTCCGTTCATGTAGACTCCAGGCGATAAAGCCGCCATCGAATCCAATCAAACTAGATTCAAAGTCAATGGATGTCTCTGTCTCAGGACTTTGCGGTTTCCCAAGCCCATGCACGATGCCGTGATGCTTAAGTAGCTGCACTGAGGCAACCGATAATCCAGCACGTGGATCCCTGCTAGGGTTGCCATGAGCAATGAGGAGGCATTGCATGATTGATTTGTACTGGATTCGATTTTAATGTTTGATACGTTGGCAGCACACAAATGGCTCTCAAGTTCGCAACCTCAACCCGACCAGTGTCCCGATCGTCAGCAAATAAGAGATACCGAAGCTAATGTAAAGGAACGGGAGGGCCCTTTTTGGCATCTGGTAAGGCCACAAAGGCTTTTCTGAAAACAGTTTCCTCAGCCCCAATTCGGTAGCCCGACCAATCCCCTGCGATTCAGTGAGGTGCCACACTCAAAGAACATACAGTTGCCGTGACAGCAGCAGCAAGCCCACCGAGATTTTCCCAGTACAATCTTGTGGGACGGGGAACCGTTGAAAGGGTAGGAGAGAAGTCGGGGCACAAGAACAGAACTGAAAAGACGAGACACGCGGTCAGAACCCTTCGGCATTAATGCAGGAGGAAACAAACTTCCTGACGCAATGACATGGTGGAGCCGCCTCCAGAAGCTAAATGGATGAATTTGAAGCACAACCGACAAAGCTGGTAGAATTGATCCAATAACTGCCACACGAACATTTACAGTTGTTGCCTGCATTCATCAAACTCTCAAGAGAAGTGGTACCCAATTTGCAGAGGAAATTTCATTTGGGCCGTAGCACCCAAGGTAAGCACACGAGGGGCAGCTAAAGAGAATGTCGCCCTTATAGAGGCCAGCAGAAATAAGGGAGATTGCAAATCCCTAAGATCTGAGAGAGTCCCATCGTTTTGTGTAACCCAAAAGGCTCCCGCAAGACAATCTGATGGGAACGTCGATGCGGAGTGAATCTGCATAATCATATGGGTGACTGCAGCAGTACCCTAAACCATGCTGCTACAAGAACTAAAACCAATGGAGGCACCATGTACCAATATTCGAACACGGGAAACGGATCAGCGCGAAGCTCGGAGACTTTTCGGATGGGAGGAGCATCGATCAAATACTTGTAGAAATATGCCCACAAATAGGCAAACACAAGGGCAGTGCAGACAGTTTGGCAGGGGAATGAGAAGTCATCGTCTTCTGAGAGAATCTGAATCGTTAAACAAGAATGGGGTCCGAGGGTACTTGCTTGGCAACTCCAGAGAGATACGGCCGTGGACGCCAAACCAACCGCTTCCAGAGGCGCATGGAAACAACTCCAAGCAGCAGCGCAATTGATAGCTCAGTACCTGGACCATCTAGTCCCAGCAAAAAACACGCGAACGGAAAGTAGCACAAAACTTCAAATGAAAAGAAACCTGGCTGTCAGGAGAAGTCCACTTGTGCAAACCTCGAACGAACACTCCAAGAAACTTGTACACTGGTCTCTTTGCTCGCTGTGCAAAATGCAGCAGTCGATGATCAAAGTCCTTACACCTCGTCTCCAGAGATTGGGGATACAGGATGGAGACTGCCAACTCAGAAACTCGCAGCGCGATAAGCAAAGGGAAAAACAAGAGAACTCAAAAGCAAAGTACAATTGGGCCTCCTTGCGTCAAGATCGGACACAGGCGTGCTCGTGGCTTTGGAATCGTCCACTCCAGGTCTTCTATTTGACTTCTTCAGCAAGGGAGAAGAATCTTCATCGTCTTTGATGGCAGCGCCTGATGCACTCTTGGATGACATCTTAACTCTTAGATAAGTTTTTGAGGCTTGGGACCGTTTCCAGAAACTTTGCAACACTTGAGGACGACTCCTACATTTGTTTAGAAACAAAGAAAGAAAGAGAGCTGCCTTGCGAGACTTTCGTTTGGTTAGCTCTGCGGAGGAATCCTGACCCTTTTTGATCATCCGAAAGACAGCATCGAAGTCCTCCATCCATTCTACTTTTTCTTGAAGACTTGGCGCGGATAGAGCGTACGTCTTTTTTGCTGATTTCACATCAAACGCATGCAGCCACGGATTCTGAACTTCAGAACCAGCGCGTTCAATGTCATCTGGTGTTTGATGTTGATCATTGACATGGTCCTGAACGGAAAGAGAGGGAACCGGAAAATGCCACCGGTATCTGAACCGTACCTTGCCCGGTCCTTCTAAAGGAAGTGTGCATATGAATATGTCGTTGCACAGGACGAAGTAACATTTCTCATGATGAGACCAAACGACAGACTTTACCTTGAATCTGTTCTTTCCAAACTTGTGCAAGTAACCACACCGCACGATGCGTCGACTTGGATCCAACAAGTTCTTCCAACTAAGAATTGCCAAGATACCTTACATGCAATGCGCCCCGAAGAGATTGCTGCAAGTTCCAAAGCCGCTCCATGTTTTCTAGCTCTTCAACTCGATCTCCGAGATCGCGGACGAGTTCTGATAGCTTCCCTCGTAATCCTGACATTTAGTCAAAGAAAGAGAAGGGTGAGGTACGAGAAACATTGTCCTCGTCCGGGTCATCTTCCGGCAGAGCATTCGCGAAGTTCTTGACCATCAGGAAACGACGCAAACCTCACTTCAAAGAGGACGACGTAGTCACGGACGTGGTAGATTGGAAGACAAAGAAGATTGAAGATACTTCTTCCAGCACAAACTGCGCTGCTCTGACCTGTCTTTGAATGTCATGATAGACAATGACACCAGACTTCAAGGAAAGACGCTAAAGGGGCATTCGATCTTGCGCATTCTGACAGACACAACACAGATGTGTGAAAATTGTCAACGTACTGTGTGTAGAGGCCTAAGTACGAGCTCTACATGGTGAGGGATGGAACAACGCAAAAAAAAAAGGTGAACTACCAGCTCAATGTAAACGGTTCCAACGGCTGCGAATCCTTGAGACGATATGTCCTTTGATGAGTCAACTTTAAGGAAGACAAGTATTGGCGACATTCAGAGCTTTTGTGGTCAAGCTGTGAATAACCTCAACGGTCGAAAAGATGGTCCTCATGTCCTCTCCGTTCATGATTGGTTGAGAGCTAAGCAAAGCTTCCCTCAATGGGAACACAAACACCTCCAACAAAACGGATAGCCCAGACAGAAATTCTCCCTCGCAGTCGACCAACTCCTTGAAAGCTTCCTCCACTTCCATCAATCAAAAAAATAGTTAACCAATGGGAATATGGGGGCCGAGAACTTAAAAACTCTACCGCTGTCCTCAACTCTGCCCACGTTGAGATGACATGGGCAAGATATGGCGTGAAGGAAGGAATTTGGCATGCCCTTGGATCTCTTGATCGTCTACACCCTTGTGGCTCGATCTCCAACTTCCTGCTGGTCTGTAAAGCCCCATGAAACCCAAAGAGGTACTTCGCTTTTTGCTGCACCCTTCGATTCTCCTTGAAGCCTTCAAAGCACATCTGATGCAGAGTATTTGCATCGGTAGAATTGGTAGTGAGCTTGTGCAGTGCATTTGGAGATTAGTACAAGTGCATTGACCAGCTGATGAAAGAAAATAGAGAAATTCTCTCTCGTTTTCTTCGCGAGTCCTCGGCCTCAAAAGCACCACCTCCCACCCTCGACTTCGGCTGTACTACAGGCACTACAACTGCCTCTGTCGCCTTTTCCAGCTGCTCCTTTACACACCCCACCTCATCCATCGAAAGTCCCCGCTCTCGCTGGTCCCGAGGTAATTTCCCCCTTACGCGTATTTCCTTGCAAATCTGCGTCACACACTCCTCGTACACCTTGAGTATTTCCTCGTTCTCCCTACCGTCACCCACACATTCCGACCTGCCCATTGGCCCGCAACACAAACTCGTACAGAACGCGGTTCAGCCTTCAGAATCTGCTTTCAATAAAGTACTCGCTCCAACTCAACCTCGCAGTCAACTCCGCCTCCAACTGGGCAAAGTAGTCCTGCATCATCCAGCCGCAGCTGCCCACGCTCACCTGCAAAGAAACACATCCCAGTCGCTCCTTAAACCCCTCAAACAGATACTCCTCTTATCTTAACCTCATCCTCACGGGATTGTTCGACGACAAGGGCAGAGAAACCACGTTCGCCCCCAAATGCGCTAACCGCGCTTTGAGACAAAGCAACAAAAAGCAACAAAGAACAATGTTTCAGCAACTATTCCACAATTTGGCCGATCTGAGAGAATGACCAATCGGGAGTCTGTCAGATCACAGTGGCCATAAAACAACAGAAAGTTCAGATGGAACCATGACCGAGCATGGATTTTAGATGTGTTGTGCTGGTGATTTTCTGCGGGAATGTGGCCACGGGGGTATCTGCTGAGAGCGAAGGACACATTTTAAAGAAGGCAGCTGTTCTTATTTTCGATGACTCAATCGCTCAGATCTCTACGACAGTGGAGAATGCCCTTCAGTTGGTTCAACATGTGTCGCAAGATGCGAAGCATTCGGTAGCTGCGGGGCTGGATACATCTGCAAGGAAGGTTGGAACATTCAAAGGTGTGGATATTCGGACGTTCGCCTCTGTGTCGGTGGGGCCCCTTACGAGGAGGTTTAGGGACTCGGTGGTGAACATGGCAGTGAAAGCATTACGGGCGCATTTGTCAATTTGCTAAGGCTTCGGCTCTTGCAGAGGATTCTCTTCGAGCAAAGATTTGTAATAGTTTTTCAGTTTATGTTGAGGACCGTTTCTTTGAACTAATCAGCCCAAATGGGGTGTCGTCTATGTTCTTTTTTGAGATGACACCCGTCGAAACAGGTTTGGGGCTGAGCATGTACGTCGCGATCGGTCTGGCTGACGGAAGCGTTGAATTGTCTCCAGAAGTGCAACATGTGTCCAGATCAAAGCGTTCCTTAGTGGGCAGCAAATCCTGGATCGAAGAACATGAAATGGTTTCATCATTTGGAGTAGAAGATGTCGGTATGTATATGGCTGATATGATGTCCTCATCGCTGTGGAGGCCCTGGATAGGCATTCTGAGAATGGAAGGCCAAGGAGTTGTCAGCGAATCGGCGAATGATCCTCAGGCGGGCTTTATGTGACAGGTTCACTGGGTCATCTTCTCGTTTTGTACGTCTTGTTGGATGTTAAAATAATATCACAGTCCTTACGTTCCTTTTCTTGGAGTGTAGTTCTTTGGTCTGCGCTTCTGGGACGCTAAGCTACTCTCGTGCGAGAGGAGGCGGCTATGGCCAGGCGCTTCAGTGCTACACGGGGGATACAATACGGCGATACTGGACGTCAAAAAAAAACGCGGACCTGGGTCGGGGGGGGATAGAAACTTACCCGCAGGCACGCATATTCTTACGGGGGATGTCGCCGAAGGGAGCAGCCGTAGCGAGAATGGAAGTTCAAATTTGAGGGCCACTGGGAACTGGTGGCCGATGGGCCTTGAAATCCTCTTCGCCCGCTTCATCAACCGCAGCCCACAGCAGCAACAAAAACCACATAGCAGGCTTTGTCATTCCCCACGCTTCCGTCATTTGTCCTCACGCTTCCGTCATGCTTCTATTTTATAGCTTCTGTCCAGTAAACGGAGTCTGTCAGATCACATCAGCTGCTATTTAACGAAAGGGATGCCTGCAGTGGGTTTGTTAATTTGAATGCACTGGGGCTCTGTTTGCTTTGCTGTTGTGTTTGTACTCATTGTCGACGACGCTCGAGGTGGGGACAGTGTGGGCGAGCGTTCTGATGAATTCCAAAAGAACGTCGAAGATGCCACGAAGGCCCTGAAACTTGTTGAAATGTTGTATTTGGCATCTTACGCCGTCAGGTAGCTGGACCGGTTGGTCAGGCTGTGACCATTGTAGAGACTGTTGCGAGGGTTTTGAAGAAATCGTCAAGTTCTGCAATATCGAACATTGTCATGGGAGAGGGAAGGTTTAGAGGTCTCCAGCTCAATGTGTATACGTCAGTGACAGTAGGACCCCTGACAGAGGAATACTTGAGTATTGTGTCGGAGATCGCAGTGCGAGCAGTTCGGAAGCATGTCAACGTTGCGGAGGGTGCGATTGCAACGGAAGAACATGTTATGAGGTTGATGAGGAGCTCCTTTGAAATGAGAGCGGGGGATCATTTTTTCGGCATGACAAGCCCTGCGGGATCGTGCTCGATGTTTTTTGTTGAGACGCGATTAGTTGAGCTTGGTGTTCAAGCGGTGATTGTAAGTGCAACAGGGAGCTTCCAGCTTGCGCCGGACTTGTATTTCGTGTCCAAATCAAGGCAATCGTTGTTGTCAAGCAAGAGCTGGGTTGGCATTGAAGAGAGGGCCCCGTCAATGAGCCAAGCTGATGTGTCTAATGTCATGGCGATTCTGCTGTCTCAGGCAGTTGAAAGACCGAAGCAGATTGCAGTTTCTATGGGCATGCTTCCTCCTTTTTCATTTATCTCCAAGTAGCAGTCAAATGGGGCTTCTACATTCGCATTTTCTATCCTGTTTTGAAGCAGTCGCAGTAAATTCCTGTAGTCATCATTTCAGATACGAAGACGTCCAAGGGATACGGATTGGGATTCTGGTTATTGCGTAGCCCAGGCAAGCCCAACAGGTGGATTCGAAAAGATAGGAACATTATCGTTGCTCTCTTGGGGAACGGTGTACTCTTCAAAGACATGGAGCTATCGAGAAGACACCCGCAACATCACAACGCCGTGAGATGGAACATCAGCTTCGAATCGGTCGCTCACGTCACCGACATCTAGAACACAATTGAGTGCAGAAAAACAAATCGATACCTTGGCGCTTCCACAAGTCTCGCACGCGAGCACTTGAGCTCACAAGACCAATTTCCTTGAGACTGAACGAGATTTTCGAAGACAAAATTCCTCTATTAAACAGAATGACCTTGGCATATCGGCAAACAAAAACCAAAACCAACCACTGAATCGCCGTTAGACAGAGCGCCTGTCCACAGCTGAAAGATGAGAGAATCAACCAGAACGCCACTTCATGGCCAACTATGTTTGACCGTATCCTTCTACCTTGTTTGCCGAGAGGGTCCTTCAAACATCAGGGATTGAATTTCTACTCAGGCCTGATTAATCGCAATGACTTCAGGATTCATCAGGATCCTTCTCGTCGCATCAGACATATTCGTTATGTCGCATCCAATAATCAGAGGTGCCTTCGCCAGAGCCCACAAAGAGAAATGCGATTCATATTCTCTCTCTGTCATTCCGCCGTTGCCAACTTCCAACATATCAGGATCTTTGGAATCATCAAAAAAGGACAGATAAACCATACCGTTCCAGCCGCCAGGTGCGGCATGATCCGCGGCCTTGTCATTTTGATACAGATTCCAGAGCATTGATGCCCACAAATCCTTTATATCGATAGTAGTTCTCCAGCTATTGCCAACCATGCTGGCCCAGTCGGCCGGATGGTCAACCAAACATATGAGAAACGAGAGAAGGAATGTAAACTCCCCATTCACACATTGAAAAAAAAATCATTCGACCGGTGGCATTCAGAGCGTCTCGCATGGGTGGATAGCGGAGCTCAGGCTTGGATTTGTCTGTATGACAATTGTCACTGAAATATCACATGAATTTCATGATACCCACTATTTCAAGTAATCCACCTAAGACATCAGTTGGAAAGAGGTATGCACACTCCCCATTCGGCGTACGTTTCCGCATCAATCTTCTCATATCCAAGGGAACCAGGGCGCCCGGCACATGTCTGGTATCCTATCGCCCTTGAGAGGAGCCATATCGCGACCACCTGCGTCAGAATAAAGGCCAAAAAGGAGTCCTTTCGAGTGAACATATTCCGCAAGGCTCTTTTAAATCAACAATGCTGCAAGCTTTGGACCTTAATGCCATTTGGGAATGCAACTGGGTCAGCTTGAATACGACCGTAAGAATCTCTACTCTTTTGCCAGCAATCGTCCAGATTTACTGCATGTGAGAGATTTCAACACCACATCACCGTATCGGTAACCAAGATCAGCAAGACCGGTGTCAACAAGAGCGTCGACTGTCTCTGTTCGACGGTTATTGACGACTTTGAAAGCAAACGTACTTTTGATCAAATGCTCATTGATCCCACAACCGTAGTGGTTCCTATGTTATTGGGGCATGGAATATGTGCCTGAATACCACTATGTTGTAAGCAGACTCGCTTCTGAGCTGTCAGTGAGCGACAGTGGACGTACCGTGTTGAATCCCATCTTTTTTATGAGAGCTCAGATGCAAGGCAAACCTGAGGAGTTCGACCAAGTCCATTTTGCAAACAAAGGGTTGTCGAAGATGTCAAGAGCAGTGAAACAACAAAAGCATGCACAGTTGCCATAAAAAATCTGTTAAAGTTCGAGCATTAGCAGCCAGCGAGTTTGTTGTGCTGCGGACGAGTAATCGAATGCGCCTCCATCCCCCCCCCTCAACTTCGTCGCCGTGGCCCTCCGCGATGCCCTTGAACTCCTTCACGACTCCGCTCATGACGCCGCCTTCGACCTTGGCCCCCTCCCACAAGTACCGGAACCCCCCGCCTCGGCACCGCTTGTTCCCTGACCCCTCGAGTAGTCACTTCCCTCTACATCAGTTCCCAGCGGCCATTCGATCCACACATCCCTTGTCGTCACGCGGCTGCTCCCTCCGGCGAGCCGGCAGCCTAGCCCCTCCACCTCCGTATGTGCGCCTGTGAGTCAGCGCCACACGCGTCGTCGTCCCCCCCCAACTCGGACGGCGGGCACGCACGCGGGCCTCCTTCCGGACGTTCGGACACGCGTTCTCCAGAATATTCAGTCTCCCTCTTCAAACCCTGTGCCCCTGTAGCCCTGTAGCCCCCGGCCACAGCCACTAATTTAGCATCGATCGCGAAGTCAATGGAACAAACTCACAATATATTGGAAAGCAAGAAAGGTCAAGCTGAGGAACATTGGAATTATTATTTTTTTGTTGTAGAAACGATGATAAGAACATAGGCGGAGCCGTGAGTTCCCCAGATACACAGTTGAACATGCCTATCACTTTGGGGAGACCACCGTAACTACCGCAAGGTGGTCTGAAATTTGAAATAGAAGTTCCAACTCGAGGTCATAATTGCGCTGTTAGCCGGCGCGTTATCCTTCACTGATTGCCATTACGGTGCGGTCATTCTATTCTCTCAATCCTTTGACTTTGCAGCCCACTGCTAACGTCATTAACAGAAAGATCAAACCATCGCTCTCCTTTTTTTCTTATTACTTGTTTTGTTATGGCAGCAGCCGTGCAGCCATCTCTTGACGATGCGGTTGTTAATTTGACTTCATTACGGGATACTTCAAAGAGGGAGTTGGAGATCTGTCTTGATTCTGTGAGTTCATTTCTTTGCACAATCCTCGTGCGGCCGCTTAAAATCTAAGGTTCCTGGACGCAAAGCTCTTGTGCTGGATCCATCCATCTCTGGCCCTCTTTCTCTGATTGCGGAAAAGCAACTTCTCAAAGTTGTGTTGCTACTGCTTTCTCTTACCACGGAGGCTCACAATGTGGAAAAAACGTATCACTTGATGCCTGAGCCATTGAAGACTGAAGAACCTGCAGTCATTTATATTGTTCGGACAAAGATTCCATTGATGCAACAAATCGCTCAGCAGATTAACACGAACATCGCTTCGAAAGTCAAAAAGGATTACAAAGTCTACATGGTCCCTCAACGCAGCATTGTTTGCGAACGTGTTCTCGAAGAAGAAGGAGTCCATGGAAGTTGGCTGCACACAGCTTATATTTTATTGAATAGTTGTCGAAGTTGGCGAATACAAGCTCGATTTGATTCCGTTTGAGAGCGATGTCCTCTCCATGGAGATTCCGGATGCATTTCGCGAGTGCTTCATGGTTTTTTTCACTTCTTTCTGTGAATTTACTTTTCAAGGATGGTGATCGAACGTCATTGTACTACATTGCAAAGGCTCTCATGAAGTTGCAATTGATGTATGGCGTAATCCCAAATATCAAAGGCAAAGGAATTTGTGCCCGCGTTCTGCTCAATCCTTTGCGTTTGATGAATCCAGTCTGTTGCTGACATGATGCTACGTATGCGAAAAGAAATCGGTGGAGAGGACACCATGGTCTGCTCCACGTTCTCTTTTAATGTTTCAGCAAGAGCCTGAGATAGATACTGTTGTCCTTGTGGATCGTGATTCGGATCTGCTCACTCCACTCTTCTCCCAGCTTACCTATGAGGGTCTCATCGATGAAGTTTTTAAGATCTCAAATGGTTTCTTGTGGATATCGCGATTCTTGATATGGAAGGACTTGTGGACCTCGACCCAAAAATTGTTGGCCAGACGCCTTCGCAAGGCCCCCCTGGAGTTGCGTTGCCACCCCAACCAAAGAAAGTCAAGGCTGCACTGAATTCGAACGACCCCGTGTTCAAGGAGCTGCGCAGTTTGTCCTTTACAGCTGTTGGGGCATCTTTACGGCGAAAGGCACTGATGCTGCAAGAGATTGAGCAAGTTTCGTTGAAATTTCATTTTTGATTGAGAAGGAGAAGCACAAGCTACAGGAACGGCAGATCTCCCAATTGAAAGTGCGGTTCCACACGTCCTTAATCTAATGAGGTAGGATTTTGTGAAGAAGCTAAAGGATATGAACATTCAGCAAGAAAAGAATCTCCTTACACTTCGTTCTGCTATATTGCAATTTCATTTACGGACACAGACACCAATATTGCTTCCGAATTGAGCGTTGTTGTGCGGGACCCTGCGTTTAACCGTCGATTGACCGTGGAACAAAGTATCTTCCGAGCAGCGAGACATCTGACTAGCTCAGACATGCTTGCTGGTATAAAAGGGAAGGTATGGGAATACATTGAAGAATGTATGTACAAGCAGGAGCCACTCATTAAGACTCTGAGGCTACTGTTGAGTCCCAGCCTGTCTCCTCTTAATTCGTAGATGCTTGGCGTCTTTAACAAACAACGGCATCGATAAGTTTGACCACTACAGAAGGGAAATTCTTCAGACATATGGATACGAGGTTCTTTTTACGCTCAACCATCTTGAAAGGGTTGGTCTATTGAAGCGCCAAGATGGCAAAGGAAATTTCTCATCTTTGAAGAAGTCGATGCAGCTTTTTGTGGATGAGGTTGACGAGGCAAATCCTAAAGATATTTCGTATGTCTACAGCGGGTTTTCTTTCGATACGTGACATTGAATTGATAGGTATGCACCCCTCTCCGTTAGGATTGTGCAGCAGCTTCTCCGTCCTCCCCCGGTCAGTTTTCATTACCTTTCTTAGTCGTGAGGGTGGCATCAAAGTTGTTGATGAGGCTCTCAAGTCCTTGCCGGGGCCAGCCTTTGAGGAAACTCAGAGCCTTGGTTCCAGCAGGAGAACAGCTTCAGGTTGTCTCTGAGTTTACGCTATCTAAACAAGCAGAGTCCCAAAGAGATGCCCGTGCAAAGGGGAAAGTGACTCTGGTCTTTTTCATTGGTGGTGTTACGTTTGGGGAGGTGGCGGCGTTGCGCTTCATTGACCGCATGGAAGAAGGCCAGCGAGAATATATTGTCGCATCCACCAAACTGATGAATGGAGATTCGCTTTTGGAAAGTGTTGTAGAGCGCATTCCTAACGCTTTGTTTCAAGAAGTGGGCGCTAGTGCTCGCAAAAAGTAGCAATTGTACTCACAATGAGAATGAAAATATTCCGAACACGGCAAGAGGATATTCTCTTTGCAGACCCTGAACCATGTTGTCTCACCATAGAGCCTAATTTTTTCGAGGTACATCTAGAATCAACTTATGTCGCTGTGTGCGGATAATATCAAAAAAAAAAAAAAAAAGTTTTAAAGACACTAAAGTGTCATTAAAACTTTTGACCAGCCCTTTTGGATTAAAACTTTTAAGAGCATTAAAAAACTTTAGGGTTTAGTGTTTAGGTCTAGTTTTTTTAAATGAAGATTGTTAATTAAACGGCTTTTAAAGGCCGTCAATTAAATTAGATTGATAGAGCCAGTAATTGATCGTAAAACAAAAAACAAATAACTCTCTGTACCAAAATCC
>JAIYDP010000229.1 GCA_027487435.1 Verrucomicrobiaceae bacterium | reverse complement strand
GAAAGATGGATGGAATGCATCCGCGTCGCCTGCGAACCAATCACAGGAGGTGTTGCATCGATGAGTGGCTTTTGCTGCGTCACGCAATAGCTATGGTTGCCGATTCGCGTTTTGTCCAAAAAAAACTTCTTTGCCAACTGATCCTATTACCCCCAAGAGTTCAGCGCGTAAAAACGGCTCACCCTGCGGCATTGTCCCGAGATCCGAAGTAGAGTGCCAGAAAGTCGCTGCCATGCTTTGATGTGCAAGGCGTTTCATGACCGAAGTGGGCTGCATCCAAAGATGCTGCCCCAAGGTATGAAATGCCTTGCACGGCAAATGATGGCAGCGAATGGCGGCGTTATACTTCGGATTTCGGGATTATTCCCAAGATGCTTACGCAAGGAATCTCATGCCTTGTGCGGCAAATGATGGGGAAAATCGCGCCGTATGATTGCGGACTCGCGAAGAACGCAGCAGAATGCTGCGACTCCTAACTGGCATGGTTCTCGGGGAAATGCGTTAGATTACGGCAGAACCTTGACGCGGATGTTTTTGTAAAACGTCGTGCTGCCTTTGTCGTGCGCTTGAATGGCAAATGTGCCGCCTTCGGGCAAGAGCTTGCTTTTTTCCGCGGTCTGATAATTCACAAGCTCTTTGCCATCGACAGTGACGATCACCTTGCCGGCATTGACGATGATCACATACTTCATCCAAGCATCGTCGGCGAATGGGGTGAGATTTTTTACGGTGTTGTAGAGACCGCCGGACTTCTGGGGATCGCCTTGGGTATTATTGACTTGAATTTCGTAGCCGCTGGGCCAACCGCGATCTTGATAGACGGTATGAATAAAAAATCCGCCATTGGAGTTCTTCCGAGTCATGACATCGAGGCGTATTTCGAAGTTTTTGAACTTCGCGCCTTGGACTTTGCCTTCGTAAAAGAGGTGGCAACAATCGCCATTGGCTTTGATGGCTCCGTCTTCGACGACGAAGGCCTCTTTCGCTTGGTTGATCTTCCAGCCGTCAAGCGTTTTGCCATCGAACAAGGAAACAAAGCCCTCTTCGACGGGTTCTTCCGCCTTCAAAAAGCCGGAAACCAAAAGCAAGCAACCCAAGAATTTCAGCCATGCAACGAAGAGTGTTTTCATACGGGGAAAATGATTCGCCGAAATCCACCGCAGCGCAAGGGGAAAATTCTTCCGCCTCCGCGATTTCGAGGCATCAAGGAGAAGAAAGTGGGCGACGGGTTTCCACGCGGTAGTGGCGGGTGGGATTGGCAGAGGACGGAAAGCTGGCAAGCGTTGACCCCATCTGGCCGGGGATGAGTTACTTGTAGTCGAAGGTCACGATCTATGGCAGGGAACCGGCGGGCACATTCACGGTGCTGTGGAGAGTTCCACAGAAATAAAAATCGACCGTGGCGGGCAAGATAGTGGGTGCGTTTCATGGGGTTCCGAGGGAGGTGAAGGGTACCGTGCCGCAGGCCGGCGCTAGGGAGGACACAGATGTAATACCTTCAACCTCATAAACATTGCTGGCCGGTCGCAAATGGGCACGCTAAAGGTGTGGACGGCACCCGCGCCGCTATCCGGCACCGGCAGCCAGCTACCAACCGCCATCGTGGGGCTCCACTCGGCCATGTAAACGATACCGCCTACGCCTGCTGGCTGGGTGAAGCTGACGACGAAGTTTTCGCCAACCGGCATCGCTGCGGGGATCGTCATAGATGCGCCAGAATTCGGGTTGAGACCGAAGGCAAACTCGATGATGTTCGCTAGACCATCAAGATCAGGATCAGCACTGGGGCCGCTGATCAAAGGGTCCGCCAATGCCAAGGGAGTGAAGCGGGCGCTTTGCCATGCGGCGTAGGGTGCGCAATCCCGTTCCCAGGCATCAGGCAGCCCATCGTTATCCTCATCCTCATTGGAGGCATTTTTGCCCGCCAAGGCAAGAATCACAGGCACGGATGCGCCGGAAGTGTTTGATACCCGCAGGTAGTAAACGTGATTCGGCTGCCATGGCCAATTGTTGGGAGTGGTGAGCGCTTGATTGAAGGATGTATTCGCACTAGCGCCACTAGTCCAATGCTGGCTGCCGGTCGCGCCAGGCAGCGTGCCTTGCTCTAGCCGCAACTGCACGCTGGATGGATGGGTAGCCGTCCACTTCATCCGCGTGGCCTCGGGTGGCACGGGGATGCGATAGACTGTCGAGCCACCAGCAGGGATGGTGGTATCGATGGTGCCGGTGTAGAAGTCCAATGTCGGCAGCACGCCTATGGTGCCGCCGCTGGTGCTGCTGCTCAGGCTAAAGGAGGCATCGTTGGCCGCGCGGAAGCCCACGTAATAGGTGTGGCCAGGACGGAGTGCGGGCGTATTGAAGACATAGGTTCCCGCCGCATCGTGGCCGCTACTGCTGTAAGGCCCTTGGTTTTTGCTGTCGTAGGACCATGTCCGCAACCCCGTTTCGCCAAAGAACGTATCAGTCGTTCCCAAGCCATCCCCAGAGTTGCCTGGGGGGATGGTATCCCGCAGCCACATGTTCACATCGCCCACTTGCTGGCTAAAGGTCAGGTTCCAGTTGATGGGTGCCTCTGTTGGCACGGTGAAACGGTAGTAGCGCCAATCCCGCCCCACCAGAATCTGGCTATTTGCCGAGCCGCCGCTAAGGGCAAGGTCGCTGACTTGACCGTTGGAAACAATGAGCCGGTAGCGGGCATTGCTGGTTCCAGAGGCTTTCACGCCGAGATACCAACGACCTGCGCGGAGTTGCTTCTGATAACGACCATTTAAAGGCACCCAATTCCCGTATTCACTGGCGGTGCTGGTGAGCGAGCGGTTGACCAAGGATGAGCCAAACACGCCAGTGGAGTTGTGATCCGTGGTCGGCACGCCGTCCTCGCGGATGTAGAGGTTAGGGTTGCCATTGATCGCCTGGAGTTCGGTGCGCAGGAGCCCGGCATTACCCTCCGGCACGTCGATAGCGAAGAAATGCCAATCGTCTTGGCCAATGTCGATGCCGCGGTCACCGGGCAGCGGGATTCCCACGCTATTGTTACCGCTATCGCCAAAGGTGGCATTGTGCCCTGCGGGCATAGTCCAGACGGGACGCTCCAGCAACACGGGCTGGCTGGTGATGGTGTAGTTCGTCAGGCCGGTGCCTTGCACCTCGACGAACCACGTTTTACAAAGGGTGAGAAACGGTGGCACGACTAGCGCAGTGTTATTATTGACCGTAATTCCGGTGCTGGAGTTGCCCCAGGTGTTATAGATTTTTAGGGTCGTATCACCTTGGAGATGGTTCACCTTAATCAGCCATCCGATCACCGGTTGAACGTCCTCGCCGTCCTCACCACCCAAAGTGTCCGGGACATGCACTTCGAAGAAATCCTTCTGAGTATCGAGCAGTTGGCGGGTCGCCGTGCCACCATCGAAGGCCAGCGGCAAACGCGGCACCTGGCGTATTACCAGATTCGCGGTGGCATCGGGATTCAGGCCGCCTAATGAATCGGCATAGAGTGAGAGTGTGTAAATGCCAGAGGGCGGATTGGCTACGGTGATCAGGTTATCGTCGAGGATGCGACTCACCCCACCAGCAGGCTGGGTGTAATATCCGCCATTGAAGCCGAGCAGATCGGAGCCTTGGCTAATGTTGCCGGGCTGCGGAATGTGGTTGCCGCTAATTAGTGCCATCTGAGGATTTCCTACGCGATTATCCAGCCGCAGTTCCAAAATGGCGGTGCCAAAGGGCACTTTAAAGTTGTAGGATTTCACCTGCGCACCCGCTAAGATGACAGGGATGGGTGTGTCAGCCGCTGTGATCTCCCCGAGGCTAGGCGTCACTAATGAACCAAGGCTAGCGAGCACGCCGCTGCTCGTGCCGGTGCCGATGGTGTTCGTGTTGGATGGATTCACGCCCTCGCTGATCACCGCGATGTAGTAATCTCCCGGGAAGATGAAAGCGGCATTGTTGTGCGGAAGGACTACGAAGCGCTCTGGCCCGGCCTTCTGGATCTTCACCTGACGACTCTGCGTGTTATTGGAGTTGAATTGCACATTGGCATCTCTAGAGCTGCTGCCAATGTCCGCATTGAAGTCAGGCACGGTGTCACGCCGCATGGCCATCATCATTTCCCCCACGCTTGGGTCGAGGGTGAATTCCCAGCTCGGCGTGTTGGCTGGAATGGTCACTTTGAAATAAGCCGCCTCGCGCGGAGCAAGCGCAGTGATGCTGGCACTGCTGCCTGCGGTAAAATTCAAATCCGTCACCGACAAAGTCCGCCCAGCACCAATGCCACGGCTTTCTACGGTGTAGGCGGCGGCGGCGCTTGCGTGCTCGTTATACACGCCGATGAAATAGGTGCCTGGCTCCAGCGGACGCCCCATGGCCATCACCAGCGCATCAGTTACTTGCTGGGTGCCACCGATCAACGGATTGTCGTCATTGCGCCCACTCCAATCCACTTGGCCACCCCAACTGTTGCCGCTGGGCCAAGCATTCGTTGTATAAGGTGTCCAGTTAGTCCCCAGGACACTAGGCAACTGATCGCGGCGCACTACTAGGCGTGGCGTGCCGCTGGTTACATTCTTAAGTCGCACATCCCAGCCCACCACTCCGGCGGGAACGGTCACGGAGAAATACCGCCACGCTGTGGGAGACTGACCGCTCACGGGCGCGACTCCGCCATCGAAGGCTAGCGGCACGGGAGCATTCGCCACTACAAACAAATCAGCAGTGGCCAAAGGGTAGAGTCCGTTCACCGCCGAGTCAGCTCTCACCGTCAGGCTGTAAGGCCCAGCGGGCGGATTGGCGATGGTGATGAGGTTGCCGTTGGTCACCCGCGTAGCACCGCCTACGGGCGGGGTGGTCTGACCGCCATTGTAGCCGAGCATCTCGGAGTATTGACTGGGCTGGGGAATCTTGGTGCCGCCGATCAGTGCCATCTGCGGATTGCCCACTCGGTTATCAAGGCGCACCTCCAAGCTGGCGGTGCCCTCTGGCACGTTGAAGGCAAACGATTTCACCTGCGCCCCTTCCAAGCTGACCGCTATGGGGGCACCGGGTGGCAAAGAGGCGTTGCCGAGATCGCTCGTTCCCAGAGTGCCTAGGCTGGTCAGCACGCCGCTACTAGTGCCCGTGCCGATCGTGCCAGTATTGGGAGGGTTCACGCCCTCGCTGATCACCGCAATGTAATAATCCCCCGGCACGATGAACGCCGCATTAGTGCGTGGCAGGACCACGAAACGCTCTCGCCCATCCTTCTGGATCTTCACCTGACGACTGCCCTGGCTGCTGGAATTAAACTGAACATCAGCATCTTGAAAAACGCCATCCACTACGTGAAAGTCAGGCACAGTCCCACGGCGCATCGCCAGCATCATTTCCCCAGCACTAGGAGCGAGGGTGAACTCCCAACTCGGGGTATTCGCCGGGATGGTCACTTTAAAATAGGCGGCCTCACGCGGAGCGAGCGCGGTGATATTCGCACTACTGCCTGCGGCAAAATTCAAGTCCGTCACCGGCAAAGTTTGACCTGCTCCGATGCCACGACTCTCTACCTGATAAGCGGCGTTAGTGCTGGCATGCTCGTTATACACACCCACATAGTAGGTTCCCGGCTCCAGCGGACGGCCCATGCCCGCCACCAGACGATCTTGCACTTGCTGGGTTCCATTCGTCAGCGGATCGTCGTCATTGCGTAAGGTCCAGTCCACCTGCCCACGCCAACTATTGCCGCTGGCCCAGTTGCCATGGTTATAGGGAGTGCTCCAAGTGCCGGTAGTACTTACGACACTGGGCAACTGATCGCGGCGGATCACCATGCGTGGCGTGCCGCTGGTCACATTCTTCAGTCGTACATCCCAGCCTACTACTCCGGCGGGGACGGTCACGGTGAAATACCGCCAAGCCGTGGGAGACTGGCCGCTCACAGTGGCTGTGGCACCATCAAAGTTCAGCGGCACTGGAGCATTCGCCACTATTACCAAATCCGCACTGGCATCTGGGTAAAGGTTGCTTACGGTATCCGCACGCAGCGTCAGGCTGTACGTCCCCACTGGCGGATTGGCAATAGTGATCAGGTTGCCGTTGGTCACACGAGCCACGCCGCCCACCGGCATAGTCGTTTGGCCGCCATTGTAGCCGAGCAGCTCCGCGCGGAAACTCGGCTGAGGAATCTTCTCGCCACTGATCAGTGCCATTTGCGGATTGCCCACGCGGTTGTCCAATCGCACCTCAAGACTAGCGGTTCCCACTGGCACGTTGAATTTGAAGGATTTCACCTGCGCACCTAGCAGGCTGACAAATTGCCCAATACCTGCCGCCGACGCATCGCCTAGATCGGTCGTGGCCAAGGTGCCCAGGCTGGTCAGCACGCCACTGCTAGTCCCCGTGCCGATCGTGTTAGCATTAGGAGGGTTCACGCCCTCGCTGACGACCGCAATGTAGTAATCCCCCGCCACGATAAACGCCGCATTGTCTCGCGGCAAGACAACGAAGCGCTCTGGCCCAGCTTTCTGGATCTCCACTTGGCGGCTTCCGGTAGTGCCGGTATTTTGCACATCCGCATCTAGGAAGCCGTTGCCATCGACAACATCAAAGTCAGGCACAGTCCCACGGCGCATCGCCACCATCATCTCCCCAACGCTTGGGGCTAGAGTGAACTCCCAACTCGGCGTATTGGCCGGGATGGTCACCTTAAAATAAGCCGCCTCACGCCGAGCGAGATTGGTGATGGTAGCACTGCTGCCTGCGGCAAAATTCAAGTCCGCCACCGTCAGCGATTGCCCAGAACCGATGCCCCGGCTTTGCACCTGATAGTCAGTGCTATTGGTGGAGTGGCTATTAAACACCCCCACGTAGTAAGTGCCGGGCTCCAGCGGACGCCCCATGCCCATTACCAAGCCATTCCCCACTTCCGGGAGAGGAAATCCCACATTCGCTTCATTAATGCGCCCAGACCAATCTTCCCTACCACCCCAGCTATTGCCACTGGGCCAGTTGCTTTGTTGAAAAGGGTAAGCCCAACTACCACCCGTGCCCACGGCACTTGGTAACTGATCCCGTCGCACCACCAGACGCGGCGTGCCGCCCACCACATTCTTCACCCGCAAATCCCAGCCCAAGACTCCGGCGGGGACATCAATCCGCTGAAACGCCCATTTCCCCGCTGCCAGTCCGGCGATGGCGGTGCTCGTGCCATCGAAGCCCACGTACGCAGGCACGATGGGATGAACATCCAGGTCAAAGGCTCCCAGCGGCACCTCCGGCAAATAAATACCCACATACCAGACATCCGCCTGATGTCCCGGGCGTTGCAGGAAGCCCCCACTGCCAAAAAAGTCCATGTAGCTCGTCCCAATGTCCGATGGCGTGCTCATATTGCCATTCGCCCTGTAGATCCAGCGGCTGGGCACCTTATTCCGACGGATGGCGATCTGTGTGCCGGGCACATGATTCGCCAGCGTAAGCTCCCACCCCAGCGTGCCGACCTGCGTCGGGATATCTGTCAGCGCATAGAAGCGCCATCCTGCACGGGTAGGTTGATCGTTCGTCTTCAGGTTAGTGAAATTCAGCGGCGTGATCACTGGGTCGCCGCTTTTCAGGGTGAACGTGTAGTTCCCCGTGCCATAAACGGTGATGAACCACGTGCCGCTAGTCAGGTAATCTGGCACCAAGGTCACGCTATCCGTGACACTACCCGCTGCCGAAGAATAGGCCTCATTGTCCCATTCGCCCGGCACGTTGTTTTTCCTTAAGCAGACGTTCGGGTTACCCACCAAGGCAGTAGTGCTCACATCCCAGGCAAGCTGATCGATGGGAACCGTAGTGCGGAACACCCGGTACGGCGCACCCGTCACCGCCACATTTGCCGTGGTCGATTGAAACGCAATATCCGTCACCGCCTGAATCCGCGAGTCCAGCCCGATGACCTCCCCCTGCGGCGCCACCACGCTCAGGAAATACGCATTCGAGCCAGTGCCCAGCACCGTAGGCACCACCAACATCTGCCCAGCCTGCTTGCGGGTGTAGTAGCTTGGTTGGGAATGGAATGGCACCTTGGTCGTGCGCAGGGCGATCTCCCGCGTGCTGCCATTCAGCCACAGACTCCATGCTGGAGTGCCGATAGGCACGGTAGAACGGTAAAAGCGTATCCCCTCCGGCGGCATGGCCGTGGCGGGAGATACCTGTGGGCTCACACCCTCGCCGATGTCATACTGCGAATTGCCATTAACATCCGTATAGGGCAGCACCCCGAGGTCATGCACAAAGGCGCGTCCACTGAACAAGCTCCACTGCGCCCCAGGCGTGGCATAGACTAGAATGAACCACTCCTCCGCCGCGGCGAATTGATCATCCCGCAGCATCAAGCCATCCCCGCCCACCTGAGCGGAGGAAAACTGAGCGCCACCGACCGTCGGCAAGTTGGTCTTGCTCAGATAAAGCGCGGCCTCGCTGCTGCCCGGTGCCAAGGTCAGCCGTGAGCGCCAAGCTCCCACATCCGTCCCCTGCGTAGTGACCCGGAAATAGTGCCGCCCCCCACGGGTATTGGTGTTGGTGAACACCGCCGTTCCAGCCTCCGCAGTGCCGGGGTCCCAAGTGAGATTCACGATCACCGGCTGCCAGTCATCCAGCGTCACAGCGGTTCCGTTGTAGTTCACCCGGAACGAACCAAAATCATTCGGCAAGGTATAGCGGGAGCCATTCAGGTAGCCGCTGAAAGTGCCCGTCACACTGCCGCCGCGAATGATGGTGAAAACCGTGCTGCGAGCGATCGCATCATGAAAACTAGGAGTAACGTTCACCTCCAGCACCGCCAAGGGGCTGATCGTGATTGCGCCAGTGGCATTGATGCGGTCAAAGCTGCTAGCTTCGGATGTGCCGTTGATGTCGATCACCGTTTTCGAGTTATCTTGCAGCGCCAGTGCCCCACTGACCTGCAATCCCCCAGTGCCGCTCCCCGCCATCGGCGATACCGTGCCCGCCACCGTTAGCGCGGCATTGATCGTGCCTTGGAAACGCAGCGCCGCGCTAGCCGCCACATGCACACTGCTGCCAGTGATCGTTTGGCTAAGCGTGGACTCGACCACACCCTGCGGGATCGCCACCGTTCCCGCACCCGCACTGATCGCCGCACCCACGGTGAAAACCTGCGTCGGAGTCAGAGTAATATTGCCGCCATTGGTGGTGATCGATTGGCTGTTCGTCATGTTCCGCCCCGCCGTCAGCGCCAGCGGCATCGCTCCCGAGTTAGCAAAAAGGAAGCCATTCACCGCCAGGTCGCGCTCCGCCTGCAAGGTCAGCAAGCTGCTGCCCCCCGCCGTCTTAGAAATGCCAGCCACCACCGTCAGATCGCCATTGCCAGCCGCCGCGCTGACCGTGCTAACAGTCACCGCATTGCCGCCATTGAGCGATTGCTGGATGGTGGCAGTGCTCGCCACAGCCGGAGTAGCGGTAGCGGTAAAAACATTCGGATTCCCCCCGGAAAAAACACCATCAGTGGTTCCCGCCGCACTCACCGTAACATCACTGGCCGCCTGCAAAGCCGACGCACAAACATGGAGAAACAACGCCGCAATGGCGAACGGGCGGGATAGGAAAAGAAATTTCATAAGGCTAAAGGATGAGATTGTTTTAGGGTAAAGGGTGAAAAAATGGCTCATACATCATCAGCTAAGGATTTTCCTCAGCGAGGTGGCGCACGATAGCCAAAAAATCGTGATTATTTTTTCTGCCGATGCCGGCTAGGTTAACCGGCAGTCCAGTTTTGCACCGGGCCGGGGGCGCTACGGCCTTTGCTGTTCACGCCGCAGAGCCAGAGTTGGTAAAGGCCGCCGGATACCCGGCGAGGATGTCGGCAGGTGAATAGAGGATGGCGGAGGATACCGGGGAGGTGTTTGGGGTTGAGAAAGGGTCAGTGACTGGGCCTTGGGCGTGGAGAGCGCCTGTAAGGGCGAGGAGGATAGGAAGGATGTGCCGTGTTTTCATGGTTTGCGGTAATCGTCGGAGTCCGATTCGGAGCGAAACGCTTTTAGCTAACGATAGGGAGATAGGAAAATGAAGGGGTGATGGCAAAGCGGATTGCGTGCCTGAGGATGTGACGATTTCGTGGACTCAAACTCAAGGCTTGTTGATTTCGACTTTGTAGAATTTGGTGGGTGGATTCAGCGGCACTCCAGCCGAAAAAACGCGGCATTGTCCGTCGGGGTGAAGGAGAACTCCAGTTCGCCCGCGCCATTCATGGCGGTGGTGCCAGTGGTGAGTGGCAGCGGCTGGAAATTGCTGAGGTTCGTCGCTTTTTTCACGCCGATGGTGAGCTTGACTTGGCCGGTTGTGGGATTCCGCGCGATGAGCGGGGTGCCGATGTGTAGGGCCTGGACTTGGGCGGCGCTGTGGAGTCCGGCGCGGTTGGCATCGGCGAGGAAGCCTGCCACTAGGGCGGGCTGGCTGAGTTGCCAGTCGAAGCCGAGTGAACGCCAGAGGAATTCGGCAGCGTCGCTGAGGCCGTCAGCATCGGCATCGGCAGTGAAAGAAAGGACGCGGGCGGTGAAGTTGATGTCGTAGGGGGTCTCGTCAGGATCGTTGCTGGCGATCTGTAGGGCGGCGGTTTTTTGGCCAGCGGTGGCGGCATCCAGCCGGACGGTGAAGGGGGTTTCCCCTGCGGCAAGCACTGGGGAGACGGGGCTGGCGGTGATGGTGAAGGCGGCGGAATCAGTGCCGTTTTTGGAAATGGTGAGGCCGGTCAGGTTAGCACCGCCGCTGTTGGCGATTTTAAAAATCAAACTCAGTGGCGCGCCGGTAACGGTGGTGCCGAAGTCATGCGTGCCACCATCCGCGAGGGCGCTGCCATCGGGTCGTTTCACCGCGATATCGGGGCTGCCGACGCTGGGGGAGACCCAGCCCGCGTCCAGGTAGGGCAGCAGGAAGGTTTTGAGGTTGTAGTTGGTGCCGGAGTTGGCGGTGTCTGGATCGTAGTGGGTGCCGGCTTTTTCGATGAGGGTGGCGGGAAATCCGTTGGCGATCAGGGTATTAATGTTCGTCCGTACGGTGGTGATGGGGTAGGTGGTATCCGAGAGGTGGTGGAGGTGGGCGACGTTGATTTTCCATGAGGCGGCGGCCATCAGGTGGGTGCCGGTGGCTCCAGTGTCACGGAAGGGGTCGCTATTTTCCACGAGTAGTCCGGCGAAGCGGGAGGCATTTTCAAATCCCACCCGGTAGGTAAGATCGCCGCCGGAGGAGTAGCCGCCGAGATAGATTTTGCGCGGGTTGATGTTGAAATAGCGAGCTATATCATCGATGGCTGCTAGGACTTTGGGAGCGTCCACCCCAGGTTGCCAGCAGGCGCCGTCCCTGCCGCCGATGGAAATGGCGATGTAACTCTGCGTCTGCCGCGTGGCTGAGGGCGCGATGGTCCACATATCGCCCGCTGCATTGCCGCCGCAGCCGTGCATCCAGACGAAGAGGCTAATGGGGGTGTTGTGACTGTAGGTGTTTGGCTTGTAGCCGATGTAGCTGCTTTGGCCGCTGTTGAGAGTGAAGAATCCATTTCCATCATAGGTGACGGGGAGATAGGTGGCGGCGGTTTGGGAGGCGGTGAGGTTCACGTTATCGATGTCCAGAACATTTCCCGAGTCAAAGCCCCAGCCGCCGTTGCCCTCGGCGTGGATGATGATCTGCCAGCCGTAGCGTGGCGCATTCATCACTAGCGGGGTGCCGGAGACCTTGGAGGCATCTGGCGCCCAGCCGCTTTGCCCGAGGTCGCCCGCGAAGGTCTGGTAGGCATTCGCGGCGGAGAGGGTGAAGGTTTTCGCCATCGAGCCAGTGAGCTGGGCGGATGCGGAGTAGGAAAGGAACAGCACCGTGACGGAGCCAGCCTGCGAGCCGCGCAGATCCACGGAGAACTGGAAGTTTGACAGCGAGGTGCCGAGGGTGGCGGCAGTGTTGTAGGCCGAGCTGCTCAGAATCGCTCCCGCCCATTGGTTGCCTGCGGTGGCGAAGTTCGTGTTCAGAACGGCGGCTTTGCCCGTCTTGCCGTTGGCCGTGCCAATGCCCGCCGTGGTGCCGACCGTGCCGCTTTGGGAAAAGACCACGGTCTGCCATGAGGCCGGGTTCGAGCTGGCGGGGTTCGTGACTACGCTGGTAGGGGTGGCCGTGGGATAGCCTTCCATGGCATCGTTGATGAGGACTTGGCCCTGGCTGGTGAGGGTGAGGAGGGCGAAGGATGCGAGTGCGGTAAAGAGTGTTTTCATGGGAAGAGTCGTCTTAAAGATTCAGGGGGCGATGGCTTCATTCGTAGCGCACCTGCCAGAAGCGTTTTGGTTCATCCGTGGGTACGGCAAAGGGGCTGGTGGCTCCGGTGACGTCAGTCCAGTTCTCCATGTCGGTGGAGGTTTGGAGAACGCCGCAGCCCCAAGTGAGGATTACGGCTTTTTGGATGGTGAGACCCACGGCATCACGGTGGAAGGTGGAGTCAACGAAGGCTTCCTCGCCGCCTGCGCCCGTGGCGGTGATGACGATGCGGTGTGGCCCATCTGCGAGGGCGGAGAGATCGATGCTGAAGCTGGGCGTTAGGCTATTAGGTGTGCTGATGACGATGGGGGTGCCGCCATCAATGCTGTAGCGGATCTCGGTGACTAGGCTGCCGGTGCTGGTGATGGTGCCAGAGATGGCTGCCGTAGACCCGCTGAGGCATGCGGGGATGGAGGTATTCATGAGGAACTCAGTCTCAAAACCGATGCGGCCACGGGCGGGGACCTCGATGCTGATGGGCACGAGATCGATGGATGCTCCGGGTGCTTGGTCGCCGGGGTTAATGCGAGGGGTGAGCACCCATGTGCCAGCGGGGATCAGGCAGCGGACTGTGGCGGTGGTGGCGGCATCGGCTTGCGTGTTCGGCCAACCGTCGGCGAGGAAATCACTTACGGCGATGGGGTTGAGAGGTTTTGTGGGATCATCCGTCACGTTGCGAATCTGTGGTTGATAGATCGTGCCGCTGGTGGCGCGGATTCGCAGGCTGACTTCACCAAACTCGTGGGAAATGTCCGAGGTCCGGGTGGCATCTGGGGCCATCTCGCGGCGTAATGTGACTTCTGACGTGCGATCGGTGAGCGAGAAGTCCGTGAAGAAATAAGTATTTGCCGAGGTGCCGGGGTTGTAGAATCTCAGCGAGGTGGTGTTTGCTTGCCAGAAGGCGGATTCGCCATTCAAGCCGCCGAGGGCGAAATGGTAGTGGCCGGTGAAATCACCGCTGCTGGGATTGAAGGAGCCTGGCAGTGGAACGAAGGATTGTCCGCCCGAGGCGGTGAGGGTAGCGCCGGTGGCCAGAGTGTCCAAGCCATTGGCACGGATGACAGAGCCGTTAAACCAATCCGCGATGGGAGAGTCAGGCAAGCCATCGCCGTTCGTATCGTCATCAGTAGAGCGCACCACATGAGCCAGTAGCGCGGGGTAGCCAGCGATGACATCTGGACCGGCCAGAGTCACAGAGCCAGTGAGGTAGCCAGGATTGATGACGAAGGTATCTGCGGTATCGAAGTTTCCAGCAGGGATCTGCGCTGCCGGATTGCTACCACCACCCAGCCAAGGAGTGCGGAGAAATTGCAAGCGGTGCATGCCAGCAGGATCACCGCTGATGGAACGGCGGAGAAATGTCTCGCCATAGACATTGTAGCTGCCCTCCGCCGGAGCGGGGCTGGGCAGGAGATTCGCGGACGTGAATGCACCGCTAGCCTCGCTGCTGAAGTTCATGCCTAGGAAGGACGTATCGCGATCCCAATTGCCGTAGCCATCACCTGCGTTGAAGGTGGTGCGGAGGACGGGGTAGTCAGGATGGCTATCGTTTGGCGGGGTGGGCGCGTAGATTTCAAAGAAGCCGTCATTCGTGCTAGGTGCTTCATTCGCGGAAACAGCGGATTGCGTGACATCGAACCTACCAGAAAGCGAGCCACTGGTATTTGCCGCAGCATCGATGACGATGGTAACGGTCTGCACCGTATCGCTGGGGATTGCCGTAATCGCGTAGTTCTCCACGGTATATTTTTTCCGATATTTCGTAGCCGCAGCATCCGTGCCGCCGAGATCGACATAGACGGCGAAGGTGGTGTGCGAACCGCCGCGAGCGAGGAAGGCCGCACCAGTAGCACCATCGGCTAAGTACAAATTGCTCGGGGCGGTATCCGTGATATCAGGATCGTTAGCCAAGATGATGCCGCCGTTCACCGCAACGGGTGCGCCTACGGAATCGACAAACTGGAAGTTCACGAGGCTGGCGGTATCCGCGATGCTCCATGCCGGATTCGCGCCAGCCGTGTTCAAGCCAGCCGTGGCGCGGGGAAAGTAATACTGCTGGCCGCTATGCAGCTCGGCGAGCACTTGCGCGGCGTAAGTAAGGCCGCCCACGGTATCATCCACGGTGAAAATAGCGGGAGCGGCGAGCGGGCCAGTGGCAACATAGTCCTTCAGCGCCTGGCGCGCGCCCTCGGCAGGCGCGGGAAAAGTCGTGGCGGTCACGAGGACACGCTTCAGACCAGGGCCGCCGGGCGAGCTCATCGCGCTGGTGACGGCTGGGTTGACGTTGCTAAACGACACGCTTAGGTCGATATCCTTGGGGGTGAAGATCTGGGCTTGGGCGGCGGTGGCGAGTATGACAGACAGGATCAATGATGGTTTCATAATACGGCGATATTGGTAAGCAGGCTCCGCTGATTAGGGCGTTGGTGCTCAATCGAGAGCCTACAAAGACTCATAAGGATTTTCTCCGGGCAGGTGGCGCGGATTTATGAAAAAAATTATTCTTTCGCGTGGCGCGGGCAAGGAATCACCATGACCCGCCCGGCGGTGGGTGGTGAGGCGGGCGGACAGGTGGCGACGGCTAAGCTCTCGCCGTCTGGTGAAAAGGCGAGGTTTTCGCAAACTTCTGGCAGGGCGATGCGCATGACTTCGCGGTGGGTATCGAGCCGCCAAAAGCGCAGGCCGCTGCCGATTTCCGAGGAGACCAGGGTGCGGCCATCGGGAGAAATGGCGAGGCCGGAAACTTCGGAGAGATGGCTGCTGAGTTTGCAGATCGGGGTAAAATCTGGCACTCGCCAGAGCTGGATGTGGCTATCGATGCCGCCAGTGGCCATGAGCGTGCCGTCGGGAGAGAAGACGATGGTTTTTGCCCAATGTGGATCGTTGGGAAGGCGGATCGTTTTTCCGTTGGTAAAATCATGGATGGCGAGTTCGCTCCAAGTGGAGGCGACGAGGAAACGTCCGCTGGGCGAGAGGGCGGAGGCGGTGGGGACTTCGCGGGTGAATTTCTGGATCTCGCGGATTTTTCCGGTGGCGAGTTCTGCGGTGGCGGCGTGGCCAGTTTCGGAGAATTGATAGAGATGACGATGGTCGGTGGTTGAGCCGTGATTGCGCGTGCTCGGCGTGGCGGGCCATGCTTCGGGGGGCAGCGCCAATGGTGAGGGCAGCGCGGAATTGCGCCGAACGAATATTTGCTTTGTATCCATGTTTCGCCAAGCAAGATTGCCTTCAGGATCGATACACATAGGATGGAAGGTGAACTCCGTTGCGATGGGAGGGGCCATTTCGTGGAATTTCCATGCGACGGTTTTCCAGGCGGGGGAGGTTTCGTTGAGATAGAGCTGAGAGGAGTCTGGCGAGAAAACGGGCTGTGCGTAGCGAAAATGCGGACGCTGCGGGAAAGTCTCAAGTGGCAGAGTGGGTAGCGGCAGCGGAAAAAGCTTGAGATTACCGTCCTTATCTCCCGTGGCGACTCGTTGGCCAGATGGATGGATCGCGGCAGCCCAGATCTCGTTGTCGTGGGCGAGTGGCAAAACTCCCGCCGAGCCACCTTGGATGGGCGAAAGGCTCAGCGAGCGATCCGATGAGGTGGTGAGAATTGACTGGGAATCCGCCGTGAACGATGCGGACCATAGACGGGCGCTATGGTGTGTGGGCAGATCCAGCTTGCGGCCGGATGCGGTATCAAAGGCGTGAATGTAAGAATTTCCCGATTGTGTAGTGGCGACGAGCCGGGTCGAGTCGGGCGAGAATGTCAGGCTCCAGATCGCGCCCTTGGTTTCCAGATGCCGGGGTGCCGCATCGGGTGTTTCTAGATCGATCAACTGGAGGCCACGTTCTTCATCATGGTGGCCATTCATCGGCAAACCGACGCTGAGCCAGCGACCGTCCGGCGAGATCGCGACCGCACGGGCGGCGATGGGCAGGGTGCGGCGAAGCGTGGGCTTCCCGGCGTTCTGCGGTGGGATTTGCCAAAGCGACACCTGACCGTGTGGCTCGAAGAGATACTTCGCTCCGGTGGAAATGGCCATCGTCCGGCCATCGGCTGTGAGGGAAAATTGTCTGCCTAGGATCTCCCACAGCGGAGTGGATTCACCCAGTTTCCGACAGCGGATGAAATCATTTTCTACCGTGAGAAAAGTGCTGCCGTCCGGTAGCCACTGGATTTTATCGAGTCGTCCACTGCCTTTTTTGAGGATTTCCTGATCCAATTTCAAACCCTGATCGCCTGCCAGTTTCCAGGATTTCAAGGAGCCATCGTGACCGCCGCTCAGTAAAACGTCGCCAGATGGATTCCATGCTAGCGCCGTGAGGATGTGGTTGTGTGCCTGTGTGGAAAACACTGCCTGATGCGCCAGCAAACGATCCAGCAGAAACCACTCGCAGCCGCGCAGGTCGGATTCGCCATCTTCCGACCGACATTGCATGAGGAGTTGCCGCGCCTGGGTGCGATTTCCTGAGTTCATCGCAGCAGAGGCCGCAGCCATATTTCCCGAGTAGAGATCGATGCGCCGCTTTTCGGCCATTTCGCGATAATCCGCAGCGTTTCTTTCTGCACGCTGCCAAGCGATGAGGGAAATCCCGGTGCCGGAGATGATCGTTAAAAAAAGCGCGGCAATCAAGCAGGCGATCACGGGCTTACGGCGGATGAAACGGTAGAGATGATCCATCGGAGCAAGCGGACGGGCGAGGATCGGTTCGCCACGAAGAAAGCGATCCAGCTCATCTGCCACGTCCGCCGCATTCGCGTATCTCGCTGCGGGGGATTTTTCCAAACACTTCAGGCAGATGGTTTCAAGATCCACGGGCATCGAGTGATTGAGCCTGCGTGGTGCCACCGGCTCAATCTCGCCGACCGCAGCCAACAGCGCATTGAGGTTATCCGCTACAAAGGGTGGCCTGCCGGTGAGACAATGATACAACACCGCGCCGAGTCCATAGACATCCTCCATCACCGGATCGCTCGCTGCCCCATCTGCCAGACGCTCCGGCGGCAGGTAGGGAGGCGAGCCCATGACATCGAGAGTTAGCCCTTCGAGCGATTCCAAATCGAGAAAACAAGCGAGGCCGAAATCCGTGAGAATCGGCTGGTTTTCCCGAGTGAGCAAGATGTTGGAGGGCTTCAGATCACGGTGGGCGACGCCTTTCAGGTGGGCATGCGCCACCGCCCGCGCCACCTCACGCAGAAGCTGCGCGGCAAACTCCGGGGTCACCCGCGATTCCGCAAGCCTGCTGGCTAGCGACGGGCCATCGATAAAATCCATCGACAAAAACGGTTGCCCCAGAGCTTGCCCCACCTCATGCACGGCGACGATGCCCGGGTGCTTCAAGCGGGCTGCCGTTTCCGCCTCGCGCTGGAAACGAGCGCGAAAAGACGCAGAGGCAAAAGCCGCCCCCGGCAGGACTTTGAGCGCCACGATGCGGTTCAGCCCACCTTGACGTGCCCGATAAACCACGCCCATCCCGCCGCGGGCGATTTCTTCCAGCAACGTATAGGCACCCACCTGATGCCCAGCGGATTCCTCCTGCCCCTCTTCGCTCGGTTCCTCCGTGAGCACGCAGATCGGGCACAGCAGCGGACTCACTCCAGATGGCAAAGCACTACCGCACTGCGGACAGTGGTTTGGCGAGGTGGATTCAGGCATGCTCACTGTAAGTAAGGAAATTTTCCAGAGAAGTGGCGAAGAAATTCATGCACGCAGCAATTCTACCAGATACGCCATCTCCTCCGCAGCGTCTTCCGGCGAGCTAACCGTATCCGCAATCTCGCGTTCCAGGATCTCACGAAATCTCCGCCGCGCCCGTTTGGCGAAACTTTTCACCGCATCCTCGGTAGAGAAAAGCTCCACCGCCAGCTCCGCATACCCCGTGCCTGCGGATGGCCCCAAAATGCACTCAAACCAATCCTTCTTGCCAGAAGCCTCATATTCGCCACGCAGGCTAGTAGTGGCGCGCTCCACCAAATCCAGCGCCCACTGCCGATCAAATGCAAGATCCGGTGAAAGATCCGGCGAGTGAATCGGCAACGGGGCATTTTGGAAATCCACATCAAAGGAAAAATGCACCGCCCCCCCACCCCGCCGTTCGGCACGAGTACGATCCCCCTCGCCAGCAATGAAATTTTTAAAAGAGGTGATCAAAAATGCCCGGAAACGTCCACGTTGCGGATCGGCCACCCGCAAGGTATCGCGCGCCAGCAAGCGGGCGAAAAACGCCTGTGTCAAATCCTCCGCATCCATCGCCTTCATGCCCTTGCTCAAGCAATACACATAAAGCGGCTTCCAATACATTCGGCAAAGACGATCCAACGCCGCCTGCTTAGGCTGTTCATCCCCCGAGCCAGCGCGCAGAACCACCGACCACATCGTGGTTTGAAAGCGCGATTCTCCAGACTCGTTGTTCATCGAGCGTAAGTTTAGCGAATTACCCCACCCATGCCAATCAGGATTTCCGCCAACTGCAAAGGCACGCGAGGCAGACCACCGCCATTTCATCGGAAAGGGCGGTCGGCAGGTGAACAACGCGTCCCGGAACGTCCCGCGGGGCTTTGGCTAGGTGAACAATGCGTCCCGGAACGTCCGGCGGGGCTGTCGGCAGGTGAATACAGCGTCCCGGAACGTACGGCGAGGCTGTCGGCAGGTGAGTACAGCGTCAGGGAAGGTTCCCGGGAGGTGTTTTGGATCTCCATGAGGGGCGCGGGAGGTTCCGGGAAGGTGTTTTGGATCTCCATGAGGGGCGCGGAGGGTTCCGGGAAGGTGTTTTGGATCTCCATGAGGGGCGCGGAGGGTTCCCGCAAAGTGTTTGCGAGAGCGTGTAAGGAATTTTGTGTAAGTTGGTAATCAAAGCCCCCCTAAAACGGGGGGCTTTGAACAAATGATTCCAGATGACTTCCGTCGGTTCACGGAAAGCGCTGGTCGCTACAAAGATCGAGGTCAGTTGGGAGTGACTTTCAGGCGCACGAAGCGAGGTGATGCACCCGTGAGCGTGTAGGTCAGGGATCCGGCTGGGCCGTCGGTGTTGGCGGCGAGGTCGCCGATGGCGACATCCGTCCAAGTTGCAAGGTCAGACGAGGTTTGGATCACGAATTGGGTGCCATAGGCGGAGGCGGGAATGTTTCCGCCGTTGGGCCAGGTGATGGAGTTCGATGCGTTAAGCTGGGGATTCGCGGTGAATCCGGCTGCTGCGTTCATGAAATACTCCACCCCGTTGGATGTGCCATCGTTGTCGAAATCCATCTGTGTCGTTTGCCCTCCGGCATTGGCTAGCGCCCATGTGGCATAGCCGCCACCACCAGGACCAGTTGTGACTGTCAGGGTGCCAGTGCCGGTGATTTGGGCGATTCCGATGACGGGAAGCTCCGAACCGAGGGCACCGTAAACACCTGCCGCTTGTTGGGTGGTCCCGATGAACAACTTGTCCACGGTATCGGTGCCAGTGAAGTTGAGGTCGAGTGCCGCAGTTGGGTCGATGGTGACGGTGGAGGACTGGTTGAAAGCATTAGGACCCTCCTGACTGAGGATGCCTTGGTTCACCGTAGTGCTTCCGGTGAAATCGTGGCTTCCTGTCAAGGTGAACTTGGCCGCGCCCGTCTTGATCAGGGAGATGGCTCCAGTGATCTTGCCACTACCGTCATCAGCACCGCTGCCAATGGTGCCGCCGAAGGCATAGTCGGTGCTGTTGTTGATGGTCAGAGTGGCCGCTGTGGAGGAGGTCACCCGCTGATCCCGGTCAACCGCGAGCGTGTTTTGCAATCCCGCGAGTTCTTGGTTCTGCCCGTTCAGGTCTAAGGTCACGGCGCGACCGCTGCCCGCGCCGGTGCCGCCAGTCAAGGTCAGCACGGTGGCCACCGGCAAGACGTTTGCTTGTCCGCTGGTATTGACGACTCTTGTCGCGACGTTTTGGTTTGCAGTGGTCATCGTGGTGTTGCCGGCCCACGTTCCTGTCGCGCCCAGATGGATGGCCTGCACATTGCCGACGCTGGCACCAACGTTGGGTGTGGTGAAGGTCACATTGCCATTTCCTCCGATGGCGCCATTCAAGATCAACGTCCCTTGAGCAGCTGCGCCGATGGCGAAGGCGATGGTGGAGTTGACTCCGGTGTTCGCCGTGGTGATCGGTGCAGTGAGGGTGATGCCGGCTGTGGCGGTGGAGAGTGTCGCAGGCGAGGCACCACCTAGGGTGATGCCGCTGGTGCTCTGCAGGGCATTCACGTTGGAAATGGAAAGAATGCCCTGGTTCACGGTGGTGGCACCCGTGTAGGTATTCGCGCCCGAAAGGGTCAGGGTGTTGGTGCCGGATTTGACGAGGGAACCACTGCCGCTAATGATGCCGGAGAGCGTTTGATTCAAGCTACCGCCGTGTTCGAAAATCGAAGTGCCAAGTGCGATGTCGATGTTTCCGGCGTAAGTGCCAGTGCCCAATCGACCGTCAGCACCGATTGCCAGGTTGCCGTTGGTGATGGAAACGAGTCCGGTGAAGGTATTCAACAAATTGAGCACTGTGGTGCCCGCGCCGTTCTGGGCGAAGCCACCAGCGCCCCCGATGGCTCCGAAGTCGGTGCCTTGGATGACGGTATCACTTTGGTTCACCGCAAAGGTCGCGCCGCTGGCCACGGTAATGGCGCTGGCTAGCGAAAGCGATCCGCTCGTGCCGCCGCCTCCAAGGCTGAGAGTTCCGCCATTGATGGTGGTGCTACCGGTGTAGGTATTGGCGTTGTTCAGAGTCAGGATGCCAGTGCCGTTCTTGGTGAGGGTACCGCCTGCAATGCCGAAGTTGCCAGAACTGTTCAGCACATAGTCTTTCGTGCTGTTGTCGAAGGTGGTGGTGCTCGGCGAGACGTTGGCCAGATCGATGTCCACTAGAATCGGACCTGCACCGCTCGCGCTATCGTTGAAAAGGACGTTGTCCATGGCAAGGAATGAGGTTGGACCACTGTTGGAGGAGAGTTTCCAGTTGTCGGAGTTGGAAAGATTCCATTTCCCATCGCCGTCACCACCCCAGTAAGGGAGATCGTCTGGACCGACGGTAAGTGTGATAGCGGTACCAGAATTTCCGAACGCTGTGGTTTGACGGACAGTAGTACCGGACACGCTACCGAGGACGAACTGGGCAACGCCAGCACCGGAGATACTGCCGCCACTATAGCTGATCAAATCATAGGTTCCCGCCGCCCATGATGCCGCCGAAGGGTTGATGGTCACCGTGCCAGCGACATTGGTGGCGAGGCTGTTGGTCACGATGGGTGCCGCTGTGCTGGCACTGAAGGTATTGACCGTAGCAGCTCCTTCGAAGGTGAGCGCGTCGATGGTGAGAGATCCCCCTGGGACACCATCGTTGTTCGAGACGATACCGCCAGTGGCGTTGCCGACGTTGACGGTATTGACCGTGCCACTGCCAGTAAGCGTGCCTTGGGTCAAAGTGACGGTGGGAGTGATCGCCCTGTTACTGGTTTGAAGAAGTTTCGCGGTGCTGCCATTGATGGTGATGCCGCTGCTGGCGGTGATCGCAGCAGTGGTGGCGAGGCGGAGCGTGCCGCCGAGGATGTTCGTGGCACCGGTGTAGTCGTGGTTGTTGAGAGCGGTGCCACCAATCACGCCCAAGGTGAGTGTGCCCGCGCCGTCCTTAGTGAATGCCAAGTTGTTTGCAGCGACACCGATATTGGTGGCACCTCCGATGGTTCCGGAGTAGGAGTAGCCCGTGGCATTGTTCACCGTAAGCGTGGATGGGGTGGTCGAGTTGGTATTGAACACCCGCTGGGCCCTCAAGGACAGCCCTGTGGTGTTAGTCAAACCGGCGAGGGTCTGGCTAAATCCATTGAGATCATAGGCCGAGGCTCTTCCGCTGCCAGAACCATTTCCGCCGTTGATGGTCAACACCGTAGTAGTCGGCAGGGCGTTATCAACTCCGGCTCTGACAAACATGGAGTTGGCAGTGGTTCCGCTGGTGATGGTTGTCGCGCCAGTGTAGGTGCCTGCCACTCCCAAATTGATAGTTTGGAGAGAGTTATTGCTGGTTCCAACGGTTGTAAAGATGACGTTGCCGCTGCCGCCAATCGCACCGTTGAGGGTGAAACTCCCTGTCGAGCTGGCGTCTCGGCCAAACGCGAGGGTGGAACTTACTCCCGAATTGGCTGTGGTGATTGGTGCTGTGATGGTGAGAGCTGTAATCCCTGAGGAGAGGCTCGCCGCAGAGGCTCCGCCGATGGTGATGCCTGAGGTGCTACCCAGAGCGCCGAGGCTACTTACCGCCAATCTACCAGCGGAGATGTTGGTGACACCGCTGTAGGTGTTGGTGCCAGAGAGCGAAACCACCCCAGGCCCGGTAATGGCCAGACCGTCATCACCAGAGATTACACTCGAGATGAAGAGAATCCGGCCAGCCTGGGTGACATTGATCGCCGGGATTCCCGATGCGACATCCAAGGTCAGGATGTTGGCACCGGTGATGGTCAGATCATGAGACGAGGTGGTGTCGTCGGTGAAGACAATGTTGCCGATGGACTGGGGTGCCGTCAGAGTGATCGTCTGAGCAGCACCGATGTTCACACCGGTGAAGTTGGCGGTGAAGTCAGCTCCGTTTGCGATGGTGCCGCCAGACCAAGTGCTGGCGGTGCTCCAGTTGCCAGAAACACCGAGCCAGGTGCCGTTCTGGGCGCTTCCAGGCTGCGCATAAATCAGAGCAGCAAGGGCGGTGGCGAGTGGGATAGAAAGTCGGTAGGTAGATTGTAGTCTTGATTTCATGATATCGGGTTATGCGGTTGGGTAGTTCATATAATCTTCGTACTGTCACTGTATGAAACAATGGCAAAAGACTGAAGATACTTTGGGTTTCCTTGCTTATTCCGCTGAATCTCTGGGTTTAGTAGGTTTTCAGCAGAAGTGAACAAGTGTGATGTCGAGCATCAACATTGAGGTAACCTAAGCAGTATAAGTTATCTGAATGTTGACGACGTACTTTCTCTACTTTTTCATCGATGCTGGGTCAAGAGCCATTTTGTGGGCTGACAAAGAAAAAAGCGGAAAAGGAAGAAACATCGAAATGTTGGCGATTCACCCCGAAATCCGAAGCATAACGTCGCCATTCGCCGCCATCATTTGCTGCGACTGTATGGCGCTCTACTTCGGAGCTCGGGTTTTAACCTCTACCGGAGTGTGGGCTGCGAGGGCATCGGCGACGTTCCAGCCGTCTAGGGCGGCGCTGACGATACCCCCGGCGTAGCCTGCACCCTCGCCGCAGGGGTAGAGGGCGTTGACGTGGGGGTGTTGCAGGGTGTGAGGATCACGAGGAATGCGGACGGGAGAGCTGGTGCGGGTTTCGAAGCCAAGGAGAAGCCCCTCTTCGCTGGTATAGCCGCGGATTTGGCGACCGAAGAGTTGCAGGCCGGTTTTCATGCGTTTCGCGATACCCGGCGGGAGGATTTCATGAAGCGGCGTGGAGGTGGCTCCGGGGAAATAGCTCATGGGCGGGAGATCGGCGGAAATTTTTCCGCTAAGAAAGTCTTTGACTCGCTGCCCTGGGGCTTTTTGGCCGCCTCCACCGGCCTGTTTGGCGGCAATTTCTAGGGATTTCTGGTAGGCGATGCCGGAAAGGATGCCGTGCTCTTTTTCGAAGGCTTGGGTGTCTTCTGGCTCGACGGTGACGATCATACCGCTGTTGGCGAAAGGGCTATCGCGGCGAGCGAGGCTCATACCATTGACGACCACTTCATCGTTCATGGTGGCGGCGGGGACGATCCAACCGCCGGGGCACATACAAAAGGAGTGAACGCCGCGGTCAGCGATCTTGGTGGCGAGGCGGTAGCGTGCGGCGGGTAGGAGACGCGGGCGCTGCTCGCCACGAGGGATGTGGTACTGAACTTGGTCGATCATCGCTTGGGGATGCTCGATGCGGACGCCGACGGCGAAGGGTTTTTGTTCGAGAAGAATGTGGCGAGCGTGAAGGAGGGCGTAGATGTCGCGCGCGCTGTGGCCAGTGGCAAGAATGATGGCATCGGCTTCGAAGGATCTGCCATCGGCACAGGAGACAGCGCGGGCGTGGTGTTGATCGATATGAATGTCCGTAACTTTGGCGAGGAAATGGACTTCGCCGCCGTGGTGAATGATGGAGTGGCGCAGGGCCTTGACGACGTTGGGGAGGAGATTCGATCCGATGTGGGGGTGGGCATCGGTGAGGATTTTTTCTGGTGCGCCGTGGGCGACGAGAATTTGGTAGATGGAATGGACAGGACCGCGTTTGGTAGCGCGGGTGTAGAGTTTGCCATCGGAGAAGGTGCCAGCGCCGCCTTCGCCGAAGCAGTAGTTGCTTTCCTCGATGACGCGGCCTTCACGAAGGAGGGGCGCGAGATCGAAGCGGCGAGCGCTAGCATCTTTTCCGCGTTCGAGGATGATGGGTTTGACACCGTGTTCGAGGCAGCGGAGAGCGGCGAAGATGCCGGCGGGACCGCAGCCGATGATGATGGCGCGACGCGGGTTTGCTGGGAGGGATGGACAGTCCCAGGTGGGAGTAGGCTCGGGAGGGAGTGAGGCACCGAGGCCAGCTTCGATGCGGAGTTGCACTTTGATATTGCGCTGTCGTGCATCGATGCTGTGCTTGCGCATGCGCATATCGACGATGCGAGCTAGGGGGATGTGAAGTTTTTTCGCGATAGCATCACGCCAAGCGAGGGAGTCCTCGGATTGAGCAAGGGGAAGAATGATATCGACGGTTTCGATGGTGAGAGGCACGGCGGAGTGAATCATGATTTTCGTAGATGCGCAACTTCCGGCTTTGCAGTGTGTTTGATTCCTGAGATGACGTGGGTGAGCGGGATGGCTGGAAGGGAAAATCAGATCGGCGACATGGAATCGCATCCGGAGGATGTGACGAAGGGCAGATCTGTGGCCGATGACTTTGATTTGCTCGATTCGCAAGATGTGGCGTGGATGGAGCGGGTAGCGAGCGGAGATGAGAAAGCGTTTCGTTTGCTGGTGGAGAGGCATCAACACGCCGTCGTGGGGATAGTGGCGCGGATGTTGGGGGATGTGCATGAGGCAGAGGACATCGCGCAGCAGGTGTTTGTGCGTGTATGGCAAGCTGCGGCGAAATGGCGTCCGGAAGCGAAGTTTACGACGTGGTTATTTACGATCGTGCGAAATCAGGTCTTCAACGAGAGTCGGAGGCGCTCGCGGAAAAGGGAAACGTCATTGGAGGAGCGGATGGAGAATCATCCAGAGATGATGCAATCGGATGAGAGCTTAGCTCCCGACGAGGTGATGGAGAAGGGCGAGTGGCATAGGAAGATCGATGCAGCGATCGCATCATTGCCCGAGCAGCAACGGATGGCGGTTCTATTGCGGACATTTGAGGGGAAAGATTATGAGGAAATTGCTCAGATTATGGGCACCTCAGTGTCTTCACTGAAGAGCTTATTGTTTCGTGCACGCGGGACTTTGCGCAAGATGCTCGGTGAGGAGCAGTGAGTTTGCCGCTCTGGGTGACCTGTTATTTTTTGATGGATTTCATCCATTCTTGCCAGCGATTTTGGAAAGAAGGGTTGGTTTTTGAAAGTTTATCTGCGGCTGTCGTTGCGGCATCCGTCTCACCGCTGAGCCACTGGAAGCAGATTGCGGCTTCGTGACGAGGTGAGAGATTCGTGGAAGAAGATGCCTTACGTATCGCCTCGCGATAAATCGCAATAATGTTTGGTGCGCTGAGATCCGACCATGGAATGCTTGCTTCGGTGGAGCCTTGCATCAGAGTGATCATGCCATCGCTGACACCAGCAGCTTGCTGGTAATTGCGGCCGTCTTTGGTGGTGATGGCAAGATTTAGAGGAGTTTTGTTGATGTCCTTGGAGAGGTCATTGAGGAAGGAAGCTGCGGCTTCATGCATGGCAATGAGGGAGGCACGAGCGGCTTGTTCTTGAGCGTTTGCAGGCTGGGATAGCTTGAGAGATTCTAGTGCGGCAATGAATTCGAACTGGAGATCGAGACGACGGACGTTATCCGCAATGGAGGAGTAAGGGGTATTGTTTTTGGCGGGACCGGAGCCGTTTTGTCGGTCTGAAAGGCGTGCGGCTTTGCGCTTTAGTTGAAGTTGCCACTCGCGCACCATGAATTTGGCACGACCGCGTGTTTTAAGCTTGCTGACCGTTTCATCGAGCTTGCTCGCTAATGCGTTGCATGCATCTTCGGTGTCAGGTAGTTCTACGGGCTGAGCTTGTTTGATGACTTCGGCATCATGAAAGTAATCTGATGCAATTTTTCTGTAGGGATCTGTGAGACCAGTCGGGTCATTGATTTTCGCGTCGCGGACGACTTGAAAGAGCGGGAGAGCTAGATCGAGCATGCCAGATTCCCAGTTTTTCAACGCAGCACTCATAGAAACGAGCAAACGAATGGGGTCATTGCTGTTGCTCGTCTCAGGAGATGCGGCAGCAAGCTCACGCAATTCCATGAGCCATGGGTGGATCACAGGACGGAGGTCAGCTACGTTATTTTTGCTCATGTGGGCGACCAAAGCATTTCCTGTTTCGCGAGCCGATTTGTTATTACCGTTGAGTTGATCGCTCAGGAGAGACTCAAACCCACTGAGCGTGCGCGTCGGCTCAGGGACGGATGCGTTATCAAACAAGCGGCGGAAAAACATCGATGATCCGGCAAAATCGGATTGTTGCAGGAGTGAACGCGCAGATTGATAAGCGGAAGCCGTGTCGATCCCCGGTGCTTGCACATCATCATAGGGGGAAACGTCTTCAACTACAGGCTGAATCACTGGCGCGACTGAATCGGCAGGGCGTTTGAGATAATGAATGATCGCCCATGTAGCAGCCGTTGCGACGATGGCGATCGTTGCGACGATGGCGAATCGCTGGATATTTCTGACCTTTTCTAGGCGTCTGCGCTGCGCTGCATCTTGTTTGCGAGATGCGGCAGTTGGAGATTTGGTGCGACTCCCTTTCGCGCGAGCCGAAGCACTGAGGAGCGCAGATTGGAGGGCGACAATCAGTTCATCATAGGAAGTAAAACGAGCTGCGGGATTGTATGCCATAGCACGATCAATGACATCAGCCGTTTCGAGAGCCAAATCTGGGAATTCGACACTCAAGGGTATGACCTTCTTTTTCGCTTCGCGGAGTTGTGTGGTAACCATGCTCTCCTCAGTGCATGGTGGTTTTCCTGCGATGATGTGATAAAACGTAGCGCCAAATGCATAAACATCGGCCCGATAATCCTCAGCAAGTCCATCAACCGTTTCGGGAGGGACATAGAAAGGTGTCGCCCATAGTTCATCCGGCTTCGCAACACCGCCTTTGGTCATCAGAGCCAAACCGAAATCGACGATTTTTGCGCTTCCGGCAGAATCTAACAAAATGTTACCGGGCTTGATGTCCCTGTGAATCAGCCCCACGGAGTGCGCGGCACGGAGACCTTCCGCGACTTGAATCGCCCAAGTCAGAGCCTCCACTTCTGGCACGGCTCCACGCTCTTTGATCTGGTGTTCTAGGTGTCCGCCTGTGACCATTTCCATGGCGATATAGAATCGCCCGAAAGCTCTCCCTGTCTTGATCACTCGAACAACGTGAGGATGGGAGATCGATGCCGTAATGCGTGCTTCTTCCTCGAAAGCTGCAATTCTTTTTTCATCTGAGCTGTACGTTTCGCTCAGAATTTTAATGGCAACTTCGCGATCTAAGGTATTGTCATGACCTGCAAAAACCATGCTCATGCCACCGATTGCATGGCGCCTGAGCAATGTGTATGGGCCGAACTCCCTCTTTACGCGAGTATGCTTGCCGCAAGAAGGACACTCGACATTGCTGAAGGGAGCGACGAGCGTGACATCCATCGCTGTCCCGCAAGCGTGACAATAGGCGATAGTTTCATCTTGAGATAGCATGTGGGAGTATTTTAAGGCGCATTTCTACGGTATGGGAAGCAAATTTCTTGCGCGGAACAATTTCCTTATTTCTATCCAAAAGAGAGATACGATTCATAGTACCAAAGCCACAAGCGCCAGCCGCCCATGGCCCATGCGACTGCTCCTAGAGAGAGAAACGGACCGAATGGTAATGGTTTGCCAAAACCAACGCGACCGAGCAAAGCTGCTGCCAGGGCAAAAATGGCAGAAGCTGCCACGGTAAAAATCGCCGCTTGCCCCCCTAAAAAAGCTCCGATCATACCAAGAAGATGAGGGTCACCCATTCCCATCGCCTCGCGTGGAATGACGGCCCGCTGCGCTGTACCGCTAAGGCTATGAACGCTCTCCAATTCATAGTGTTTTCCCGATGGAATGGTGATCGCGGACTCACGAATCTTCAACAATCCGCTTTCGATTTTTTCGCCATTCAAATGAATCTCGGAACACTCCAAGACGAGTTCATCGCTCTTTCGATAAAATAGATCATCCCACGACATGGTTTCTCCATCGATGTGAAACGATACTGGATCTGTTTCTGTGCTGTCTTGCAGATGCCACGCAGTAGGCTCGTCAAAGTCTATACGCTTTTTGCCAAAAACCATTTTGCCAAACAAAACCACACTCCACAAAAGAAAAAACCCTAACACCCAGCCTAGGATCGCTTCGGAAGGGGCCTGCCACCAGGTCGCATTTTCGTGCCCATGATCCTGGAGTTTCAACGAATTTGGCTGAACCAGTGATGCGAGTATCGCAAAAACGGAGCCGCCAGTGGTGAGGCTTAGGGGAATGATGAAATGGTCAGCATCGATCCATGTCACCGCGACAATGATGGCCATCATGACAAACAGAATGCCCGCAGTCGAAGGCGGATGCAGCAGCCAACAAGCAAGAAAGAGCAGCGCGGTGAGCAACTCCACAAAAAAATACCGAAAGGGAATACGAACTCCGCAATCAGGACAGGTTCCGCGAAGGAACAGCCACGAAAACAATGGGATGTTCCGATGCGCTGGTATGGGCTTTCGACAGCAGGGACAAAAGGAGCGCGCTGGGTCATTGACCGACATCCCCAAAGGCGTGCGGTAAATCACCACGTTGAGAAAAGAACCGACGCAAGCTCCGAGAAGGAAAGCGGTAAGCGGCCAAATATAAAATGATGGATCGAAGTTCACGGCCTAACAAAAAAACGACCTTACTCGAAAGCAAGGCCGCCTGCGGTTGGTGAGAATCTTGATGCGGGAATCAGGCCTCAGTCGCCTCTTCAGCTTTCTTCGCAGCTTTTTTTGCAGGTGCTTTTTTAGCTACCGCTTTCTTGGCAACAGCTTTTTTCGCCGTTGTCTGATCATCGTCAGCAGTCTTCACAGATTTGACACTCAAAGATTTCTTTGGTCTTAGACCAAGTTTTACTTGCTCGTTTTTGCGTGTCAGGTAGGCCTTGCGGCGGCGGCGTTTCAATACTCGTTTGATTTGTTGTCCCATAACAGGCGTTTTGCTACAACAGGTGTACCAACGCAGCAAGCATAATTTACAAGAATCGATACAAATTTCTATGGCAGGTCTCATTATCGCCCCTAGGGCACGCATTTTTCACGGTCACGATTGGGTTTACGCAACAGAGGTGAAAAAAACCTTTGGCGACCCAAAACCAGGTGACGTAATCACTCTCAAGGATTTTCGCGATCGCCCACTCGGCACCGCCATTTACAATCCGCAGTCGCAAATCATCGCTCGTAGATTCTCTCGACGCCGCCAAGATTTGGACGCCGAGTTTTTCTTGCGTCGCATCGGACAATCCATCGCCCACCGGGAAAGTTTACCTCTCGATAGCAGCTTGTGCCGACTCGTTTGGTCTGAGTCAGATGGCTTACCGGGTCTGATCATCGATCGTTACGGCAAGCACTTGGTAGTGCAAACCCTCACCTTGGCGATGGATCAACGTCTCGACCTCATTCGCGATGCTCTCGTAGAGCTACTCCAGCCAGAGTCCATCATCTTGCGAAACGAGTCACCCATACGTCGAGCAGAAGGCATGGAACCAGAAATTCGCCTATTTTATGGGGAAAATCCGGGAACAATTTCCGTTTCTGCCAATGACTTAACCTTCGAGGTCGATCTTCTCGACGGACAAAAAACAGGGCTCTACCTCGATCAACTTCAAGCCCATGCAGAGCTAGCACGTTTCGCGCCTGGTCGCCGCGTGCTCGATTGCTTTACGAACCAAGGCGGCTTTGGCTTGCTATGTGCCAAGAAAGGTGCCACCTCAGTGTGCGCAGTCGATATCTCTGCTCCAGCTTGCGCAAGTGCGCGGGCGAATGCGACACGCAATGAGCTTTCCATGGATATCATCGAGGCAAATGTCTTCGATTTCTTAAAAGAAGCGCAGCCGGTTTACGACCTCATCATACTCGATCCACCATCGTTCACACGAAACAAGAAAACGCTTCTTGATGCCATGCGCGGCTACAAAGAAATTCACCTACGTGCACTAAAGCTGCTGGAAAAAGGTGGAATCCTATCCACTTTTTGCTGTTCCCATCATGCCACGCGCGAAATTTTTCTCCAAAACATCGCCGAGGCTGCCAACGATGCAAAAAAATCCCTGCGCCTCCTCGCTACTCACGCACAGCGGCCAGACCACCCCATCATGCTCCATCTCCCCGAAACAGAATACCTGAAAGGCTTCACCTTCGAGGTCGTCGGTAGTCGCTAATTCCCATGCTCTCCAAGGAAAAACAAGCCGCTCTTCAAGCTCGCATGCTGTCCTTGGACATCCGTGAAGAAGATCTCATCGAGAAATTTATCCAAGGCTCAGGCAGCGGTGGTCAAAAAATCAACAAAACTTCCTCCTGTGTTTACCTCAAGCACATCCCCACCGCCATCGAGGTCAAATGCCAACGCGAGCGCTCGCGCGAAATGAACCGCTTCCACGCCCGCCGTGAACTCTGCGATACCATCGATGAAATCCGCAACGGTGAAACCTCCAAACGTCAGCAAGCCATCGAAAAAATCCGCCGCCAAAAACGCCAAAAATCTCGCCGTCAAAAACAACGCATGGTAGCCGATAAACGACTTCTCTCCGCAAAAAAACAAAATCGCCGCCCCACAGATTCCGCCTGAAAAAACAGCTCTGCTTTGGTTTTTCCTTTCACCAATGCCATTCGTGACACACCATCTCGCGCGTGGCTCACATCCATTATTATAACAGCCTTACCGAAGCGACGGAGATCGAGCACGTTTATGGTGAAGGCTTTCTCCGATTCGCCTATGAAAATCCCATCGGACGAGCCGCTCTGCACGCCTTTATCAAGCGCCCTTTTTTTTCCCATTGGTATGGCAGACGCATGAACAAGCCCGCCTCACGCCAACGCATCGCCCCATTCATCGAAAAATACCAACTCGATTCAGCCGACTTCGCCGATGCCCCTGACACTTATGCCTCATTCAACGAATTTTTCTATCGCAAGCTCAAGCCCACGGCACGTCCCATCCATAGCGATCCTGCATCGTTGATTTTTCCTGCGGATGGCCGACACCTCGCTTTCCCACGAGCATCTGCCATCGATAGCGTCTTCGTCAAAGGACAATCCTTCGACCTCGAAAAACTCCTCGGCTGCCCCACGCTGGCCTCACGCTATGAACACGGCGCGCTCCTCCTCTCCCGCCTTTGTCCAGTCGATTACCACCGCTTCCATTTTCCCGCAGCAGGAACACCCTCTAGCACCACACTGATCAACGGCCCGCTCTTTTCCGTATCACCCATTGCCCTTGCCAAAAACCTCTCGTACTTCTGGCAAAACAAACGCACCATCACCCGCCTCGCCACGGCTCACTGCGGGACCATTCTCTTGTTAGAAATCGGTGCAACCTGCGTTGGCAGCATTCACCAAACGTACCTGCCCGATAGCCGCATCGAAAAAGGCAGCGAAAAAGGCTATTTCGCCTTTGGCGGCAGTTCCACCATTCTTCTCTTTGAGCCCGATGCTATCACCCTTGATCCAGCACTCGCGGCTCGTTCCTCTCATTGCCTCGAGACCTACGCTCGTATCGGCATGCCCTTCGCCTATATCGCCTAATACCACATATCACGCATGAATACATCCTTACGCATCCTTTTCCTCGGCGATATCGTCGGCGAACCCGGCCGCAAAGCCGTCCATCATATCCTCCCCATCCTCCGCAAAGAACGCTCCATCGATTTCGTCATCGTCAATGGCGAAAACTCTGCTGCTGGACGTGGCATCACCCCAAAAATCGCCATCGACCTGCTACGCGCTGGTGCCGCTGTCGTCACCACAGGTGACCACATCTGGGACCAAGCGGAAATTGTCGATTACTTTCCTACCGAACCGCGCCTACTACGTCCTGGTAACTACCCTGAAGGCACACCAGGATCGGGCTCCGTCATCCTCGAAACCCCCAAGGGAAAAATCGCTGTCATGCAAGCCCAAGGCCGCTCCTTCATTCAGCCACCCTTGGAAAATCCTTTCGTCTGGGCAGAAAAAGAAGCTCTGCGACTACGCGAAGAACAGAATGTCAAAATGATTTTTCTCGACTTCCACGCCGAAACCACCAGTGAAAAAATCGCCATTGGACGCATGCTCGACGGACTCGTCTCCGTGGTTTGCGGCACCCACACCCACGTCCAAACAGCCGATGAACGCATCCTCCCGAAAGGCACCGGTTACCTCACGGATGCCGGTATGTGCGGCCCAGACGACTCCGTACTCGGGCGCGCCGTGGACTCTGTCATTTGGCGCTTCAAAACTGGTCTGCCCACGCGTTTCCCCATCGCCAAGGGACCTGTCCGCCTCTGCGGCCTCATTGCTGACATCGATCCAGAAACAGGCCACTGCCTCCACATCGAACGCTACGATCACCTCCTGCCCATCGCCTAACGAAACGCCATGCCTCCGCGCACCATCTACCTCTGCGGCCCCACCGCCAGCGGGAAATCCGCAAAAGCCATCGAACTCGCTGCTGCCCACAACGGAGAAATCATCAACGCCGATGCCATGCAGCTCTATCGCGGGTTGGAAGTCCTCACCGCCGCCCCGGATCCTATCCAGCGCGTCGAATGCCCCCACCATCTCTACGGGGTCATAGCACCCGAAGAAACGTGCGATGCCGCACATTTTCTCGCCCTCGCACAGCCCATCATTGAGCAAATCCATGCTCGTGGAAAATCCGCCATCGTCACCGGTGGCTCAGGACTCTACCTAAAATTTCTTTCCCATGGTCCATCGCCACTCCCGCCTGGCGATGAAGCCATAAGGCGGGAGCTCGATGCTCTCGAACTTGTGCAGCTCCAAGAGAAACTCCTAGAGCATGATCCAGAAAGCGCCGCCACCATCAACCCACAAAACCGTCGCTACCTCACACGAGCCATCGAAATTTCTTTGATCACCGGCAAACCCGCCTCGGAACAACGCCGCCACTGGGCCGCCGAAAGCGCACGCCGCCGAAAAAAACTTCACGGCATCCTCCTCTGCCCGCCGCGCGACATACTACACGCCCGCATTGCTCGTCGTGCCGAAGAAATGCTTGAATACGGAGCCATCGAAGAAGTCGCCGCCCTCCGTGACATTCTTTCACCCACAGCCTGCAAAGCCATTGGCGTAAAACAAATCACCGCCATGCTCGACGGTAAGCTCAACCGCGCCCAATGCCTCAAAGCCATCATTGAAGCCACGCGCCAGTATGCCAAACGCCAGATCACATGGTTTCGACGCGAAACATGGCTCAAGCCAGATCAGTAATCACAGCAACGCCCGCAGCAACGAATTCTGTAACACTCCCTTAAATTTCTCCCAGCGTATCAATTTCGGCGCGAGAAACATTACATTGCTCACTTGCAATTCCAACCCCACGTAACGTTGCGAACCAAACTCTTCCCGTAAGCCATCCAGAACCGTCTGCGAGCGCTCAGGATAAAACTTCGCATTTCCTACCACCATCAAGCCGGGCAATTCTTCACGCATGGCTGCCATCCACGCCAATGCGATACTTGACTCTCCGACCTTGCCTTCGGAGAACAACAAGCTGACATCGACTCCGGGATGTTTTTCGGGCTCAAAGGTATGAACAGAAACATGAACTACGGCGTCGTGCCTTTCGAGTTCCGTCGCCACTCGCTGGCGCAACGTTTGTGCATGCGCCACCAAATGCTTCAACTGCAATCTTTCACGCTGCATATCCGTAAAAATTTCATGAAAATCGCTCCATCGAGCAGGATCATTCTCACGGCAATGGCAATCAATGATCAAACGCGAATACTCACAATGCACCAAGGGCGTGCGAAATTTCATGGAGAAACTTTGCGCTAAATTGAGCGACCCTACATCCCATCCCTCCGCTGAGGTAATTCTTTCCGTTTGAGAGAGCAAGGCCTCTTTATTCGCGGTAGGTACTGCACAAGTAGCATGTTCACAGGAAAAAATCAGCGGCATCATGAGTCGGTATCAATGGGATAAAGCGAAACGAAAACTAGCGCACCTGCCCACTTGATCCAAGAAAAAAACACAACCATGGGAAACTCATGCATTTTTTCCGACCTTTCCATCTATCACAAGATCTTCGATTTTTGCCATTTTCTGCAAAAAAATGAATCGCTTTATCATCAACGGATCGGGGGAAACCACGCTCCCACAAGATGGGTGACGATGCAACATCGCTCCAAGTTGACTCTTCTTCTTTAGACCGAAATCCGAAGTATCTCGCCGCCATTCCTGCCATCATCCGTTTTTCTTTTGACGATACCTCCCTCCCGTGCAAGTCTGCGTGCGTATGAAATTTGGAATTATCGGAGCAGGTATGATCGGGCATTTTCACGCAAAAGCCATCCAGGCCATGGCAGATGGAACTCTCCACTCCGTCTTTGACCTCCGCCCTGAAGCGGCGGAAAAAATCGCTGCCGAATACGGCGCCAAGGCCTTTTCGAATTTCGACGACTTCCTCGCCGACCCAGATCTGGAAATCGTTACCATTGGAACTCCGTCGGGCGCTCACCGCGATCCCGCCATCGCCGCTCTCCAAGCCGGCAAGCACGTGATCTGCGAGAAACCACTCGAAGTCACGACCGAACGCATCGACGAAATGATGTCCGCTGCTGCTGCCGCAGGAAAAACTCTCGCCGCCGTGCTCAATCGACGATTTCAGCCAGCCATCGTTGCTCTCAAAGAAGCTAGCGATAGCGGACGCTTTGGGAAAATCACCTCCGCTTCGGCCTACGTCAAATGGTGGCGCACCCAAGAATATTACGACTCCGGAGCATGGCGTGGCACATGGGCTCTCGATGGCGGCGGAGCCCTGATGAACCAAGGCGTTCACACCGTCGATCAACTGCTTCACGTCGCTGGTCCGGTCGTCGCAGTCACTGCTTCCACCGCCCTACTCGCCCATGAGCGAATCGAGGTCGAGGATGCCTGCGTTGCCATCCTTGAGTTCGCCAATGGCGCGCGCGGCGTGCTTGAGGCTTCCACCTGCTGCTGGTCTTCGACAGGCCACCCTGCAGAAGTCCACGTCTGCGGCACACAAGGCTCGGTGTTTCTCGCCGATGAATCGTTTCGCGTCTGGGACTTTGCTGATACCCAAGCCCACGACCAAGAAATTCGCGAAACCTTGATGGTTGGTGCTGCTCGTGGACTCGGTGCCAACGACCCTAGTGCCATCAACTTCGAGGGCCATCGGAGAAATTTCCAAGAAGTCGTATCGAGCATCCAAGAAAATCGTCCTTGTCTCGTTGACGCCACCGAAGCGCGAAAAGCTGTCGCCGTCATCAATGCCGTCTATCGATCCGCTCGTGAAGGCTGCACACGCATCATTCTCTCCTAACCAAAAACATCATGAAGCTCACAGGATTCTCTGACGAAGCAGGCAAAGACCTCGCGACCCAAATCCGCGCCACCCAAGAACTTGGCTGGAGTTACCTCTCCGCACGGGGGATCGACGGAAAAAATATCCACGAACACTCGGAGGAAGACTTCGCAGCTATCGCCGACGCGCTCGATGCCGCAGGCATTCACGTCCCTGAGTTCGGCTCACTCATTGGCAACTGGGGGAAAAAAATTACCTCAGATTTCGCCGTGACTCTTGCCGAGATTGATCGTGCCATCCCCCGCATGCAACGCCTCGACACCAAGCTCATTCGCATCATGTCCTATGCTCAAGAACCTTGGGGTCAAGACCAATTCGAAAAGGAGCGCTTTCGCCGCCTGCGTGAGATCGTCAAACGCTTCGCCGATGCCGGAATCACCGCTGCTCATGAAAACTGCATGAATTGGGGCGGTTTCTCCGCGGCGCACACCCTTCGTCTCATCGATGAAGTCCCTGGACTCAAACTCGTATTTGATACGGGCAACCCGGTTTTTCAGCTCGATCGCTCGCAACCTGAGCCGTCTCCTTGGCAAAATGCATGGACTTTCTGGGAAACGGTTCGTGACCATGTGGTTCACATCCACATCAAAGATTGCCAACATCCAGAAAAAGAAGGTGTCGAACCCCTTTACGTTGGCCCAGGCGAAGGCCGAGGCTATGTCCGCGAAATCCTCGCCGATGCAAAACACTTCGGCTACGACGGCTACGTTGCGATCGAACCACACGTTGCCACCGTCTTTCACGTCAAAGACCAATCCCAAATCGATTGGCAACAATGCTACGACTCGTATATCGCCTACGGCAAATCACTCCAAGCACTACTCGCCGAGATTGCCTGACGCCGCGCACAACTCGATCGCCCTCGTAATTACCGGTGTATGCGGCACTGGTAAAACGACCATCGGCAAAGCTCTAGCGGCACGCTTGGGCATACTCTTTCTTGATGCTGATGACTTCCATTCCACAGCAAATCGGCAAAAAATGGCTAACGGCATCCCACTCAATGATGAAGATCGTGCGCCATGGCTTGCTGCCATAGCTGCGCGCATCAGTCGGCCAATTTCGTTCGTCCTCGCATGTTCTGCGCTCAAAGAAATCTACCGCACCCAACTCCGAATCGCATGCCCCACGGCAAAAATCATCCATCTCTCGGCTCCTAAAGAAGTTCTTCACGCACGCTTGATCGCGCGAACATCACATTTCATGCCTGCAGATCTACTCGATAGCCAACTCGAAGCTCTCGAATCCCCCTCGGATGCACTCATCATCGATACTACGCAGAGCATCGAAACATCCATTCAGCAAATTCTGTCCCATTTTAACCGAAATCCGAAGTAGAGCCCCAGAAAGTCGCTGCTAGGGTTTGATGAGCAAGGCGTTTCATGGCCGCTGTGGCATGCATCCAAGATGCGCCCCAAGGTCTGAAATGCCTTGCACGGCAAATGATGACAGCGAATGGCAGCGTCATGCTTCGGATTTCGGGTTTATCCCTCTAGCCATTTGTAATGTTCACGAAAAAAGCCCGCACAGGGCGGGCTCTCGGCAACAAAACGGGTATTCCTGTGCCTAACGAATCAGTCACTTATTCTTCAAGAACTGCATCTTTCACAACCTTCTCAGCTTCGAGCAAGCCCTGATAAAATCTTGTTTCTACGGGCATAATTTTCGACCATGGCAGATCGCGGATCATCGGGTCATCCGCCTTGATCAACCCAGCTTTAAACCGCGCAATCGCTACCGCGCTGAAATGACCCGCAGGTAATGATTTTATATTTTCATCCTTAATCAGCTTCGCTTGCTCAAACGCAGCGGTGAAATCTTTGTTTGCAAGATGAATTGCCGCAATCACCGCATGAATCTGCGGTGTCTCAGCGAAAGCATCTGCCAAAGGCTTCATCGCTTTTAAAAGAACGGCGGGATCACACGTCCCTGCCACACATGCCAGATAACAGTAGTGCGTGACCAAAAGTGGATTTGATGGCTCGAAAACCAAGTAGGTCGATATCACCTCGAGAATCGATTTTTCCAAACCTTGCTCATACAAACTTTGAACCAAATCAGTGACATCGGAAAACAGGGGCAATGCCCCCCTACCTTTCCGTATGGCCTCAAGCATGTAATGATGCACTTGATCAGGCAGGCCAGCCTGACTCATCAATTTAGCAAGGTTCAAATAGATGTTCGTATCGGAACTAGTAGATGCCTCGGTGTTGATCGCGCTCTGAGCGATTTCCAAATCATTCTCAGCGCCCATTTTCTGAGCAATCGCAGCCTTCCATCCCCAGAAAACAATCTTCTCCAACTGTGCCTCTGCCGCAGTAAGGTAGTTTAGGGCCATCGCCCATTCATTCTCCTTTGCACACGCCTGCAATTGGAATGTGATCAATCCTTGATGCTTGGCGGAAACCTCTGCAGGATATGCGGAAAAAAGACGATAGTGCATACCCGTGTCATAAATAAATTTCGCCAACTCTTTTGGCGCAGCTTCTTTCCACTGAGCGATCGCTTGATCCACCACTTCAATTCGCGTCCATTTGTCACTTACGTACTGCAGCCTTGCGAGCATCAGTGCATCGCGCGGAACTGTGGGGTTCAATCGCTCGATAGCTTTTGGCATCAATGCAACATTCAATTTCAATATGGGAATACTTTCCCAAATGGCTAATGCAGAGTCCCGCTGATCTTCTGGCCACCATTCTTCCAGTTTTTGTTGTGCTTGCGTGAGCGATGAGAGCTGATCATCTGCGATCAGTGTTCGCAGCGCCAAACTTTGGGTCTCCCAATTCTTATCCCACCCATCCAGACCTTGAACGACCGATAAGCATTCTGCTAATTTTTTATCCTTGAGCAGCCTTTCTCCAAACGGCAGGACAAAACGACGATCTTTGTGGTTTTCATCACCGATATTGGCCCAGATTTGACCCAACCAGCCTAAGGGAGCAGCCTCAACATTCATGACAAATCCGCGTAGCCTATCCTCCTTATCTCCTTTGGGATGAAACATTAGCGCATTGGCAATCTGAATCCGGTTCGGATCACGCAGCGCGGTCATGGACCGCTCCAACACACGCAAGGCCTCGATCACACGTGGATCTCCTGCGCGTAAAATGGTTTGTGATAAATCTCTTGCCTGCTGCATGTCTCCTGACTCAACAGCTTTTTCCGCTTTCTCAAGTTGACGACCATACCACCAAGTCTTCGCCACACCGTAAACAGGTTTGCCAACTCCCCAGCCAAATAGTAGCAAAAAAGTGATTCCAAGCAAGAATCTCAGCATAGGATGCAAGTTCGCCCAGAATCCCATCAGTTTTTGAAATCTTTCAATCATACGTGCTTACAAATCTCCAGATATTCGCGCAATCTTTCTAACAACGCGACGCGAAGAGCTTCGTTCCATTCGCAAAGAAAGCCAATAGAAAAATACGGCACTCAGACAAAAGGCGACCAATCCGGCGCCATCATGCGCTGCCGCAGCTGCCTCTTCACCATCGCTAAAGCGAATCAACGCCAAAACCGATGCCCTCCCCGTGTTTACCACAAACGCCGCGCATATTCCCCAAGCAAGTAGTTTTAGCGTGTTCACCATCTGCAATCTTTGCAGCTCTGCAAAAAACCACGTCGCCATAAAAAAACTCTGAAAAGAACGCACGCCACTACAGCCTTGCGTGACCTCTACGACCATGCCATGCAAGCTCATACGATCGCCCACCACTTCAACTGGTTTCCCACAGAGGCGAAAGATTTCCGCAGAGAAACCGATCACATACTCCGTGAGTGATGCGATCAGTTGTTTTTCCAAAACATTCGGCCAGGGTATCGCGGAAAGCATCAAAAAGGAAATTTTCCACAAAGATAAAGAAAACTCTAACCCTCTCACTCGCGCAAAAATCCAGTGCCCGCCTACTGCTGCTGTCGCACCGAGCAACCCCACGGGAAGACGCCAAACTGGATCAACATAAAAAAATACCCGCATCAAAAAGATCCATGGCAGCAACAAAAAAATTCCAAAAATCCATGTCTTTTCGTGCTGCGTTTCCAGAGCAGGTTTTTCATTCCACCTGCGCATCAAAAGCCAGAGTGCCACGGGAGGCACAATCCACCCATAATCATAATACTCACCATGTTGCCATGAGTAGCTTGCCGATAACATCGCAGGCACCCACAGTACACACCACCCCAATACGGGAAAATTTCTTTCTACCTTTCCCTTACTCATTTTTGATACATTTCTTTACAATTATTGATCGACAATGTAAAGAACTTCCATAAAACTGTCGTTGTTTGCACGTTACAACACTATTCCTGCCTCTGGTAGAAGTAACACACCATGTCAGATTCTAATCACACACGCAGCTTTTTGGGAATTCGCTTTTGGAACGCCGATCCACAATCGCTGATTGATCAGGCAGACTCTCACGGAGGGTTATTTACCTGCCCTTCTGCGCCTTCCCTAGCTGAAATGCGCACAGATCCATTCTTGCGACGTGCTTATCAAGCATCCGATTGGGCTGTAGTCGATGGCGGATACGTTGCCCTCATTTTGCGACTGATTCTGCGATACCCAATTGCGCGAATCTCGGGACTACAAATTTTACAACGCCTTTTTGGGATCGGCTACCAGCAAGCGTTGCCATTTGGAATTCGAACTATTTTCTGGGTTGTTCCCAATGAGGAAGAAAAAGTTCGCATAGAAAACTATCTTCTTTCTCTAGGCATGGATTCTGCACGCCAACATTACTACCACGCCCCGTTTTATCGCGAGGACAATTCTTACGATGACCTCAATTTGCAGAATGCTGTCAGAGAATCCGGTGCCGATTGGGTCATCCTCTGCATTGGCGGCGGAAAGCAAGAAAAGCTAGGCTTTTATTTGCGAAATGCCATGCAGCAAAAAGATTTCCAACCAAATGGTCGCAAAAAAGGACCTGTGATTTTATGCACCGGAGGTGCCATAGCCTTCCTCACAGGTGGCCAAGCATCCATCCCATCATGGGCCGACCGCGTTTACCTAGGCTGGTTTTATCGCATTGCACAAAACCCCAAAGTCTTTCTCAAACGCTACTGGATCGCCGCCTGGTCATTTCCTTGCTTACTTTGGGCTGAAAGGCGCTCGCTCTACCCGACATCCGAAAAATGATCAAGATTGTTGATCCACACAGCCATCAGTAAGATGGTGGTGTTGACCGCTTACGGTTGCCAGAGATCCAAACTAGAGCGCAAGAAAGTCGATGCTAGGCTCTGAAAAGCCTTGCGCGGCAGGATGTCGGCGAATGGCAGCGATATACTTAGGATTTCGGGTTCAAGTATCCCTATCAGCGAAAATCTCCTAAGAAACTTCTCGATTTGGCTAGTATGCGGTTTTAGGTGGGAAAAACATCGTGAAGAACGTTAGAAAAACAATCTTTGCATCTAACGTAACACTCCAATTCCCTACGTAAAAATTATCCAGCTTTGCGCGATGCCGCAGATCCAAAGGACGATTGACCTCTCCGCGGAATCCTTTTACCTGAGCTAACCCCGTCACACCAGGCTTCACGTAACGTCTCACGCCATAACGTTCAAAGATTTCACGAAATTGAATGTCGTGAACTTCCATGTGAGGACGCGGCCCGACCACACTCATCTCGCCTAGGAAGACATTGAGAAACTGAGGAATTTCATCCAAACTCAAGCGACGCAGCAAGCCTCCAAATCGAAAGATGCGATTATCATCCTTTGTCACTTGCTTCGCCTCGTTATCATTTACAACGTTCAATGTCCGAAATTTAAACACTTGAAAGGTAGAGCCGTTTTGCCCCACACGAGACTGACGGAAAAACAACGGCCCCGGTGAGTAGCAACGATGAATCAACCACACCATCAAACAGAGCGGTGGCATCACAAAGATCACGACTGGCACACAAACACAGAAATCAAAAATCCTTTTAAGTAGTTGATTAAAACTACTTTCCAAAGGCTCGGCGGGGGGGGTTACCACATCGATCCCTCCAACTCGACGCAAGTCAAAATCCCGTCCATGAAGAATCGAAATATCCACCGGTAACCAACAACGGAATCCCATACGATCACCAAGCCTTATAAAATCAATCGCAGACACTCCCTTGCACGGCCTTGGAGGCAGCACCAATAAATCGATCTCGGCATCCACAAGCTTGTCGAGATATTTCGCACCATTCTCTTCTTGATCTTCGATGCGCTCAATTTTAGTCAAATTGATGGTAGATTTTTGCTTATCAAGATGCGGAAGCACCATATCACACCATTTGGTGGGGCCTAACAACATCGTGCGCGGGCGCCAGTGAGGTACATGTTTCATGCCCAAGGTATTCAACCAACCAATGGCGTAACGATTGCTGATAAACAAAATCACATAAGAAATAACTCCAAAATATGCCAAAAATGCTCGCGATATATAGGTATCGCGTTGATATACCATCAGCAAAGTAGAAGCAAAGACCACAAACACCACTTGCCTCCTCGAAATGGGTCCAGCTTGGTGCTTGGAACGGGCGACCGATGGTCTCAAACTCGCAGGTCTCAGGGAAGACTCAAAAATCATCGCAATGACGACAACAATTGCGTATTTGAAATATGCTCGCCAAAAATCTTCGCTCTCGGCGCCACTTAGCAAAATGACGGCTGCTCCCAGTCCGTAAAAGAGCATGATCACAAGAACTTGGCAAAAAATCAAAATTTGAGGAAGTCCTTTTTCGCGTGTAGATACCATAATGTGTAAAACTTCGTAGGATTCCAGAGAAGTCTGAGAATCAATATTTGAAAAATCAATAAAAAAAACTCATGCAGACGGCGTTTCTGGCTTAGCCTTGAGTGCGATGAACCGAATTCCTTTTTTGATCAGATGACCAAATAGCAATCCGAGCATCAACCCGATGACACCTGCCAGCATACCAACACCATTGCAATGGCGATTCGGCAGAGGAATTTGAGCAATTTCCTTGGCAATTGGCAAGAATAATAAACTGATCCAAAGCAAACGCTGCTTGCGCTCGCTTTTTTTGAACAAAACGCTCACGTCAAAAAGCCCACCAAAGATCAAGCCTACGGGCAGAAATCCCCACAAATTTCTTAAATAAACATTCTTGTGCAAAAAACGTTTTACCACCTTAGGCAACCAAGGTACGGAAGAAAAATTCGAATCTTCCCGCACGGTAAAATACACCACCAATACAAGAATCGCGATGACCAACAGTTTGATGATGACCCGCAATGTCAACCATGAGGGCCATGGTATTGATCTTTTCTGCTCCTGTGGCGAATTCATGCTTCACAATGCATCATTCTTTTGCACCGCCGTATCCTTCCACCTTGTTCCAATCTCCTTTGCTGGATTCCCCGCGTAAATGACGTTGCCAAGAAGACTTTTCGTCACAATCGATCCCGCAACACAAACAGCTTCCTCGCCGATCTCAACGCCCGGGCCGACAAAGCATTGCGCACCAACCCAGGCACCAGCTCCGACCACGATGGGCCCGTTGCGAAAGCTAAATGCAGGATCACGAAAATCATGATTCCCTCCACAAAGAAATACCCTCTGAGAGATGCACGAATGAGGGCCGATACGTATGGGCTCAAAGTTAAGAATAAAAACTTCCTCTCCCAGCCAGCACCAATCGCCAAGCTCAAGTTTCCAAGGGAAATGAATATTTACTCGGGGCTTAATGTTGACCCCAACTCCCACTTTGGCACCAAACATACGCAACAATGAACATTTTAACTTTGTCGGCCAAGGAAGTGGACTCAAGAAAAAAACACACTTGAATACATACCAAAGCATCTCGAAGCTTTTGCTTCTACCTCGGTCGAGTCCTAAAGAACCGTTAAATTGGTTCAATTTCGTTTTCATAAAAAATCTTAAAGAAGTGCTGCGCAGGCATCATGCATCTTCCGCGCAATCACCGGCCAAGTGTATTCGGACTCTACGAGGGCACGACCTTTTTCTCCACGTTGCTTGAGTGCCAGGTCATCAGATCGCAATGCATTTTTTAACGCTTCCGCAAAAGAATCGATAGTTGGCAGGCTCTCCCACCCGCCTTCTGCTTCGGCCAATTCGGGGAAATTGCACTCCGTCGTGATGACACATGGAAGCCTGTGTGCAGATGCTTCGACAATCGCCACGGGAAATCCCTCTGAGTAAGAAGAAAGAACAAACAAATCTGATGATCGAAAAGCAGCCACCTTACGAGCCCCTCGTACAGAGCCGAACACTTGAATGCTATCCGCAGCACCACTTGCACGTATCATCTCTTGAACTGTTGCCAGATAACCTCCTTCATCTGGCCCCACAATCGCCAATTCCCAATCGGGGAAATCCTTCGCGATCTTTCCCCAAACAGGAATGAGAATATCGAGACCCTTCTTTGGATGAAGTCTACCCAAGAACAAGGCTCGCTTCGGACGCAAGCGTTTGGCAAATGCAGCGTCGTCATCCGCACTCGTTACTTGATCGATTTCCTCCAAACGAATCCCATTCGGCAAAATCTCCACGGGTTGTTTCATCCCCACAGCGCGTATCTGCCCGACCTCTTTCCGAGTCAACGCACGCCAAAGCCG
>JAIYDP010000160.1 GCA_027487435.1 Verrucomicrobiaceae bacterium | reverse complement strand
TTATGGGCAATGTGATCGCTTCGGGCACAGAAGTGATTGAGCGATTTGGCGCGCAGCATATCACCGATGGCACGCCGATTCTCTACACCAGCGTGGATTCGGTGATGCAAATTGCGGCGCATGAGCAAGCTTTTGGTCTTGAAAGGCTCTATGATGTGTGCCGTGCAGCACGCGATGTCATCGACGAGAAAGAATTGCGAATTGGCCGTGTGATCGCTCGGCCATTTCGTGGTGGAGAGGGCAGGCCCTTTGAAAGAACGTCAGCAAGGCGCGATTTTTCGCTAATGCCACCGCGCTTGGTGATGGAGGATCTGGAGGAGCGCGGCGTGAAAGTGATAGGAGTCGGGAAAATTGCGGATATTTTTTGTGCCCAAGGAATCACGGAGAGCTATCCGACCAAATCGAACGAGGAAGGAATGAAATGCATTGAGCGTCTGTGGCGCGAGAATCAGAGTGAAGTCTGTTTTATTTTTGCGAATCTTGTCGATTTTGACATGCTTTTCGGGCATCGGCGCGATGCCGTAGGCTATGCAGATGCGCTGAGGAAGTTTGATGAATGGCTCGGGGGATTTTTGCCACAAGTGAGCGAAGACGATTTTCTTTTTATCACGGCCGATCACGGCAATGACCCTTATCATTACGGTACCGACCATACCCGGGAAACGGTGCCTTTACTTACGCGAAACTCCCCTTCCCCTCTGCGCCCGGGTGTAAATTTCACGCAAATCGCAGAGCTTCTACGACTCTATTTTTTAGCGAAATAAGAGGGGAATCAAAGATTTTGAAAAAATGTAGAGAAAAAAACTTGACCTAGCTTCGAATACGAATCATCTTTCTCGCCCGCCGATGCAATATGGCAACGGCAACCAAAGCACTCGTAGCTCAATTGGATAGAGCGTCTGACTACGGATCAGAAGGTTTGGGGTTCGAGTCCCTACGAGTGCGCCATTCATAACTCCTTAACTATCAAAGGTTCATGGGGTTGGATGGGCGGAAAAATTGATGCCTCGACCACGATCATTATGTTGGGTGGTGATAAAGTCAGAAAAATAACGCACATTTCCCTGTAAAGTCAGTGGTTTCTCGGCGCAAGAAGAAGCTCGGTCCGCACAATTTGCTCAAATTCGGCTCTGCCACGGTTCCTGTATATCGCCGTGATTCCGGCTACTGGATCCGCTTCGTCGTAAGCCACTACCGCCTGGCAAACGCCTCAACAAATCCTTTCACCACGCTCGGTGCCGCAAACAAAGAGGCCTTGCGCGTGGCGCGGCAATTGACAGATTCCGCTGGAGTCCCTCTGATTTCTGGTGAATTACCTCTACGCACGCCCTCCTCAGTCAGGGGGAAAACGCCAATTTCTACGATCTTATGAAGCGCGAAGAAACACTAGGATGACGGTTGGCCCTGTTTTTCCCGATCATTCCGTACGCCAACATGTCTAACATACGCGGAATGGTTTTGAGAGTATTCCCAAACCTTGTTAGTGCCTCGTGTGCTCTTACGCGGCACCAAACGCAAAATCCAAGCCTGGGAATGAAGGCATGCCGCCTTGGATGGGAGATCACGGGAAAATGGTGACGCACATCGCGGTCACTTACGATTGATGCTACTCTCAGGATCGAGACGATCTGCTTCTTGGGGAAGTCGTCATCTATTTCACAGGTTCGGTGAAGTTCGACACACTTTTTTCACGGTTCCGAATTTGCAACTCGCCTCAAAGCACAAGGCAAGTCCAAAATCACCAACGTCGGAGCCATCATGCACAAGCTCATCCCTATCGATCTTTATGTCTTTCTCAATTTGAACCTGCTAGATCTGACCCAGTCGTTTTACTGCGAAGGGCTGGGCGCGAGCTCACTTATCTCGGTTGCCTCATTTTCCAAAAATGAATTCATGGAGTTTTCCCATTGCGGGATGTTGTCGCCGTGGTCATGATCCAATAGGTTCTGCATCGTTCTCTTGGCCTCATCGTGGTAGGGATGATTCCGCATTTTAATCGCATCCAGCATCGCAGGCATCATCACTCGCGCCGGGCGGTTCAATAAGTCCGTGGCGAAAACCATGACTACGTCGGGATCCGAAGCTGGATTTACCCAAATTGGCAATGCGCGCGGGTATTCCTCATTGCTCAGCAGATTGGTAATATGCTCCGCGCACTCCATTTGTCCAGATCTGGTGAGCTCCGGCAGTAGGTTAATGAGGGCCTGAGCGGTGTTGGTAGTATCCGTAGATGTATTTCCTGAGAAAAGCTGAAGTGTTTCATCCAGTTTACGGCGATCCTCGTTGAGCTGCGTGGGAGTTACGAGCGAAGGGTGTTCTACGGCGGATTTGCTTGGCGATGCATCACGGACTCTTGAGCGCGAGCTTTTGCGCATCTCCTCAGTCGACTCCGAAGATTGGGCAATGGGCGTCTTCCGATCACTTATAAAAATCCAAACTGCCCCTCCTACGAAAACTGCTGCTAAGATGGCGACAGAGCGTGAAGACATGAGATAGCTACTGGAATTTTGTTTTTACTGTCAGGAATTCAATTTACGCGGGATTCAGCCGAGAGATTCCGTGGGCGGGTAACCCGCGGAATAACTCTAACGAGCACTGTCAATCATCAGCATTCCGGCGACGCGGCGAGTGGACTTGATGCTACTCGGAGTGGTGAAGTGGCCGATAATGCCAGTGTCATTAGGGGTTCTGACACCACGGAAAGTAACGGCACGCGCACGACTGGTATTTGTTGCAGGCAGAGTCAGACTGCCGGTGAGGATACCTGTTTTGTTGTCGAAGCGCATTTTCATGGCCCTGACATTCGCAGTGGAGGCGACCGTCATGCTGGAGCGCTGCAGGGTAAGTGCGGCTTCTGGCTCGGCGGACACATCCTCACCAATCAGATCGAATTGCGCGGTATTGATACTTTCCTCGAGGCCGAGTAAATTTTGTCCCGCAGGCTCGTGTATGTGACGCGAGCCGATCACACCTGCATATTCTATAAGCGAGATACCGTCGGGGAAGGCACCGCGATTGGTCGCAGACTGATACCACGTAAGTTCTCCTGCGGCATCACCATCGGAATTGATAAAAACTTGCCCAGAAAGCGTGCTGGAACCGCTCGAGTTGGGAACGATGAAATACACGGGGAATGTTGCGCCAAAGGACGTTTCAGATAGCGTGGTCGCGAGGCTCACTGGAGCACTGCCATCAGGAGCCCATACCGTGAGCGTCACATTGCCGACGGGTGAGACACTGGCAGCGAGGAAACCAGCACCTGAGGGCTGACCAGCGGCCGAGCTGCTCTCATTGAGGAACACGAGGTTGATTCTCTTGTCGCTGGCATATGGGCTTGGATTGGTTGCACTACGGGCGGTGGCGCGTGCGCCATGGACCGCAGCGGAGCTGCTGGCGTTGACGACTTCGCCACCGAAGGTGATGTAAGGCTGCGGGCTGCCGGACGAATATTCATCGCTGAGGGCGATGCTGCCGCTCACTGTCACACCTGACCCAGGCGGGGTGATAGTGACATCGCCTGTGTCAGGATCGAAGGTGAAAGCCGCGTTGGAGAAAGGGTAGCGAACGAGGTTGTGGATGATGAACCCTGTGGCCTGACCACCACGCGTCAGGGTGAAGCGAAGACGTCCGCCGTTGTTGCCGTTGAGTGATTCGGAACGATCCACCACGCTGTCGTAGGTGCCAGCAAGGTCCGTAAACGGAATGGCAGGCAGCACTTCGATCGAAGCTACTACCTCGTTGGTGACAGTCCCATCGGGCAGGGTGGCGCGGAAGGTGGTCGCAAAGGTGCCTGTCTGAGTCGGACGACCAACGACGAACCCACTGCCTGGTGCTTGCGAGTCAATTGACAGACCTGCGGGCAGCCCAGTGGCGGTAATGATCAACGGCTCGGATGAGCGAGCACCGAACTCATCCTCTACATAAAGGAACGGTGCTTTGTAGCCGTGCGGGGCATAGGACACCTTTTCACGGATCGGTCCCAGCACGACCACCGAGAGCGTCTGCTTCGGCTTGTAATCAGACGGGAGCACCTCCAAGTCCGCCGTGGTCTGAGCGATGGGAGCACCATCGGGCCACGAAAAGGCAAGTGTCACAGAGAATTTCCCAGCAACCTCAGGCGCGCCTTGGATAGAGTAATAACCTGCTAGACTCTCTGAAATAGTCACGCCTGCTGGCAAACCAGTGGCCTGCACCTTGGTCGGAGCCTTTAGCAAGGACTGCCATTGTCCGACGAGAAACGCACCCGCATTACCTACCTGCTTCCCCTGGAGCAGTCGAGTCAACCCCCAAGTTTGCACGGTATAGCTGTCATCTCGTGGATCGGTGATAATGAATGTGACGGCCTCTTGCGTCGTCGTTAGCCCATCGGCCATCGTCGCCTGCACCTGCACCGTGAACTGCCCAGCTTGGGTCGGCGTGCCCGTGAAGTGCGCGAGCTCGTGGAACCCCGCGCCTTTTTGCACCAATTGAATGCCCGGCGGGAGATCCCCAGTCACCTGAACTGTGTGTGGCAAGCGATACCAAAAATTGTCCCCCGGACTCGGGCGGGAAACGATAATCAGGCTCTCCCATGAGTGGATCTCTTCTCCTACTTTGAAACCCGACGCCGACAATGATGTCTGGATACGATAAACTGGGGCGGCTCGCAAGGAATCTACCGCAGAGAATGAGAGCCATCCGACGAAAAGAAGGAGTGCGGAACGAAGACTAAATGTGTTGACTATTGCGCAGGTCAGTCGGTCAAATACGTTCATGATTGCTCATTACAGCATAGTTGCTTTAATGTGTCAAAAAAAAAGGCGCCAAATAGAATGACACCGATGACAGCCTGATGAATAGGCTGGAAGAGGCCGTTGCGCCACAAAGAATGACAGCAGACGCAAACAATATCTGACGGAATCAGAAGTTTAGGGATTAAAATCCCTACGGAAGAAAAAATTCTCGATCAAAACAATCCGTATTCAAGTTCTTCATGGTTTGCTTTTTTTATTGCGTATCTGAGTCATGTCGATTAAGTTTCGCCGTCATGTCTGCTCGTCAAGTTGAAATCTGTGCCATTCTTTTGATCACCGCCGTAGCTGCTGTCTTTGTTTGGGGAGCTTGCGGTGTCCTTTCGCTGATGGGGATTTTGTGAAGCTTCGGCTTTCTTGCAATTGCTCCTTTGATCTTCTAAAGTCTTTGCTCTTGCAAGATCGATGAACCACGCTGCGCGGATGGCTTGAGCTTTTTTCTTGCATAGTTTAGTTTTCTTGATAATCAGGTGTTACGTCTTCTCATGACCGTAGCTCGAAAAGTTCAGAAAAGAAAAAAGTCCCGTGCGCTTAACAAACAAGTGCCGCGTGACGATTTTTTTGAACCGCTTCGCAATGCAAATCGGCGTGCGGAACATGCGACAAATCATTTTGTTACCAATCCATCTCAGCGAAATATTCGAGCGATGGTCGCGGAAGATGAAATCTACGACGTCACTTTCATCAGTCTGCCGCAACGATTGTTTCGATGGTCGATGGCGATATTTCTTCTGATTTTAGGAGCGATTACTACGCTCACCTTATTCGACCTCCTTTCTTCGAGCTCTTTTGCGAAAGGCTTTTGGTATAGTCCCGAGTTTTGGCTTTTCGCTACAGGATCCATTCTGATGATTGGATGGTTTTTCACTAAGCTCAAGCAGCGCTTTTTTTTGCATCTCTACGTTCTTGGTCACGAGTTGACTCATGCCATATTCGCCATGCTACACCTCGGGCGAATTATGGATCTAAAAGTCAGTGCCGATGGTGGATACGTAACGACCAACAAGCACAACATTATCATTTCTCTATCACCGTATTTTTTTCCCTTCTGGTCGATGATGATCATAGGGATTTACGGACCACTAGCGTATTTAGTCGATCTGCCTGAAAAGTCGGAGCAAGTCTTATACTTGCTCACTGGCGCTACCTGGACATTCCATATTTTATGGACATTGTGGATGATTCCTCGCAACCAACCCGATCTCCGAGATAACGATACCTTTTTTTCCATTGCGACAATCTATCTGGCCAATATTCTTGCGCTTTCCTTGCTTTTCTGTCTGGCGATCGACTCTCTTAGCCTTCAATCCTTCGGTGCCGCGTGGTTCATCGAAGCTGAAAATCTGTGGCGCAATACGCAACCTTTGCTACGGAGCATCTTTCATTTTGAAATGCGTCATTGAATACCCGCAAGGAGTGGCAGATGACGTAGGCAAAGAGAAAAACGATTTCACAACGCGACATTGCGCAAGGTTTGCCTGAATCGTTACCATCTACTCTTACGAAGATCGCATATTTCCCTTGCTGAATGATCATGCGTAATTGTTCTTTGTCTGACCCTTATTATTGAGAAGCCGCGATGCGGCTACGGCGTAGCTCCATTTCTCTCGATTGCTCGATGTGCTGTCAGTAGGGGAATCTTCGATATTTGTGTTTGCATGTCGCATCAATTTCTTGACGTGCGAGCAATTCCCTGAAAGTTTCTCCGTCCGCCGATGCGTCCTTACATTCGCTCGGCAGCTACACCGAAACATATAGAACTCCATCATGGCCGCTAAAATTTATACCAATAAGGATGCCTCACTCACCCCGATCAAGAAAAAGACACTTGCTGTAATCGGCTTCGGCTCCCAAGGACACGCTCACGCTCTCAACCTCAAGGACAGTGGCTGCAAAGTCATCATCGGCCTCTACAAAAAATCGAAATCTTGGGAAGTCGCCAAGAAGCTCGGTTTCGAAGTTATGGAAACTGCCGATGCCGTCAAAGCTGCTGACGTAATTTTCGTCGCCACACCTGATACCGTTGTGCCTTCTGTTTACGCCAAAGACATCGAGCCGAACCTTAAAAAAGGCAAAACACTTCTTTTCTCCCACGGTTTTGCCGTCCACTTCAAAACCATTACCCCTCCAAGCGACATTGATGTTATCATGGTTGCACCAAAAGGCCCGGGCCACACTGTGCGCTCGCAATTTGTCAATGGCAAAGGCGTTCCCGGCCTCATTGCCGTGCACAACGATGCTTCAGGCAAAGCCAAAGATACCGCACTTGCCTGGGCGCGCGGCGTAGGCTGCACCCGTGCTGGTGTATTTGAAACCAACTTCCGTGAAGAAACTGTGACGGATCTTTTCGGCGAACAATGCGTTCTCTGCGGCGGTGCATCGGCACTCGTCAAAGCTGGATACGAAGTTCTCGTAGAAGCAGGATATCAGCCAGAGATGGCTTACTTTGAGTGCCTCCATGAATTGAAACTCATTGTTGACTTGATGAATGAGCAAGGCATTGCCGGCATGCGGTTCTCCGTTTCCGAGACTGCCGAATACGGAGATGTTACTGTAGGACCAAAGATCATCGACAAGACCGTCAAAGAGCGCATGCGCAAGCAACTCAAAGCCATCGAAGACGGAAAATTCGCCAAAGAATGGACCAAAGAGTTTCAAGATGGCAACAAGAATTTCAACGCCATTCGCAAAGCAGAAGCAGCGCACCCAATTGAAAAAGTTGGCGAGCGCCTCCGCGCCAGCATGAGCTGGATCAAGACGCAGAAAATCAAAAAAGGCGCGGCACAAGCCAGCTACATCGCAGATTCCAAGTAACTCTCGATTCGTTGTTTCTCTCGTGATTGACAGCCCGCTTCTCAGCGGGCTGTTTTTTTTTGCTTTGACTGAAAAAAGATCTTGCCTAGTTCTCGCTGCGCGGATACGTTGTGCGCCCGCCGTAACAATATGTTGCAGCATCAAAGCCGGTTTAGCTCAGTTGGTAGAGCAGCTGATTTGTAATCAGCAGGTCGACGGTTCGAGTCCGTCAACCGGCTCCATCGTTTCTTATCGATGGTTTTTTCGTTATTCATTCCTGCTAGTGAAATAGATTTGCGTGCACAGCATGAAAATCGAACTGGAAAATGCAAAAGCGACCATCGAGCAATTGACTGTCTTGTCATTTCCCTCTTGCCGTAGCAACGGATGCAACATATCCTGTGGCAGGCCATCATGTCTGTGAAACCATTTTTTCTTCGATTTATCCCGTTTGTAACTGCTCTGTTGCTCAGCCAATGCGCAGACAGCATCGGCGGCGGTTCAATGGGTGGACCAACGGAGCAAGAACGCTCAGCACAGATCGCAGCAGAAGCCCGGGGTGATTTTTTCTACGGCCGGAGATATTTCGTCAATAAGACGAATTTTTGGGGTTATTTGCGCAAGCCTGGTCAACAGGCTCGCCATGCAAGGCTGGTTGTCATGCAAGAACGGCAGCAGTTGAACCCTGATCGATTTGTCGGTGGTGGCTCTGGCGACCAAAAATATGGTTTCGACCAAAACTACGAATATCGTATCTGGGGAAATTACACAGGCCGTACTGTCTATGATTTGAATAGCAACCAGTTCTTGCCTGAATTCCTGCTCAGCCGCTACGAAGTTGTCGATCAAAACCCAGGATGGTTGTTTCGCCCCAGCGATCGATATGATCCGACGCGCATCACACTCTTACCTCGTTGATCCGCCTCCCCTATTACGGCAATGAAAAATAAGCACGTTCAGCGAGGAATTACCAACTATACCAAAGCTCAAAAAAAAGAGAGCCTCGGTAAAACAGCGCGCATGCCCAAAGCTGATCCCGCTGTTGAAGCTGAAGTGGCAGCATCACAGGCAAAGTATCGATCTCAACATACTTCAAACTTCCAAGATAAACTCCGTTATTTTTACGCTTTTATTGGCTTAGCGCTCTTGGGTTCCTTGACCTATGTGATCTTAGATCAGGTGAAAAACGCTAAAAAGGCAGCTGCTTTCGTGAGTGAAGAAGCAGAAGTGCTCCAAGTTAAACACCCTAGCGAGAAGCAAGCGGTCGAACTTGCCAAACGTTTCCTCGAAGCGACGGAAGTCACTGATTGGTCGGGTGTCGCATCGGGCGATCAAGATGAGATTCCCATGGCATTTGCGAAACTCTCTCGAATGAAAAAAGAGGGATGGAAACTCAAGGATGTGCAGCACCTCGGCCCTCGCCAAATTACGGATCGCTTTGTTGACTCACTGCTTGTTTCAGATGCATTAGGAAAAAGCATGTTGCTCAATCTCGTTCACATCAATGATTCATGGAAGGTTGATCCCGGTTCTAGTATGCAAGTTCATTCGAAGGACTGGTCCGAGTTTTTTGAAAATGTGAGCACCACGGGACGCGTTCGTGTTATGGTTACTGACAAAGCCAATTACTACAACGGTCTCTACGACGACGAAACCATTTGGCATGCTTACCAACTCACCTACCAGCCTGACCTTCCCAATATTGTTGGATATGTCAAACGCGACTCTTCATGTGACCTAGCGTTGCAAAATCTACTCAAGCAATCCGATAGTGTATCCTGTGTTCTGAACCTCCACCGCGATATTAAAGCGGAGAAAAATCAGTACGAAATCGAAAACGTTGTCTCTTCCGATTGGGTTATCAGCGAACTGGTATTCTCTGATCAATTCATCGATCAATCTGTTTCCGCAAAGAAACCTGATATCTCGAAACCATAAGGTTCAATCGCGCCAACGCTTAGTCAAATCTCCATAGCTATCGATTCTACGATCTCTGAAAAATGGCCAGATCCTGCGAAATCCTTCCACTGCGTCATAATCGATCTCGGCATAAAGAATTTCTTCCCGCCCGACGCTCGCCTTAGCAATCAGTTCGCCATAAGGATTGGCCACGAAGGATTGCCCCCAAAACTCTGTGCCATCGTGGCTACCACTACGATTGACAGCAGCCACATAGCATCCGTTAGCCACAGCATGACCGCGCTGTACGGTCTCCCAGGCACAATGCTGAGCCGCACCAAGCTCCGCCTTTTCCTCGGGCAGCCAACCGATCGCAGTAGGATAAATCAACAACTGCGCACCACCCAATGCCATCATTCGCGCTGCTTCAGGATACCATTGATCCCAACAAATGAGCACGCCAATTTTCCCAAAACGTGTCTGCCATACAGGGTATCCCAAATCGCCGGGAGTGAAGTAAAATTTTTCTTCAAACCCAGGATCCTGCGGAATATGGTTTTTTCGATACAACCCTAGCAAGCTTCCATCTGCATCAAAAATGGCCGCAGTGTTGTGATAAAGCCCTGGTCCACGATGCTCAAACAACGATGCGATCAGCACCACCCCGCATTCTGCGGCAACGGCTGCAAGCTCGTCTGTGACCGGCCCTGGCAATGGGTCCGCAAGATCAAAACGCTCTGTATCCTCTACGGTACAAAAATACGGCGTCAAAAACAATTCCTGGGTCACCACAATCTGTGCACCCTGTTTCGCGGCTTCGCGGATCAGAGCTTGATGGTGCTCCATGGATTCGGCCTTGGTGGCAAATGTCTGCGACTGAAGAAGTGCAATGCGTGGCATGTCTTTGCCATAGCGAAAACAAACCACCAGCGCCATGCAATTTTTTAATTGCGGTTTTTCCAGCACATGATACACATTTCGTTGTGGAACCAAATTGGGAAAAAGGCGTATCGCGACGTGAGCGACAGATCATGGACATTCTCTACCGTCTTGGGCAGGCGAGCGCGCAAGAGGTCATGGAGCATATTCCTGATCCGCCAAGCTACTCGGCCATACGAGCACTTCTGGCAACCCTGGAACAAAAAGGTTGGATTGTGATGCAAGGCAAGGATTCAAGGCGCTACATTTACAAGCCTGCCGTTGCAGAAAAAAAAGCCAAACGTTCCGCTCTGAGCAATCTTTTGCAGACCTTTTTTGAAGGCAAGCCGGAACGACTTGTCGCCTCTTTGTTAGATCCCAATGAACAACATCTCTCCCATGACGAAATTTCACGGATCCGTGCTTTGATCGATTCTGAATCACCTCCTAAAAAATAATGCGATGTATTCTCTTTTTCTCTACACATGGATTTTTTCCGCAGCAGCGCTGTTGGTGATTGCTTGGATGGAGCGCAAAAATGCGGAAGCCACTTATCGGATCACTCGCGCGGCACTAACGGCACTCTTGATGTTGCCTGCCATGCTACTTTTACCTGAATGGCATGTACTACCTGCCAATACCCAAATCCATCCGATGATCGAGATCGCACGGCAGTCATCGCCGTTGTGGCTGAAACTGCTTTGGGGCATAGGTGTTTTCTTTTGCCTCGCCAAGATTGCCGCCAGTTTCTGGCAACTTCGTCGCTGGCGAATGGCATCGATAGCCATAACCGATACCGAATTGATGGCGCAGGTCAAAAATTGCTGCGAGCGCATCGGACATCAAGGAAATCTTGAAATTCGCCAACTTCATGGCGATGGCGGCCCTGCTGCTTCTGGATATTTCCGCGCGACGATTTATCTGCCAGAACACTGGCGGGACTGGTCGGAAACCACAAGAGATGCGGTGCTCCTTCATGAAATCAGTCATCATCTGAATCGCGATCCCTTTTGGCGACTACTCAGCCTGTGCGCTCGATCGCTCCATTGGTTCAATCCTTGCGTCGCGTGGCTCTCTCACAAATGGGTCGATCATTCGGAGTACAACTGCGATGCACGTGTCATCAAAAGTGGATTTCGCAAGGATACCTACGCCCACATTCTTTGCGATTTAGCCAGTTCTGCGCCCTATTCGGCAATGGCCATGGCAGCGCCAAGTTCGTTAGAAAAACGTATTCGCAAACTCGGCACGAATATGCAGACTCATCACCATCTGTGGATTTACTTGGTGATCACGGCCCTGATCTTCACTGCACTATCACTTGCGGTGCTCCGTCCAGCAAAAGATCCAGGTAGCCCGCTGCCGCCCACCCTAGAGGATACAGAACTTCGATTGGATGCAGATCCCTTCCCTGCCGATGCTCCTTAAGCCAAAGATCCGAACGAGTGCGTCGGAAAGCCTAGCGGCGTTCTACTTTGGATTTCGGGTTAAGTAAGAATTAGCGCATCTTTTCCCTTTTCCTTGTTGCCTATTGCCCCGCAAAGCGTTGAAATGCACTCGCATGCCACCCTCGTCAGGAACTGTCACGAAAACCCAGACGTTTTTCCGCCGCTCTCTCAGCACAGTCCTCCTTTGGGGCGTGGTGATCACGGCTTTTGCCAGTATGCAACCATGGGCGCATCTTAGTTTGATTAGTGCCCTCGCATTGCTGGGAACCATCGAATATTTCTCCCTTACTAAAAAAAGCGCCATAGCTGCCAATGCTCTATGGGGTATTGCTCTCTGCGTTGCCTTCTGCGCGGGCATGTTGTATTTCTTCCTACATTCACGGTCGCATCTTCCACAGTGGATGGACGGGATGTTCATTTTCCTCGCCGTTGCTGGCACCTTCATCGCACAACTGCGTCACCCAATCAAAGGTCATAGTTCGCTGCTCTCGATGACCACTACGATACTTGGCTTGCTGTGGATCCCATGGCTTTTTTCTTTTACCGCACGCATTGAATTCGCCGCTCCTGGACAAGGTTCCCTTCCCGGTGCTCCGCTGCTGCTCTGGTGCATTGCTGTCACCAAGTTCTCTGACATGGGAGCATACATCACCGGTTCATTGATTGGCAAAAATAAGATGATTCCCCACGTAAGCCCTGGAAAAACTTGGGAAGGTTTGGCTGGCGGACTCGTCTTCCCTCAACTTGTTGGTATTTTGCTATTCCTTTATATGCCTGGCACATCGGCACTTTTTCACGACTCTTGGGTGCACGTCGTTCTACTAGCTCTCGTCGTTGGCATCCTTGCTGTGCTTGGGGACCTTGCCGAAAGCCTATGGAAACGCTCGCTGGATGTCAAAGACTCAGGCCATTTCCTACCAGGCATTGGCGGTGCACTCGACCTCATTGATAGCATCTGCTTCACCGCCCCTGCGGTCTATTTCTATTTGATCCTTACCCACTGATTCCATGCCGAAAAAAGTCGTTTTGTTAGGTTCCACTGGCTCCATTGGCTGTTCCGCATGCAAGGTCGCTGAGGATTTGCCGGAGGAAATCGAAATCATCGCACTAGCCGCTCATGGCAGCATCGACAAACTCGCCGAACAAGCCCATGCCACGAGAGTCAAACACGTCGCACTCTATGACACATCAAAAGCAGACGCTTTGCGTTCGATGCTCGCTTCCGATGTCACACTACATCTCGGTCCCCAAGGCTTGATCGATGTAGCAACACTGACACAGGCAGATTGTGTGCTGGTCGCCATCGTTGGCACCGCAGGTTTGCAACCCGCCCTTGCTGCCATTCATGCAGGAAAAAACATTGCCGTCGCCAGTAAAGAAATCCTCGTCATGGCCGGTGAAGTCGTTACCAATGAAGCCCGCCGCGCTGGCGTGACGCTGTTGCCTGTCGATAGCGAGCACAACGCCATTTTCCAATGTCTGGATGGTCATCAAGGAGGCGCTGATGAAATTTCCCGCCTCATCCTCACCGCATCTGGTGGGCCATTTCGTAACACCGCTGCCGCGGATCTTGAACAGGTTACTCTCGCGCAAGCACTCAAGCACCCGACCTGGGAGATGGGCAGAAAAATCACCATTGATTCTGCAACGCTATTCAATAAAGGCCTCGAAATGATCGAAGCAAAATGGCTCTTCGACATCGGCATGGACAAAATCGATGTCGTCGTCCATCCACAAAGCATCGTCCACTCGATGGTCGAATTCATCGATGGCTCGGTGCTTGCGCAAATGAGCCACACCGACATGTGCTTTCCGATTCAATACGCCCTCACCTGGCCTCAGCGGAAAAAAGGCGGGCTTCGCCCCATCGATTTCCCCTCCCTAGCGCGGCTTGAATTTCTTGCCCCACGCAGCGGAGATTTTCCCGCGCTTGGCCTTGCGCGCGCCGCTGGCACCACTGGCGGCACCTTGCCCGCTGTCTTTAATGCAGCTAATGAAATTGCCGTCGATGCCTTCATCCATGGCACGATTTCTTTTCCCGGTATCTGGAAAACCGTGGAATACACCATGAGTGCTCATCATACGCAATCCGCTAGCGAACTAGGCACCGTCCTCGAAGCCGACGCCTGGGCTCGCGATTTCGCGCGAAAACTCTGCAGCTAGGTTTCTGTTTGCCTGCGGAGATCAATCCTTCGAGCTTTTCGGATCAAAGGCATCGCGCAGACCATCGCCGATGAAGTTCAGTGATAGCAAGGTCAAGGAGAAGAATACGCTGGGGAATACCAAGCTCCACGGATTGGTTAGCATCAAATCCGAACCGCCTTGGATCAGCACGCCCCAAGAACTGTTCGGTGGTTTAAGTCCCAAACCGAGGAAGGACAGCACCGCCTCAAATAGCATGATGCCCGGAATTGTCAGTGTGGTGTAAACGATGATGGGACCTACGCAGTTCGGCAGGATGTGACGGAAGAGGATTTTCGTGTGTGAAAGTCCCAGAGATCTTGCCGCTTCGACAAACTCGAGCTTTTTCACACTCAGCACCTGCGCCCGAACGATGCGTGAAATCGTCAACCACGACAGGGCACCAATCGCTATGAAAAGTGGAGCCATCATTACCAAGGGCTCCACGGCAGTGCGCACGTCATTGATTTTCGCAGGAGTCGCATCCGCAGCGGTAAAAATATCCACCACGAAATTCGACCACTTTGCGGTATGCTTCTCCAATACACGGCCGAAAAGAATCACAACAATCAAAAACGGCATCCCATACAACACATCCACCACTCTCATCATCAAAGCATCCACCTTATTGCCGACGTAGCCTGAAATGGCACCATAAGTAACACCGATGGTCGCCGCCACCAGAGTGGTTAGTACCGCCACCGCGATGGAGATACGGCCACCGTAAAACACGCGGGAAAAAATATCGCGCCCGAGATTGTCCGTGCCGAACCAATACTTCGCGCCTGGGGAAAGATTTTGATCGACGAGGCTTTGTGCGTTCGGATCTCGGAGAATCGGCGTGAAAGGCAGCACCAGACAGCAAATCACGATCAAACCAAGACAATAAAAACCCATCACAGCAGCGCGGTTTTTTTTCAAACGCTGCATCGCATCGGCGAGCAGGGAGGTTCCATTCTGGATGACAAGAGACATGGGAATATGCGATCAGGATTGCGCACGTGCGCGTGGATTGAGCCAAAGGATAAGGAAATCGGACAAAATGTTACCGAGAACGACAAGACCACCGTAGAGTAGAACGATGCCCATGATGACATTCACATCATTGGTCTCGATGGCTTTCACGAAATGACGCCCCAGGCCAGGGACTTGGAACACCAATTCGATCACCAGCGAGCCCGATATGATCCCCGCAAAAGCAGGACCAAGGAAGGCAGCAGCGGGCACCAGACCGCCGCGCAGACAGTGCTTAATGAGGATACGGTGCATGGAAACCCCTTTCGCTCTCGCGGTGCGCACGAAGTCTTGCGACAAAACATCGAGCATACCACTGCGGGTGAGGCGAGCCAAATAAGCGGCGTAGCCCACGCTGAGAGTAATCATCGGTAATATCCAAGTCATGGCATTCGTCGGTTCCCACCCCATGGACGGCAAAAGCTTCCACTGACGTCCCACGATCTCTGCAAGAATGGGACCTAACACGAAAGACGGAAGACAAAGTCCTAACATCGCCAACGTCATCACAATGAAATCAACGCTCATGTTTTTTTTCCATGCTGCGATGACCCCCGCAGGTATCCCCAGTGCCAGAGCGAACAACATAGAAATCAGGCCGAGGTGAAACGAGACAGGAAACGATTGCGCGATCACCTCATTAACAGGCCGTCCCGAGAGGCGCGTCGAGAGCCCAATATCGCCGCGCAAGAGATTTCCCAAGCGCATGAGATACTGCTCATGCACCTTTTTATTATAGCCGTCTCTCTCCATCATCAGTTCCTTCACGTGGGCGGGAATGGCCTTCTCTGAGACATAAGGTCCGCCGGGAAGGGCGCGGCAGAGAAAGAATGTGATCGTGAATAATACGATCAGCACGGCAATGCCCTGTAGTAGGCGGTGAAACAATTTATTAAACATAAAATCAATCAGTTTCGTCCAGAGAAATGTCTTTCCAAGGGTGGTTGTCTAACAACAAAGGATGCCAGCCTTTGACGGACGGGTGATGCACGTAATTTCGCGCCTGCCAGGCAAAAGGAAGAATCGGACGCTCATCCATCAGCAGCTTTTCCGCCTTTTCGAAGACACGCATCCGTTGCGCAGGATCCGCGCTGTGTGCCGCTTCGGAGAGCATCCGTTCATACTCGTTGCTATGCCAACCCGTGTTATTGTTGCCATTGCCCTTCGTCCACATGAGAAGAAATGTGGTAGGATCGATGTAGTCACCCACCCAGCCTGCGGAAGAAATATCATATTCAAGTTTGTTCTGCGTGTCAATGTAGGAGGCAAAGTCCATGGTGGTGATGTCCACTACGATGCCAAGATGCTCTTGCCACATCGCCTGAATCGCCTCGGAGAGATTGCGTCCACCACCGCCGGAAATCAAAATCGAGTAACGAGGAAAACCTTTGCCTTCAGGATATCCCGCTTCCGCCAGAAATGCGCGGGCTTTTTCAGGATCAAAGGTAATCACTGGCTCGGGATTGAAATCGCCGAGCTTAGGAGTGAAGGAGGTGGCGGGCTCGTAGCCGCGGAGGATCGTCTTGCAGATCGCTTGACCATCGATGGCCAAGGAGAGCGCCTTGCGTACGCGCACATCGCTCAAACCAGGTCGGTTGATATTGATGCGTAGAAACTGCGAACCGATGTATGGTTCCATTTTGAGAAACTCTGGATGGTTCTCTTGCATGTATGGGATCATGTCAACCGGGATGCGATAGGTCGTGTGCAATTGCCCTGCGAGGAAGGCACGTGCCTCAGTGTAGGCATTTTCCACAGGCAAGAAACGGATCCCATTGAGCTTCACGCTTGCGGCATCCCAATAAGAAGCATTCTTCACTACCTCAATGTGATCGTTGAGCTGCCAGGACTTCAAAACGAATGGACCGTTGCAAACTAAATTGCCAACAGCCGTCCAAGGAGTGAACTGCTCGGTCATTTTACCATATTTCAAGACCGCGTGCTTGGGCACGGGAAACCAAGTAAAATGCCTCGTTACTCCAGGCAAATAAGGCACAGGTTCTTTCATCGACAGCTCCAGAGTAAAATCATCAATCACTTTCACGCCCACTTGGTCAAAGTCCGCAACTTCTCTGAGCTTGAATTCCTGTGCATTTTTGATGAAATATAGCATTTCACAATACGGTGAGGGAAAGTCAGGGTGCAGCATGCGCTGATAGGCAAAGGCAAAATCGTGAGCTGTCAGTGCTACTCCATCCGACCACCGCGCATCATGCCGCAGGTGAAAAACCCATTTTGTATAATCTTCATTGTGCTCCCACTTGAGCGCTACGCCAGGTTTCATCTCCGTATCGCTACTCGCATGATCGGCCACAAGTCCCTCGAATAAGGCAGAAAGAATCTTGTTTTCCACCACGCTGGTCACGAGTTGCAAATCGAGTGCTTTCGGCTCGCTACTATTGCCAACGAGCAGGATTTTTTCGCGATTCGCCCGCTGCAATTGTGTCTCTCTCTGACAAGCTCCTATCAGGAATACCAAGCTTAACATCAAGAGTTTGCGTAACGTCGCCATAATTTTTCCCACGATGTGCAGTATCCCTCGCTTATGCAAGCTGATAAGCAAGAAAATGAATGAAATGTATCGCTTGATGCATACACTCTCAGAGCCATTTTTCAAAAACCAAAGATCCTCTGCCGCTTCTTTCTAACATCATTCGACGACTCTCAGGCAAGTGATCGGGTGGCACTTGTTCATATTTCATACGATCGCGAAAAAAATCTGCCGCACGCGTCGTCAATGCTAAAACTCTTGATACCGCTTTGCTCCTCGCCACTTGCTCCGCGTGTAGGACGAGATCTTTTCCATAGCCATGTCCTTCGTTGGAATGCTTCACGTAAAGGCAAGCAATCTCAGCGCAGTCCTCCCCATGATACTCATGCAAGGCAACGCAACCTACCACGTTGTCATCGATGACCATCACGTGATAATCGTCGATACGCTCTTCGATTTCCTCATAATTTCTCGGCACCAAGAAACTCCGACGCACACATCTCCCGATCATTCCAAGCAGTTCGGGGATGTCCTCGGTCACCAGCGGACGTATGGCGCGATAACTGTCCGCGTGAACCATGGTGCCCACACCTTCGTTGGAAAACAATTCGTCCACCAGCACACCTTGCTGGAGGCCATTCAATACATGGACCCGCGGGACACCACGGCGGCAAGCCTCAGCAGCCTGTTCTAACAAAGCAGCACCTTCGATGTTTCCTGCCGCGATAACAGTAGCAACATCCGCAGCGCGGATGGCAATCGCAGGCGCTCCATCCATCAAGATACCCGTTTCACTAAGCGTGATCAATTTTGTCGCCTTGAGCCCAACGACCAAATCCACAATTGCTAAGTCCAAGGGGCCATGAGTGGCAGCATCGATCACCGGCACTTGGCCTCGCTGCAAAATTTCTACAATCTCATCGCACAACGAAGATTCACCCGGTGTGCCTTTTGCCAAGGCAACTTTGATTTCGCACTCCAGCCCCCATGCGTAAAAGTCCTTTACGTCGCCACCTAAAACCAGCAAGACCAGTTTCACTCCCACGTCTTCCAGCGCCGCAAGATCGAGTAAACATTCCGCCACAGCGGCTTCCGGTAACTTTCCCGCATCGATGCTCACCACAAAAGTCCGCCCACGGAACTGGGGAACATACTGCAAAGCTGCGCGAAAGTCATTGGGCACGCCGCGAATCTTGCTCATATACGCTGCACCCATCAAGGCAAATCAAAACGTTCAAGAAATGTCGAAAAATCTGTATACATAAAAAATCGCCCGTGACGATGCACGGGCGATTGTAACGGTTGAGCACGACTCTTTCGGGAATTTACGCGAGTTTGCTCTTCGCTGATTGGCCAGAGGGTGCGTCTTTTTTACGCAAAGCATTGCGCATTTTCGTTAGAGCACTGTTTTGCAACTGGCGGATACGCTCGCGGGTGACACCGAATTCGCGACCAACTTCTTCGAGGGTGAGAGGACGTTTGCCGGTAAGACCAAAGCGCTCGTCAATGATAGCGCGCTCGCGTTTATCCAGGACGGTTAGCAAACCACCAAGATTGTCTTGCAGATTTTTATCCGACAACAAATCGAGTGGATTGGAGGCTTTCTCGTCGCCGATGATCTCGCCATACGCGGTTCCTTCGCCTTCGTTCACCGGAGCATCCAAAGAAGTGGGGCGTTGTGACGCTTGCTTCAACATCGCCAACTTACGGCGTGGAATGCCTGTTTCTTCCGCAAGTTCTTCGTCGGTCGGTTCACGACCAAACGCTTCGGTGAGCATCACAGTAATGCGGCGAAGTTTTGCAATCTTGTCCACCATGTGAACGGGTAGACGAATGGTTTTGCTTTGGTTTGCCAAGGAGCGTTTGATGGATTGCTTGATCCACCATGCTGCATAAGTGCTGAGTTTGCCTCCTTTTACAGGATCAAAACGATCCACAGCCTTCATCAAGCCGATGTTGCCCTCGGAAATCAAATCTGCAACCGGCAAGCCGTAGCCAGAATAATCTTGGGCAATTTTCACCACGAGGCGTAAGTTTGCTTTGATCATTGTCTCACGTGCTGCTTTGTCACCTTTTTTGATGCGCTTCGCGAGAGCAACTTCTTCTTCAAGAGTGAGCAATGGGGTTTTGGCGATTTCTTTCATGTACGCCTTGATACTGTTGTCGAATTCAGATGCCATAATGTTAGTTGGTTGACAATAATAGTAACGCTACGCTGTTTAGAATCATTCTAAAAATCTTCGCGAAATATGATTTATTTTTTAGCATTGCTGCCACATGTAATGAAGCAAGATCTGTGCCGATTGTTCTGTGATGCGAAAATGTTCAAAAAACCTTGGTAGATCATGGAAATTTTTCACATTCGTGATCGCTGATATGTCGAGAGTATCGAGACGTGCGACAACTTGTCCGACCAAAATCGCCCTCATGTGTCAAAGTGGCATAAAAATAGGCTCCGAAAGAAATGAGATTGCCAAATGGGAAAAAATCACGTAAAAGCTGTTCGGATGATTACACGAGTATATTCAGCGGCCTTACGCGGTGTGGATGCGCAAGAAGTGGAAGTGGAGGTCAACGCGTGGGGTTCGGAAAAGCCGCAAATTTTCGTCGTGGGTTTGCCTGATGCGGCCGTAAGAGAATCTGTGCAACGTGTCACCTCGTCAATCATTGCAAGTGCTCTGTCTTTGGCTGACGGCAGCAAGACGGTCAACTTGGCGCCAGCAGATGTGAAAAAGGAAGGCCCTTCCTTTGATCTGCCAATTGCTCTAGCTATGGCTTCCGCATGTGCGGAACTGCAATTGCCTGTTGACGACGCCTATGTGGCAGGCGAGTTGGCTCTCGATGGCACAGTGCGCACCATCAAAGGAGCCTTGCCCATGGCGCTGGAAGCAAAAGCTCAAGGGAAAAAACGCATCATTTTGCCAATCGTCAACGCCGCAGAAGCGGCCATTGTCGAGGGCATTGAGGTCATCGGTGTCGAGTCTCTTCGGCATGCATGGGACTATTTTACCGGCAAGGCCGAGATCGAGCATTACCAATTGGATCGCAAAGCATTTTTTGACTCGCATCGCATTTGGGATGTCGATTTTGAAGAAGTCAAAGGGCAGTTTCAGGTCAAACGTGCCTTAGAAATCTCTGCGACAGGTGGGCATAATGTCCTGATGATTGGCCCACCAGGAACGGGCAAATCGATGTTAGCCAAACGCATTCCCAGCATTTTGCCGGATATGACCGAAGATGAGGCGATTGAAACAACCAAGATTCATTCCATCGCCGGCAATCTCGATCCGAAAAAATCATTCATCACCACCCGCCCTTACCGCGCGCCGCATCATACCATTTCCGATGCTGGGCTTCTTGGCGGCGGAACCAATCCCGGCCCCGGTGAAGTATCGCTCTCGCATCACGGCTTGCTATTTCTCGATGAACTCCCCGAATTTCGCCGACAAACCTTAGAAGTGCTGCGCCAGCCGCTAGAGGATGGACAAGTTACCATCTCCCGTGCGGCAGGAGCCTTGACCTTTCCCTCGCGCTTCATGCTCGTCGCCGCGATGAACCCCTGCCCTTGCGGTTACTATGGGGATCCCAAGAGGGAGTGCCGTTGCAGCAGCACGATCATTGAGCGCTATCGCAGAAAAATTTCTGGTCCCTTGCTGGATCGCATCGATATCCATGTGGAAGTGCCGCTGGTGGATTTTCGCGAACTCTCGAAGGATTCCCAAGGCGAGAAGTCCGAAGAAATCCGTTCGCGGGTCTCAGCCGCACGAGCCATTCAAACGCAACGCTTTGAAAAAAACAAAGGCATCTCCACCAACTCGGCGATGTCGGCAAAGCTGGTGCGCGAACATTGCGCTCTCGATAGCACTGGCACGGGCTACTTGGAGCACGCCATGGAGCAAATGAACTTCTCCGCCCGCGCCCACGATCGCATCCTGAAAGTCGCAAGAACCATCGCCGACCTCGAAGGCAGCGACCGCATCCAGAGCCAGCACGTCCTTGAAGCGATTCAGTATCGTTCGCTGGATCGGAAGTTGTTTGGATAGAGGGAAACCCGGAAACGCGACCATCATGCCTTAAATTTGGCACTTTGAGGGAAAGAGATTCCGACGCGCTTGGGACGCGTCAGAAGCAGATGGTCTATTTGTCATGGTGTATGTCATCGCACTTCTATCGGGCGCATCACGAATCCGTGGAAATCTGAATACAACCCTTATTCGTGGGAGATGAGGAAGTGATCCCGTTTGGCCGAAAGCCAGAGCCTCAATACCCTCAGGTAGAGAAGGGGCTGACGGGCATGCCTTCAGTGTTGTAAACCAGATGTCCCATCGGTTGGAAAATGTAGGCGTAACGGACGGCGTCAGGCTTTTCCACGCCCTAGGCGGAAACGAGCAGATGGGAACCATCGATTTTTCCTTCGGCTCAGTGCCCATTGGCCGTTCGCGTCCTAGATCGACAACCACTGCAGCTTCGCGACCGGTGCGGTAACGGGCGGCAGGAATCCGTCCGGCAATTTTTCCGCCTTCTTGGCAACCATAAGGCTCACCTTCGAATCATCGGTGAAGGAGACACGGATGGTGTTTCCTTCGACCTTGTGGCTTTGGTAGTTGGGGCAGGCGGTGATATTTTCCAAGCCATATACCTTGTTGAGGACGGACAGGGCCAGCCCCACGCCGGTTTCGTATTTGTTTGGCGGGTGCTCGCCTTTGGTGCCGATGTCGAGGGTGACCGCCATGCCGGTGTTGGGCAGCGCGAGGGTCGCGACATAAGCCTGGCGAATCTCGGCCCGGCCGTCACCGCCTGCGGGTTTGTCCTGATGCAGCTCGCCGAGGCTCGGCAACTGCACGAAGTGGACCGGAAAGTCGCCCTGATTCCAGGCCTTGCGCCACCCGAGGATGAGCGACTTGAGCTTAGGCTCGTAGGCTCTGCCCACATTCTGGTTCGCCTCACCCTGATACCAGATCGCTCTGCGGATGCCGCAACCGACCAACGGTTCGATCAACTGCTCGTAGTGCTGTCCCTTGGGATCCGGTGGTTGTATAAGCCGTGTTGTCGGCCCCGTTGGAGGCACGGTAAAAGTAGAACAAGTCGACAGGCAGTTCGAAGCCGATGAGTTCCTCGGTCACACCGGGATTTTTCGGTAGGTGATTCAGCATATCTGGGATCGCGGATTTTTGCATGGGGTTGACCCGTTTATCATAAACTTGCATCCCGTATCACAGTTTGTCCCATTGCGGGCCAAGCTTCGTGGCTCGTTTGGCATCAAGCATCCCCAGTCCGACGATGACGCTGCCAACCTGCGCGCGAATTTTTTGTGAAAGCTTCGGCTTGAGAGGAAAGACTTCGAGAATTTTGGCTTCGGCTTCCTCGGCTTTTTTTTGCTCAAGCAAGGCGAAAGCTGCTTTGAGAATCACCGCAGCCTTTTTGTCGTCGTCAGATAAATTGGGGTCGTCGAGAGGGTGAGCACTGGGCGCACCGCCACCCGCATTCGATTGCGCTGCTGGCATGTGCTGCTTTTGAACCTCCGCTTGTTTCTGATTCATCACATTATTGAATTCTTCGTAGCTGGCGTACTTACCGGCTTTGACGTCGCGAATGGATTCGAGCATCAAGTCACATCGTGCTTTGGCGAGTGCCTTCATCTGCGGCGGGGGCAGGCGAAGGAAAACATTTTCCGTAACCGCCATTTTCCAATCTCCTCCTACTTTTTTGAAAACCATCGGTTGTTGGAACGGGCCGCTGTTTTTTAGCCCGCCGGCAGGCGGATCGGCAGGCGTTAGAGTCGCCGTAACTCCGTCGATTTTCTCTATCATCTTGTCGATCTCGGCCTTGGCGCGTTCGAGCATCTGCACTGGATTCGAAACCTTGGCATCGGGAAACTTCTCCAAGCAGGCGGCGGATAATGCGGGCACGTAGAGATCGTCGCTAAACCCTTCGGCGAGCAATTCCGTTTCCTTCTCGTTGGTCGGAGTGCCGAACAGCTTTCTCATGCCGTCAAAATCGCCGGAAACCGAGAGGTCGAACACACCTTTCACCGTGCCCTTGGGCGTGGAGGTATCGACCTGCGGCGCGGCGGCCCATGACGACGAGGCGAGAGAGATGGAAAATGCAAACGTGCGAAGGATGGGATTCATGGAATTGTTGATTGGTTGGTATTTATGGAACGACTTTTAGGGTGAAATTCCGACTGCTGTCAAACATCCACCTTCCAGACGCGGATGGTCTTGCTGATGGCTGCTTCGGGGGCGTAAGGCTCGTCGCCGTTGGCGGTCAGCAGGTATTTGCCATCCGGTGTGGCCAACAGCAGGCGAGCTTGCAATTTGGTGCTTTGCCAGGTGCGGATCGGCTTTGGTCCATCAAGCGAGAAAAGCACGATCTGTCCCTCGGCAGTGGTGACCGCAAGACGATCGGTTCCGACGAAACACGCGGCATGGAGGTGCCGCATCGGCACGCGGAAAGTCGCCACAGGCTGTGTTGATGGATTCGCGCCCTGCAACGCGTATATGTCCACCGCTTTGTCGGTCACCACCAACAACCGGTCGCCTGCACTGTTGAATTGCAGGCACCGCACGCCCGGATGTTCACGCGCGTTGCGATCATCAGGGGCCACTTTGATTCGCGCCATCTCTTTGCCGTCGCGATCCACGATCATCACCCGCCAATCCGGAGTGCGGCCTTCCGGAGTTTCAGCATCGTGGCTCCTGCCCAGTGCGAGATATTGGCTGTCGGTAGTCCAAGCCAGGCTTAGCGGGTAGTTTGCGGGTCTTGGCAGCGGGGCAATGGTTTTGCCACTGGAGGGATCAATGAAGAACTGCGCTCTGGCGCCTGTGATGACAAGACGGGTGCCGTCCGGTGAAAAATTCCCCTGATCACCCGATGCGGAATCCATTTGATTGTAAAACCATTCACACAAGGTTTCTTCGGACTTCCCATCGAAAAGATAGGATCGCATGTTGCTCTTTCCGCCCGGAACGGAGTCCACATAGGACATGCCGCAGAGAACGGCACGGCTTTTCATCCATCCGCCCGCTGAAATCAAATACAGTTCCTTCCCATTGGGCGTCAGCACCTCTGGCTTACCTGTAAGTAGATCGAATACAATTGCCGTGGAACCGGCCCGATTGACCCCCAACACTTGCCCGCCATCCGGCGATAGTGTCATCGCCGCTGCCCCATAAGGAAAACCTTTCAACTCGCGCAAGGGCTTGTCTTTGGGCAAGGGCGGCAGCGGCTTCGGTTTCTCCTTGGTCTTGGGAGCCTTGAGTTTTCGTTCGTCCCGGACGGCTTCCAGAAATTCCACGAAACCGCTCCCCACGTATTCCCCCTGGCCGCTGTCTCCGTAGTCAATCTTCCGGTACTGCATGGGCAGCGTTTTTAAACTCAGGCAATACGCGAATGGCCCGCCGTCCGCGCCGATCATGACTAATTTCCTGGCCGAGAAATCGTAGTCCTCGCTGTTGGTGACCCAGTCTTCCATGGGTGTGAGGCGGATGTGCGGTGTGCCTTCCGCCGTGGTTGCATAAGCCGTGTTGTCGGCCCCGTTGGAGGCGCGATAGAAGTCGAGCAAATCGGCGGGCAATTCGTAGCCGATGAGTTGCTGGGTGTCGGAGATGAGTTCCTCCGTCACGCCGGGATTTTTCGGTAGGTGACTCAGCATGTCGGGAATGGCGGATTTGGGCATATACTTTCTTTAGGTTGTGTGAGGTCGTTTTGATTCATCGGGATTTTTACCACCAGTGTTTTTCAGTGCGGTTCCGGGCGAATTTATTTCAGTGCATTTTACGGGATTCAGCAGCATGAGTCAATGAAATCAGAACGAGAACGGCTAGCAGAAGGATTGTATGTGCTTTCATGGTATTCGGAATGACACGTGGGTTGGTAGTTTCTTGGAAATTGGTTGCCGATGTGAATGTCTGTCTGTTTGGTTTGCGACCGGTTAATTTCGGTAAGCATCAACCCAGTGAAGATAGAGGGTTTTGCGCTTCGTCGGAGGGATGCTCGCTTCGTAGCCGTCTTTCTTGGGCGAGAGTTCGACTTTGAGATATTCGTCCTGTTCTTCCTTTTCCTCCAAAGTTACTCCCGGCCCTTCCAGACGGGTGAATGGCCTGTCTGCGGCGTATTTCAGACGGACTACCACCTTCTTCGGCCAGACTCCCGAGGTTAAGGCGAGCCGGGCGTCCCCGATCCCGCTCGGGCTCATCACATCTACGAACAAGGTATCGTCGTGGATGGACAACCCCACCCTGTCGTCCTTCTTGCGAATCTCGCGCGTTTCGACGCGGTGGTAAATGGAAACCTTGTCGATTTCTCCTTTGTCATTCTCAACCGGCTTCCCATCCGGTCCGTGGATGTAAACCTGGAACTGGAACGAGATTGAATAGTTGGGACTGACCCGGGCGAAGTTTTGACCAACGCGGCCATCGATACTGCTCTTCATCAGCCCGTCTTTGCCCGTCAACCGCTTGAGATCAATGCCCAGCGCCTCGCAGGCGGCTTGGGTCGTGATGGGATACTTCAGCGTGTCGAGCTTGGCGCGGAATGCCTCGGCTTCCTCGTCGGTGTAGAGGCGGATGCCTTCGTCCTCCTTGGCCACTGGCAAATTCAAATCACCTGGAACCATGCTAGTGTTGCCAGTGTAGGTACCGACGGACTGTTCCCTGTCACCCAACGTTGATGCGCGAAGGGTTATCCGGTGCATCCCATCCTCGAAAACGAGCTGTGGCTTGCCAGTGTATGCAACCTGACTTAGCGCGGGTTTCCCCATGCCGGGCGCGTTGGCCGGATCGACCCACTTAATGGCAGGTAGTTTCACCTTCGGATTGGCAGCGTAGGCGATTGAAATCTCGTAGGTATCGGCTCCATCACGATGCCCGGCAAATCTCCAGCTCAATTCAACCTCGCCAGCCAATCCAAACTTGCCAGTCTTCGGGAACTGCGTCCCCGTCAAGCTCACCGCGTTTTCCATGCTTCCGTCATTCCGCAGGTTCTCGCAATACAGTTCTACCTCGCCATGTTTGGCCTCGGCTGCGTCTGGGGCGTCCTTGCTCTTGGCATCGAAGATTTTCTTTTGTTCCTCAATGATCTGCCCGATGGCGATGAGAATGTTCCGCACGTCATCCGGCGGAATTCCTTCGGCTGGCAGCGTCACTTTGGTTCCTTCACCGGAGACTGGTTCTGCATCCCCGACGCGATACCCCCAGGCATAGGAAAACCAAAGCTCCGGTTCTCCGAATTTGACCAGAGCTGGATCAACACGATGCCGCCTCGCATCGCGTTTGAAATATATTTCGAACCAGAGGCTGTTCGGGTCATGGACGGCTTTTTTGCCCATAAGTCTGGATGAATCGAGGTCTGACTGATCGGGGCGGCGGAAGAGTTCCCAGCGGATGCCATGTTCAAACCAGAGAGAACCCACGCCTCGCGCCCCCATGGTGGGATTCTTCATCGTTTCGAGAAGCGGATATTGGTGTTTGATCGCCGCGATTTTTACAAGGATACGCTGAGTGAGTGCTTGATAATCGGCGTCATTCATCGGCTTGGGCTGCGAGTCATTAAGCTTTTGCGCCTCGGATAGGCTAGAAGGCGGCAAAGCAGAGGCGTCGGTTTCCGGCGCGTTGAGCAAACGCTCCAACTCCACCCGAAACTTGTCTGCCTGCGCTTTGGTGCCGATATAGTAGGCGCCAAACGCGATAGGACGATGAGCCTGCTTCGATGGGCCGAAACCGCCGATTTGGCGCCAAGCCACCTCGTCATCCATCGGGTGATCATCGGCGGTCTTGATCCGCAGACCATCGCGTTGTCGCACGCTCTCCACATACGTCCAACCGGAAACCAACTCGATGGCTCCCACCTGCACCCCCTCGCCATGCTCATTGACCGTGGTCACGATGAGCGTGTTTTTCTGCCTGTCCTCGACCTCGGGCAGCGCGGAGGGTTTTTGGTCCACATAAACCGGCCCTCGGTATCCATCCGGCACGACGTAGACTACATCCACCGTTTTCCTCGCTTGCTCCTCGCCCGGCGTTGGCGCGGCAGATTTAAGCATCTCTTGGAGTTGTTTGGATAGCGCATCCGCGCGTTCGCGTAGTTCGGGATCAACCATGTGTTTCTCACGAGCTTGTTCGCGTATCCGTTGGTTGAGCAACATACTTTCGTCGAACAGTGACTCGGCTTGTGTTCCCCGCAGTAGTTCTTGAAGCATCTTCAATCGACGGTTGATCTCCTCATTGTAATGTTTGATTTCATCTGGCTTGTCGCTTGATAGACTCCTGAATTCGGGCGAATCATGCACCTGCCTGATTTCCTCCAGCAACCGTGCCGCCTGAGGCGGAATGGGTTTGAAGCCACCAGATTTCGTTGATTTGCCGGCAGAGTTCACCAGCTTGTAGCGGATTTTTACACCGCGAGGGTTTTCGGTGAAGCCTGTGATCTGCAAGAGCCCGACTCCACCTGTCTTGGTCTTGAATATATAAGGGCGTGGCAGAGGCCCCTCACCAGAAACGGAAAGCGTTCCACGAAGAGAAACAACGGCATCGCGCATCAAAGATGCGGCCTCGACGGCTGTCATGCTGTCCCACTGTTCCGTGCGTAGCGGTTGAATGAACGTGCCCAGGCTGACCTCCACATACGGCCGGTTGTATGGCGGATCCAGCCGGATTGCCAGACTGGGAGGAGGCAAGGGAACTGTTGGATTTACGTTTTCCGCGTTGCGGGAACAGATCGGGTCGGCTTCAATTTCAATACTGTCGGTCAGATTGTCTTCATTGAATGGCCGCACCCGTTCCACCACAGAGCCGAACTTTATAGAATCAGCGTTGCCATCGGCATTTGATAGCTTTTTCGCTATCTCGTTTTCGCCAAGCTCGATGCATTTCAGGTATCGCTCTAGATGCCCACGGATGTCGCCGTCATGCGGAAGATATTCCGATTTCGAGTGCTTCACGGAATTCAGCGCGTTTCGGATGCTATCGGGCAGTGAGCGGTAAACTTTATCCGGGTTGTCGAGCGAGCGACTCCACTGACCAACACCATTTACCAAATATCGTCGGAATTCCTGCGACTCCGGGCCAAGGGGATCGTGGACTTTCCAAACTCGGCGGAGGGTTTCTCCCGCAGCGGTGAGGGAGGTCGTTTGATCTAGCTCGGGCAGTGTGGCGATGAGTGCGAACTCGTTGATGGAATGCACTGCCTGAGTAAGAGCGGTAAGATCGGCCTGCATCGCCTCATGCGCCCTAGTATGCTCTTCGGCCTCTTTCATGAATTGAGCGTTGCGCTGTCTGGCATCCGCCGCGAATTTCATTGGCATGATGACTCCGGCGCCTGTTGCCAAAGCGGCGACGGTAATGGCGGTGGCTGCGATGATGCGGACTTTTCGGGACTTGCTTCCCGGCGATTCCTGTATTTTACCAATCGGCAAAGAAAGTGGGTCACTCGCACCGCGATGGATCACTGCTCGCCAGACACGGCGAATGATGAAAATACCCAGTACCAGCGAGGTTGCCATTGTCGCCAACGCAGTTAATGCGCTAGTGTTGGTTACGATCAGCCGCTGCAGGCTGGAAAGCTCTGGCGCTCCGTCCACGATTGAAGCCCGTATCAAATCGTAGATGACCCAATGCCAGAACCATCCGACTAAGGCTGTCATGGACAGCAAGGGAAACAGTAGGCCATCGAACACAGCGAGCCACAGGCCGTGAATTTTTGCCACTGAGCGGCGGATTTGCGAGACCGCGATCCAGCCGAGAATTGTTGTGCCGAGCGGGGCACTTATGCCCAGAACGCTGACCATGATACTCATCAGTGTTTGCCAAACGCCAGGTATGTGGCGTGATCCGTCTGACAATTGAGAATCCGTGAAATAGAGTAGAAATACGACAAAGAAAATCGGTGCCCAGCAGGCACCCAGAATAGCAGTGCGCGAAAAGCGGGACTCAAGAGTCTGAAGTTCCTTCGTAGCCGATCTTTCCGGCTCCCTCCAACTTACTTTGCCCGGGTTTGAAATCACGGTGTCCACCTGCGTGCGGAATTCGCCCGCAGTTTGGTATCTGAGCGCTGGTGTTATCTCCAGCGCGCGAAGAACAATCTCGTCCAATCGAATATCGATCCGGACTTTCTTCGAGGGCGCTTTGAAATCCTTGTCAGGTCGCTCACCGGTCAGCATTTCATAAAGCACCACCCCCAGCGCATAAATGTCCGCGCGGCGGTCCACAATGCCGTTTTCCTGTTCCGGTGCCATGTAGGGTGGCGTGCCGGATTTCTCGCCGGAGGCACCTACCAGCGAGGCAATGCCGAAGTCGGCGATTTTCACCCGACCTTCACGGTCCAACAGAATATTCTCCGGTTTGATGTCGCGGTGGACCACGCCCTTGTCGTGCGCGTACTCGAGCGCGTCGCAGATAGGCGGGATAATGGCCAGTGCCTGCTCGGGTTCCATCTTGGCCTCGCGCAACAGGTCGCGAAGGTTTAGGCCGTCAATGTATTCCATGACGATGTAGAACAAGCCATCGGTCTGCCCGTGATCGAAGACGGTTACGATGTTCGGATGACTCATCTTCGCCAGCGTCTTTGCCTCGCGCTCGAAGTGGTCGGCGAAGTGCTCCTCATGAACCCGCTCTGGGGCCAGCAGCTTGATCGCCACCCACCGGTCGAGCGACTTCTGGCGCGCCTTGTAAACCACGCCCATGCCACCGCGGCCGAGACACTCGACCACCTCAAAGTGCGGGAACTTGTCGGCGATTTCCTCCAGAGTCGGCGGAGGAGCGGTCGTTTCATTTCCCGCTGCCGTGCTAAAGGTTCGCGAAGCCATCACCTGACCCATCAGGCAAGCGGGGCAGAGGTTGTGTGCGCTTCCCTCAGGGAGGGGCTTACCGCATTCGGGGCATGGAGCTTGTTCTGTCATCACTATGGTGTCTTCGTCATACGTGTTCGATCGTTACTAAAAATCTTCAGTCAGGGCAGAAAAAAGAGCCCGCATCTCATCCTCAACCATGGTTGGCTCGGTCAAGGTGCCCGCGATCTCACCGCGCACGCGTTCGCGATAGCGCTTGCGGAGCCGATGCACGGCCACGCGGACGACCCCCTCGCTCATGCCAAACTGCTGGGCGATTTCTGCATAGGGAAGCCGTTCGCGGCTCATGCTGAGAAAGGGTTTCCAACGGGTGAACTCCGGCTCCTTGCGTTCCAGGTCATCGAGCACTTTTTCGAGCAGTGCCATCGCCCATTCCTTGTCAAACAGGCGATCTGGGCTGCGATTGTCCTCCACTTCGAGCGTGAAGCCGGTTTCCGCGTCCTGCCAATCCAGTGACAAGTGGGCGGCGAAACCTCCCCGCTTTTGGCGATGCTCCCTCCGCCATTCGCTCACCATGAAGTTCTTCACCGCCGCCAGCAGGAAGGAACGGAAGCGCCCGCGTTCACGGTCGGCCAGCCGCAGCCCGTCACCACTCACGAGCAGCTCGAAGAAGCCCTGCACCAGATCCTCGGCATCTT
>JAIYDP010000440.1 GCA_027487435.1 Verrucomicrobiaceae bacterium | reverse complement strand
TTTTTAGTCGCTTAAATAATTAACCCAAACCTCCTGTTAGTCCTCTTCTTCTTCTTCCTCCCCCCCCCCCTCCTCGTCGCTCCCCTCTCCCCACGCGATCTCTTCCACGTCCCCAAGCGCCGCGTCGTCATACCCCCCTCCCCCGTCGTCAATCGCCCCCCCCCCCTCGTCAACAAACACCCCCCGGATGCGCTTCGAAATGACCTCCTCCACGTCCACAAATCCAAATCCCACATCACCCCTCCTTCGCCGCGCTGAAGTCGCCCTGCTGTTGATCGAAGAAGGGGGGGGGGGCTTCAATCTCCTGTGCCGCATCAGGCGCAGGGTTGCCGTGGGGGGTCACAATTTTTTTTTGACAAGGTCTGCGATGCCGCGGACGACCTCTCGCCTACGGGGGAGGGGGTTATGAAATATTTCTTAATTTTATTTTATGCTTGAGGCGACTCGAAATAAATATTTGATGAGAAAGGATGTCAATTTGATAGGAAATAAGGTAAGATAAAATTAAACAACGGGTTAATCTCTCACAAGTTGTCAGCCTTGAAAATATCCGAAAGGGTGGCTAAAATGTTAAAAATAAAGAGGAAACCCGGAAACTTGAGGGTGCGCGCGAGACCTGCGCGGAGATGATGGCGCTGCCGATGTCGTAGAGCTCTTGCCCCTCTAAAATATTGGACACAGTCTTTAAGTGGGAGGATGCCGAACTCACCTTTCCAGTCTTTAATGTAGTCCCCCGGCGTCTCCCCATCCACATTCCTAAGGAATAAACTCAAAATCCCCCCTTTCAGCATCCACCGGGCATCCCACTTGGCGCCCTTTGCCAGCAGCGCCTTTGTCGTCTGCGCGTTACAACCCCCCCCCTCATCGCCAAACCTCATAGTCGCGATTCCTAACAGCGAAATGCAGTGCGCTGTCTGTTACTCGTTAAACTACCCATCGGCACTTCAACTCCCTTCGTCGTTGACGTCGTTGACGTCCACGGCGCGCGACAAACTCTCGACGTATTGCGCCAGGCCTATGCGCGCGAAAACGTGCAGCAGCTGTGGACCCCCCCCCCCTCTGAGGTAGTGGGGAGGAAAATCTCAGATTTCAGCGCGGGGGGGGGATCACATTGTTGTTGGTGTTGTCGCGAAGGGATTTATCCGCGCCATTGGCGAACATTCTGAGGGGAGGGTCAGATGGGTAAAAGCGAATTTCCACAAGATGCGCGCGCATTCCATTTGATTCGCGAGGGCTGCGGCGAAGAGGGCCGTTTCGCCCCTGGCGTTGCGGTGGTTGATTTCAAAAACTTGTGGAGGGGTCAGAACGTGTGTTTGCTCGCTGTTACGATGGGGCGCCTTCTCAATTAACCTTTTTAAAAGGTCCGCGTTTCCTGTTCCTTAAATGAACGCATTTAACATAAATGCACCGTATCAAATAAATCGTAGGATGGAAAGAGGAAAAGATAAATTAAGAGATAAATAATTTTAGAAAATAGAGGGCAGAGAAATTCAAAGAAATAAATTCACGAGGGTGGTGCCGCCTTCCTTAAGCCTGAGGTCCTCGCAACCACAATTAAATTTGAATAAAAAGAGAAATTTGTTATCAACTGATGCGCCCCTTACCGTTAACAGCCGCGGTAAAAATGGGTGTGTTCCCGCTTTTATCTTCAAACCGGAGGCACTCCTGCGTCAGCAGCGCGCTGATCAGCTCTTCCTAAAAAGTAAATGAAACGGACTTTGAGCCCCCCCCCCTCACAAGGCCGTACTCAATGGCCAAATGGATGCCCATGCGGCCCTGCCCATCTCGGAATTTGGCTGGTCCATCAACAGCAAAGGGGGGGGGGGGACCTGCTTGTGGGCAAATGGCTAAAATCCTTTTGGCGACGCGCAGGGAGCGGAACCGGAGGGCGAGGTGGATGGCGGAGTCGCCTTGCTGGGGGGGGGTAAGGCGGAATGTTGAGGTAACTCAGGGGGGGGGGTACTATGTTTGGGTGCGCGACGTCAACGCCAGCCTTTTCGAGAACGTTAAAAGCCTCCAAGTCTCTTTGGCGAATGTCTGTTAGTTAAATCAATTAGGGGGGGGATTTTATGCCCTCACGACAAGAAATCAAAAAGACGAGGGGGTGGGCACTCACGGTCCTCGAAGATGACGTCCCAGCTGGAGCGCTTGTCCTTGAGGTCAGAAATGAGGACGTCATCGCAGCGCGTCCGAGGAGTAGAGGGGCGTTTTCAATCTATTCTCGCGCCGCATCATGTGTGATGTGTGGGCAGCGCATGCGCGCTCGCGTGCTTAAACATGCTATTCAAGAAGATAAACTTATTTTCCAATAAAATAAAATAAAATAAAATAAAATAAAATAGAATAGAATAGAATAAAATAAAATAACATAAAATAAAAAAATCACAGGCAGCTCGTCCGACGGATTCTCGCCGCGCCGAACCAGCTCTGTTATTCCTCTGGTGGGTGAAATCTCTTCAGTCATATGTACTTGTTACTTCAGGAACCCGACCTTAAGCGCGATTTGAAAAGCCGTCCAACCCCCGTCGCCCTCATGGATTAGATTTGAAATTAAAAAGACACTATTGACTTCCTGTTAAGCAGCGCGCCAAGGGTGATGAGCTCAATCATGCACGCCATGTTTTGGAGGCGGCAGGCCTCGTGCAGTGGGCTGTACCCAGCCTCGAAGAGTCAAAGAAAAATGACGCTTCAACTTCATTGAAGGAGTCCAAGTCGCAGCCTGAAGCTGCAAGAATTTGAATCGCCTTGAGATTGGATGAGGCGACGGCTGCATGAAGAGGAGTGTGTCCAGTCTGCTGCGTCAGCGTGTGCTAAGGTGCGACGACCATGGGGTCGATGGAGTTGAGGGCTGAAACTGACATGTCCCGCAAGATTGGCTGGATTTCGGAGAGTGCCACATGCTTATTGGAAAGGAGCTTCACGAGGCGAGACGATGACATCGTTCCAAACTAATTCCACTTGACAGATATTGTTTAATGGATCTAGAGCAGCGACTAGTACTTTTAATGCTATCACTCGAACATTATTTACACATGCGAAACTAAGAGATATCAAGGCTGCAATGACTCCTTCGTAAAGGTTGCTCCGTACGTGGTCGCGTACGTTGTAAGTCGCGCGTCCCCAAGCGCCATATTCGATCCGAACCGAAGCTTCTTCAGAGCCTCAGGCCCCTCGGGAAATCTGCTCTTCAGCGGACCATTGCGCAAGTGAGACTGCAACGTCAGAGCCATGCTTCGCCTAGAAATAGAAATGAAACTCAACAAAGCGACGAGGCACAACAGAGTCAGAGCAAACAAGGAATGGAGGCAAATGGTCACCAGCGTGGACACAAACTCCTGCGGCAGGACGCTCTGAGTGTCCCATCGGGAGAACGGCTTCACGTCGCCAACATCTCCAACGTCAGCACAACACAAGTGCAATGCCTCACTATGCGATGCCGCAGCCGCGGCGGGGTCGTACGCGTCTGCAATGCTCTTCCCGTGCTTCGTCGCGCGCGCAAAAGTCTCCGCGAAAATGTTCTCCGCATACACGGACGGGATGAAGCCAGAGTACCCTGGCATTTGGCTCCCAAGGCTCTTCACCCCGTCGTCGTTCATCTGGAGAACGCGGTCGATGCGGCGCGCAACTTTGTGGTCGTACGGTGAGACGTAGCTCGCGACCTTCGAAGGGGAGTCAATCGACGGCAGCTCGCCGTGGCGGGTGGGGGATTTCTTGGGCGACATTTCAAGGGATTTTGTAGAGCGGTACGTATCTGCTAGGGCGGGGTCGGCATGGACCGAGTTGAACGTGAGGTTGCCATACGTCTGCCCGTACAAATTGTCTGAGCGAACCTTCGGGACGAAACCAGCGTATCTGAGGCGTTGAGTGAACGAAAACCAACAGGACAAGCGCATCAGCGCATGACAAGTGGCGAGGGGCAACGCACAGCAGCAAGCACTCACCCTGGCAGTTTGATGGGATCTGTCTTCCTCTGGAACATTTCCTCGCTGTACTTGAAGGATTCGGCATTCTCCATGGCGCGGCCAGCAGAGACCCCGTAGACATTCTCTGAGATGACGTGTCGCACATGGCCCTGGTACCCAGAGATCTTGGACGGACTGGGAGGAGATTCCATGAGCAGTTACGGCGGTTGAGGGGTCCTTTGACTATGACATGACATTGACCTGATGCACTGGCGTCTGGGTTCGAGGAGCTTGAAGTGGACACAGCCTCTCGACAATTCTTTGCAGAGCACCGAGGCTGTAGCCTGAAGAGCGCAGCGAAACAACGATGAGCCGCAGTGACAACTTGGAACGGCTTGAATTTGCAGAAGTGCGCGGAGAAGTTTGCAACAGGGACCAAGGTAGTGCGAAGTAGCCGAAAATGTACTTTTGCGAGGGTTTTCGTGGCTTGCTAAATCCTTTGCAAACATCTGTAAAATTTACAGTTTTATAGTTCAGCTCATGCAATCGCTTCGTGTTGTCCGATCATTGAGAGCAAAGCCGCGATTGTTTTCTTCTCTGGCAACGCAGTTGTTTCAAATGGGTACGGTAAAGAAGGGACAGCTCGTTGGGGAAGATGAGTTTGGAAACAAGTACTTTGAGAATAAGGACTACATTTACGGTCACACCTGCAGCTTCCGCTTTGACGTAGCAGGTCGCGATCGGTGGGTGGAATACAAAGACAAGTGGGACTTCGACGCGTCTACCGTAACTCCAGAATGGCACTCCTGGCTCCACCACATCGGCGACCTGTCAGCCCCGAAAGTACGCTGTCCACGCTCTCCCCTCACCCGCAGATGGCCGATCTCAAGCCCATGTTCAAGTCTGACAACAAGGCAAACCCTACTGTCACCAAAGAGTCCTACATCAACCCGGGCCACTTCACGTCCCCCCTCCGAGACGCCCCCAAGGGCACCGTCCCCCTCGGCGTCAAGCCCGGCTCCAAAAACAAGATTTTGGAGGAATGGACCCCCTAGAATTCCCCCCTCTTTTCTTTTGATTCTGCCATTTGTCATGCGCTTGTACAAACGTTCTGTCAAACGCTGTGATGTTCGTCCGCTTAACAATTATTTACAATATTAATTAGTCGTCGTCGCTGTCGGGGTACGCCACCGGCCGCTGCCCCCCGTACGATCCAGTCTGCTGCCCTGCCCGACGTCAACCCCCGTCACCCCCCCAAGAAACCGCTCGCAACAGATTCGTCCGAAGCAGATTTCAAAACGCTATCTGTCGCGCCGTACTGCGCTGCGACGTCAATGCCCCCCCGCCCCCCCGCCTCCCCCACCAAGCACGGCCGCGATGTCAAGCCGCCGCATTTTATCAGCAAGCAGCTTTGGCGACATGAGGGATCGGTTGGGGTCGTTAGGGTTGGCACCGCGCTCGAGGAGGAGCTGTACGACGTCGAGATGCCCCTCGCGCACGGCCTTGAGGAGGGGGGTGTCCCCTTCGATGACCGACTTGGCCGCAACCGACGCACCGTTGTCAACGAGGACGCGGCAGCACTCCGCATACCCCCCAGCTGCGGCATACATGAGGGGTGTGTTCCCCTACGAGTGAGTGCAACTAAAAGAGGGGAGGGGGGTGGACCTTTGCCGTCCTGGCGTCGACTTGAGCGCCTTGCTCGATGAGCGCGACGACAACGTCGAGATGGCCCTCCTTTTGAACGGCGGCGTGGAGAGCAGTCATGCCGACGAAGTCATTTTGGAGGGGGATGTTGTCGCCATCGGCGTGGTTGACCGTCCCGCACGCAGGGCACGCGTAAGTGTTCGCTTCGTTTCGTTCAAAACCTGTCTGTTAAAAGACGATTGGCAGGGGGGCAGAACTGTGGGTGCGATTGCAGCCGCTGCATTCGACAGCGACCTCGCGGACGGCGTTGGGGACGGAGAGGCGGGTGTCGGCGCCATGGCGGAGGAGGAGGCGGACCATGTCGGAGTAGCCGCGATTTGCTGCGATGTGGAGCGGGCTGGGTGGGTTAGGGAGATCGGGACGTCGGACCTGAAAGTTGTGGTTGTGAAATTGACGTCGCAGCCGTCGGAGCAGATTTTGGCGACGGTGTTGAGGTCATTGAGGATGACGGCGTTGAGGAGGAGGTCTTGGCGTTGAGGGTTTGGCGAAGGGACGGGGTAAGTTACCTGCTTTGAAACAAACGCCGTTGCAGCGGTTGCAGAGGCGCACGGGCTTGACGTACCCATATTTGAGGAGGGACCGCTTATTTGCACAACAGTTCCCACAAAAAACTTGTCCGCAATGGCGACAGTGATGCTTTGCGAGTGAGCACAAAAGAAGTGCATTTCAGAAGGAAATTCAAAGCTTCGCTACGCCATGCGAGCATACCTTGCGGACGACGAAGCTGAAGTCCGTCTGGCAGTTCTTGCACCAGTACGCAGCCTTGTCACGCACCCAGCGAGGGCCGCTTGAGCTTCCCGTCGACTTTGAAAAAGATTTGAGAGGGCGGCGGCTGCGAGATGAGCTTGCAGAGGCTAAATACGACCAAAGCCCGAGGAGCTGGTCCATCGAAAATAGATTTAACGAATAATTAAATAGTTTGTTAGATATTTTAGTAACAAAGACGTCCTCGCACAGCTTGTCACGTTCCCCCTCCTCACGTCGGAGACGGAGACTAGCGGCCACTGCCTTTTCGGTGCGCATGGAGGAAAGCGCCACCTCTAACGACGTAACTCAAACTTCCAAGCCAAACGCATTTTATCCAAATCCGGACCTACCGTTCGAACGAAAAAATGCCCCTCCTCCTCCTCGCCGCCCTTGCCGCCCTCGCAGCGGCGCAGCAGCCCCTCCCCATCAATCGCCTCAACGTCGAGAAGTACGGCGCCGGTACTTGCACCCCCCCCCCCGCAGCCTCCAATCCACACCATTGCCCCACGCCCTACCTCACCCCACCCCTCCCCCCAAGTCAGCGGCGCCATCCTCGCGCAGTCCTCCTTCGCCGCCAATGCGGACGGCTGGACCCTCACGACCGCCGACGGCGCCACAACCCCCCTGTCCTTTTCCGCCGGCAGCGTCTACGCGGCTGATAACGACGACGCCGTTTGGTTTTTTACAGCCCCCCCTTCATTCCTGTCAAACAAAGTCGCGGCATACAACGGCCGTTTGACGTTTACGATAGGCCCCCAGAGTTTTAATGACGCGGGCAAAGGCGTGATGCCTTTTAGAGGCGACGTCTTTTTAGACGCGACCTGCGGATATTCGCTTTTTCTGCGCGGGGTTGTCACCCCCGACGCGTCACGCGCTTACAGTGTCACCCTCAACGAGGACGCGGGGTGGGTCGACTCCCGAACAGGAAAGACCCCCCACCTCTTTGATTTCCTCGGGGTCCTTCAAAATCTCGCTTCGCTTCGTATCCGCGGGGCGTACTACGCAGCCGCAGAGACAACCGCTTTGGGAGGGGTCACGCTTTCGGGGGGTACCCCCTGGACGCCGTGCTGCACCATCGAGAGCCAAGTCGACATCTGCGCGGTGCCGGGTAGCCCCTATTTCAACCCCCCCGACCTCAAGTTTTACTGCGAGGGCACCCTTGCTAAAAGTACCCCCCCCCCCCCTTCCGCCTGTTATCAACCCTCCAGCCATCAAAGTGACCTCGATCGTTCCGAAATTCTCCCGTCGCACTGGCGGCCAAACGATAACTATAACAGGCCAAAACTTTGGCCTCGTCGGCTCCGCGCCGCAGGTGCGCGTGGGGGGGCGTCCCTGCGCCAAAACGGCGATCGTCGGCACCGCCCCTGCCGGCAACGTCGGCGCTGCCGCGGGGTCTGAGACCGTACGCGGGCCTGTTTCGAACACCCTGCTCGAGTGCGTCACCCCCCCAGGCTCGGGGGCGGACAATGACGTCACCGTCGAAGCGTCGCCGGGCTCCACTGACTCCCCCCACAATGCGCGCCGCACCGTCGGTTGGACCGCCACCGTCGCAACCGACGCCGCCGCCGTGTCCTGCATCGACGACAACTCCCGCGGCTTCGCCTTCGGCGCGCACGACTTCGTTTGGGGCCTCGCCCTCGCGCGCACCTCCGCCGTCAACGTCCTCCTCGGCGCCTCCGCGTCAATTCAAACCGACGCAACCCTCCCCGTCCGCCCGCTCGCCGTTGCCGTCGACCCCTCGACCCTCGACGTCTTCCTTCTCGCCGCCATGGAGGCCGCCACCTCCAACCCCTTCGTCCTAACAGCACCACAATTTGTTAAAAATGTCGACCCCGCGCCGACGGTGCAGTGCCAGTCCGCCAAAATCTGCACCCTCCTCGTGCGCGCCACGCGCCTCGGCAAGACCGTCTGGGCAACAAAAATCGACGCTGCCGCAACGCACGTCAGCGGCCAGGCGCTGGTCATCGACGCGGGCGAGACTGACGGGGGGGTCTACATCGCGGGCAGCGTCGAGGGCGGGACGGGGACTGCGACGTTGTATTCTGTAGACCCCGTCACGAGAGGGCCATCTGCGACGACAGTCGCCGCATCCGCCGCTGGGTCAAACACCGCCGGCGCCGTTGACCTCTTCGTTGCGAAGTTTAGCGGGTCAGGTGCGGCGCTGTGGGGAAGGGTCGTGCAAAGCTCCAGCGGCGCAAAATTCAAGCCGCGCATCGGCCTTGCGACGTTTCGTGCGGCTAATTCTGACACGATCAATACGCACCTCAAAGGAGACAACCCTTCGGGTAATTACATCGACGGCAGGCTCACGCAGACGGGTGGCGTGTACGCGTCGTTTTCAGTTGTGGTCGCCACAGCCACTACGTCGGTGACCTTTGGCGACCTCCCCCCCGCGTACACCACCGCGCCGTACGCCGTTGCGACAACGTCAGTCGCTTATACGTACCCCGCCACGTGCACCGCCGCAGGGGTTCTGCGCCTCGACCGCAACGGCTTCGCGTACTGGGTGCGCCACGTGTTCAAAAAAGTCGCGACGGGTAGCCCCTCGGGCGATGCGCAGGCCACCTCCATCAGCGTGAGGGCTCCTATTTTTAGCTCTATGACAAGTGACCTTGCAGGCCTATGGTGATCGTGTATTCTTGGGCGGCCATGCCGGCGCGACGTCTGACCGCACGCTGCTGACACCCGAGTCATGTCCCTTCGCTTCGCAGTCAAATAAGGGCCAGGCCGACCTGTTTGTTAAAGCTAAGTGCGACCTCACCGCAGCCGACGTTGCCGCCGAGAGTACGCCCCTCATCCTCCTCCTTTCCAACCCCTCCCTCAGCCGCCTCCGGCACTGGCGGCGCCGATGGCGACCGCCACGGCTTTGTCGTCGCCTTCACCCCCTCGGGCGAAAAGGCTTGGCTTGCTTTCCTTCACCTCCCCTCAGCCTCCGGCACGGCTACAAGCGCGGTCGCAGCTGTTGCCGTTGCCGCAACCGCTGCGGCGCTCACTCCTCGCGCACCGCTTGAGCCGCCCGTCGGGCAGGACAACGTTGACGTCGGGTCTGAAGCGAAGGATGGCGACTATTCGCGCGACATCGGCGTCTACGTGGTCCTCAACTCCGTCGCTGCCGCAACAAGCACACTCGGCACGACACTGACCGTTACGGGGGGGGGATCTCCAACAACCGTCACCGGCCTCAGCGGAGCCGCGCAAGTCGGACAGGTCTTCGTTGCGAAGCTCCTCGCCACAACCGGGCGGCCGCTCTACGCCTTCGCCCCCACCGCCGCCGCGGTCTCGAAAGTTGCACTCAGCGCAGCCGTCGAGCAGACGGGGGGGGGGTTGGTCATCGTCGGCGAGTTTACTCCAACGACGTCTGGTGCAGACTTTGCGTGTGCGACGTACGTCGGGACGGACGTGTTCAACTTCGGCGCGGCGCACGACAAGGCGCTCGGGTGCCCCCTTGACTGCGCCGCGCAAACAAAGTCCTCGTGCAAGTTACCCGCGTTCGACCCCTCCTCCGTTTCCGGCTTCGTCGCGATGTTGCGCGACGGCGCGCGGGACCTCGCGACTGGACGGCTGATTGCGGTTAGGGATAAAGGATCGGTTGCGTGGGCAAAGTCGTTTGGGGAGATCCACCCCTCCGCGCGCGTTTCAGGCGGGCTATCTGGCGGCTTGACGAGGGTGGAGAGGGGAGGGGAGGGATGGCTGACGCGCTCAGGCGATTGCCGTCGCAACGTCAAATTCGGATATCTTTGTACGCGTTTGAGCGCTGCAGCTGATTGAACAGGTTGCTGGCGAGTACTCCAACGCCTTCAGCGCCGTCAAGTTGGGCATCCCCCACGTCTCCACCGCAACGGACGGCTACGCCTCTGGCCCCGCTGTGCTGCTGGCGAAGCTTGAGGATTAGCAGAAAGGGCTTTGTAAGAATTGTTGGTGTACTCTCGATGTAATCCTGACCGAATTTAACAAAATTTCACAATTTGTTATTTCTATAGTTAGCGCAAATGGTGACTCGAAGGGTTGCTCACGTCGCCTCCGCAGCAGCTTCGCTGGCCCTTCTATCGTTGCTTCTCATCAATGTGAGACACATCCTGCATCCACCCCCCCTCATTCCCCCCGCCCCCCCCCCTCAGGTGTTTCTCCCCGCGTGGATGGCCTCTCCTGCGACTTTCGAACTTTCCGAAACCAGCGTTGCCGACACAACCGCCGCAGCAGGTGCTCTCTCAACGACGGCAGCCGAAACAACCCCCCTCCATGATGTGACTGCGACGTCGCATGCGGCAACGACGACTGTAGGGACGACGCCAGACTATCTCGCGCAAATTCGCGAGATTTCTAAGAAAGTGTATCAATCGATTAAGGAGGCGACGGGGGGGGAGGTGCATGTCAACCTCGACCCCAACGATATCACACCAGAGAAAGTCGAGGCGGAAATTCGGCGACTGATATCGATTGACGAGTCGCGAATTCAAAAAATTGTCGACGATGCAATGGCGGTTTTCCACACGCACACCCCCGCGCATACGACCTCCGCTGTCGCGTCGACGCCCGCGGCGTAGCGACGCGGAGGGAAGGGGAGTTACTTATTGTACAGATGAGCGCATGTTCTTTTTTAAACTTGATGTGTGTGAACCGCCGCTAAATGCAAAAGGCTGCGTACAATCGACTAGCGGATGGAAGAGAATTTGCGCCGCAGGAGCAAAAATGAATCCTGCGTCGCCGCCTCCATTGCCGCGAGCTCTCGGACCGTCGGGAGGAGAGCCTCCACATGCGCTAACAGCTGGGAAAATGGGTCCATTACGTATGGGACTCTAAAGTACCTTTTCATCTGCAACGGCTCCAGAGGGCGCCCCAAACTTCACTTTCTTTCAAATCGTTAGCAAGGTCAAAAATGTTCAACCGATAAAGAATCTGTTAACTTGAAGTCCTTCATGCGCTTAAGCGGCCCCACGCGCCGCTCGACGTCGCGCAGCAGCGAGGGCTCGTCGTACCAAATGCAGCACCCCCCCCCCTCAACGAGCCGTGTGTCACTGCACCCCTCCCCCTTGGAACGACACTTGTGAAACCAAACCTAACAAGGGGGGAGGTCAAAAAGGAAAAAGAAGAAAAGTATCAAAGATGAACCCCCCCCCCCCCCTACTTTCTCCTTCTCCGTCGCGACGAGAGAAATTGCCAAGCCGACGCAATCCGCCCGGCCGACGCGGCCAATGCGGTGGAGGTAATTCTCCCCTACGTCCGGAAGGGTCACGTCTTTGTGGTAAGAATTTGGCCGCCCGCCGGAGGCTCACTAACGACGTATGGGAGCTCTTTTATGTCGAGGCCGCGCGCGCCGACGTCGGTGCAGATTAAAAACCGGATATCGCCGTCTTTAAAATATTGAAGGTTGCGTCGACGGTCGTCCATGGAGCGCTTTCCCGCCAAAACCGCACAGCTGTAGGGGTTTTCCTTGCCCTTCTCAGCTTTCCCGTTGACTTCATTTGTTAGAGGGGTGCTTGCTCGAGACCGTGACTGTTATTTAGATTAATAAGTCGCGGCTGTGACCGACATAAAATATTCATGACGAAATGTGGTGGACAAAGCTATCGTGATGCTGAGAATTAAATGCCCCCTCCACCGCAAACAATGGATAAAAGGTCTGTTAAGCCTCCTCACATGCTCTGCCGCCCCCCCTTGAAACTAAAAAGCGCTCTAAATTATCGCAGTCAACATTCGTCCGGCAAAAAATAAGACACTGCTCCTGCGGTCATCAGCCCACCCACCCTCCTCCCTCCAAACCATTTTGAGCTCGTCGATGAGCTTAACAAGGTAGTGAAACTTGAGTCTTTTAATCCCCTCCGAACGGCTCTCAGGCGTGGGCCTATTGGGGCCTACGGCATCGACCGAATGCACGCCGTCGGTTGGAACGGCCGCCAGGCCTCCCCAAGATGCGTCAGTGGAGGGGGACACGTCCACCACAAGCTGATGGACCGCCTGGGGGGGGAGGGGGATGAGCGCAGTCCAAAATACACTGCACATCTGGAACATAGTCTTTGCCTTTTAAATCGACCCACGTCGGGTGGGCGGTGACTCGCGCCATGAGTGCGGCGACCTCTGGGGAGTGGAGGGTCGCGGAGAACATGAGGACCTGCGGCGCAGTTAAATTTGAGGAAGAGGCTGTAAACTAAAAGCATGGGATTAGCTGCGGTGTTTTAAACGTACAAATGCTCAGTTCTGTGAGAGATAACTAGGTGGCACACGAAATCATTCATTGCAATGTAGAAAACGATTCTGGCACCTGTCGACGGCCCAGCGGGGTTGTGGGGGGGATGCGATGATAAATCTTTAAAATGGACTCGCTGTTAGTGGCGTCAAGAAGGGCGTCGGCCTCGTCAAGAATAAAAAGGCGCACGCGCGAAAGGTCGATGCGGCCCGACTCGACGAAATCTTTTTTTAGAATTAGAACGGAGCTGCGTGAGGGTAGAAAACGCGATTTGGAATTCAGCTCACCCAAAATTCGAAGGGGCGTTCCCGTCACGATGTGACATCCGCGCGACAGACCCTGCTAAATTAACAGGGATTTTGCCGATTATGTGCAACATAGAAACTTATGCAAGTACGCAAAGATGACAGAGAATATCAAGATATATTTACACACATGGCAATATTGGGCATACCGCTAATTGGCCTTTCGGATCAACCCCACCCACAAGTAACAAATGCTGAACGTCCTTGAAGTAAATTCTTGCAGACGGAAGGAGATACGGGGGTATACTTTGAGAAAAGACCGATGCACTGATCAGTTTGCTCCGCTAGGTCGCGCGTGGGCTCGAAAATGATAACAAACGGGCTTCTGATTTGTTAAAAATATGTCCACGAAATCTCAGTAACGAATTGCTGCCTTTGCCGCCGCGGGGAGTTGAGGCGGATGGCGCACCCGCGACAGACGAGAGGACACCCCCTGAGCAAACAGATCGGACTTCCTTTAAAAATGAGTCTGTTATTTTTCCGAAGAACGGCGGGCAGCGGAGCGGAGAAAGGGCTTGAGCCGAAGTTAAGTGACACCGTTGCTCCCTTTTTAGAGTTATTCATTATCATCGCTGGCCACCTTGACGCAAATGGCAGGATAAAAAGTGTATGCTGTCGAGTTAACTTAGGGGCACACGATAGGAACATCGGGTGGACGGAGGAAGGTCAAATGCGCGTCCTAAAAGCTTTCCTATTTGCTCGTTAAAATAATTCCTCAGCACACAACCGTTTTTGGTGAAATCAATGCCCCCCCCCCCCGTATCTATGAGGCACCCCACAACGTCACCGCGGCCAAACGGCTCGCCATAAGAGTCAAAATTTCTGCACGACTTAGACCCCTCTCCTTCTCCCTTGCAATCTTCATTAATTACTTGTTGTTGCTCTTTTTCCCCGTCCCGCCGAAACCCCAGCCGTTTCGGTCGGTGCCAAGGTCAAGGGCCGCACCGCTTGTGGCCCATCCAACTCTCGCCAAACCGTCAGTTTCAACCCGAACTTCAAAATAAAAGCAGCCTTAGCTGTTAGCTAAACTCAAAGTCGACACGACCTCCCGATACACCCGCGTTCGCCCTTGCCCCGCTCCAGCGGTCTCCCCCCGTAGCCCGGAGAGAGGAAGGGTCCAACGTCAGGAACGCATCCTTGTCATCACCAATGCACACAGATGCGGCTGCGGTAGATCGGGGGTTGAGCGCACGAGGAGGTCGCGCTTCTGCTGCAACGAGTTCTCTGACGAGTTGGATCGCGGGGATGCCAAACGCGGCTGTCTTCCCACTCCCTGTTTCGGCAGCCTTACTCAGTTAGCTAAGCTAGGAGGGGGGGGTCGTGACCCCAACGACGTCGCCACCTCCCAACACGAGCGGAATGGCCTCTGCTTGTATAGGAGTTGGGATCCTTTTTGCATCAGCACACGTCGTGAGTAAGCAGAACATCCATCCGATGTCATCGATAGCACGAATAATCTCAGGCTGGACACCAAGCTCCTCAAAGGCTGCCATGTCCTGACCTCACCAACTAAACAATAATGTAAAAGTTTATTTTGAGAGTTTGGCAAACCCATGAACGTTGTTACAGCATAGACCAGCTTGTACACGACAGCAACATGCCAGCAAGCAAGCACACAAGATTGTAACAGCACAGCGAAAGCTTACAGACGACAGCAGCACTCAAACCAAACCAACGAAGAAGTTAGCATGATGCATACAACACAGAGAATTTCACCATGCTATTTCCGCGTGATCGACTTTCTCCTCCAGTCGAAGAGGTCCTCGTCATCAGCACCCTCTTCGTCGCTGCCCGCTTCAGCTAAGAGCGAATCGAAAGAAGACTGACAAGTCATGGAATAACTCTGAAAAACCTTACAATGCTCTGGCTGCCATGAATGCGGGCCTTCTTGCTCACTCGGTCGCGCAAATTTTCAAAGGTTTCATTAGATTGTCTGCTTGCGTGAATGCAGCCGAGTTCAGTAACGCACATATCCTCAAGAACTGCTTGCTGAGCAGAGAAGACAACCTCCGCCTCCGCTTCAGCGTCCTCTTCTGACTCTTTTCGAAGTTGAGCATCGAAAAGAGCAATCGTGTCCACTTCCACCAGCTTTGGCCTTCCTGTCAGACAAAAACAAAAGAAATTGACTTTGGTGCGTGTTTGGATGTTGACAGCACAGATTCATCGAAGAAATTCTCTGGTACTTTGGATTCCTCAATGACTGGTGCCGGGCCTGCAAATTCGCCCGCAACTTTCACATTCTCAGCAGGTTTCGACTTCACTTTCACGTCTGCTTTCTTCATCTGCTCTGTAAGACTCCAAAGAATCTAAGCAACCTCGGCCATTTTGGCCTTCATCAAAGCTCGGACATCCGCCATAACACAGTCGAATGTACACCGGAAGAATGTTGATCCGAAAAGAGAATGCAATATTTGGATTTAGATTGCAGCAACAAAGCGCTTCACCACTAACAAAAATTGCGCTTCCTCATATCGCTTTGTACGTTTTTTCTTCTTTCACTCGAGTCACGTGCCAGCTTATCCAACTCATTATGCGAACGATTGCACTTGTCCTCTCCGTCGTAATCATCTCCTCCACGTGGCTACGAGAGGCCAGGTAAGAGCGCACCGCAGTGGAATCCACATAGCAGATTCTTTTCGCAGTCCCTGATTCTTCAGTGCCCAACAAGGTTCTGTCATGGACTTCGCAGACCTCATTTGCACGTCCTGCTCAAGTGTCTCTTGCTCAAGTCCCCCCGTCGTGGTGCAAATTCGCTCTTCTTGTCACATCAATCTCCTCCCCGCGACTACAAGTCAATACAGAGTCTCATCGCAGCTGACAATCCGGCTCAATGATACCGCGTCCTTGCTTCTGTCCGCGCCAGCATCGCGTGCCCGGATTCTCCTGCAGTTTGGTTTGATCGTCCACGGGGGCTTGTTGGTTGCACTATCAAACATTGTTCTGGACAATTACTCGGAGGAAGTCTCAATTGCTTTCCTTGGTAACCTTTCACCCCTTAGCATGTCTTTTTTGATTTCTTGTTCGCCCCATGAGCAGCCTCATTTGAATCACAAATCACCGCGAAAATATCAAAAGCGTCATACCTGACAAGCCTAGCCTCCTTCGCCGTCGCCATCGTATCCACCGACCTTAACTGCAAAGAGACCTACGCGCATGGCCTATCTGCATCCGACGTTTCCAACGTTAGCGCTACAAACATTTCCATCGTCAATTGCTCCAACTCCGTCTCCGTTCTTCGTACCCCCCTTATTTCTCTGGCGAATATGAGGCTCAATCAATCCGCCGGCATTTCGCTGCAAAATATCGTCCAAGCTCTCATTTCAACATCACAATTTCTTTACTCCCGTGGGCCTGCCCTCGTTGCAAGCGATGTCGCTTTCTTAGAGTTAAATTACTCCTTTTTCTCCAAAGGTGGCCTAAACTACATCGAATCAAAGTATTCGAAGCTCCTCGTCTCCAACACAGCCTTTGTGACATCAAATAGAGCACGTGTGCCCGTCCTTTACGGCGGCGCTGCTCATTTTCTCTTCACTCAGGGAGAGTTTCGAAATTGCACCTTTGAGTCTAACTACGGCTACGAAGGTGGTGCTGTTTATGCGGCACAGCGCTCCTCTGTTCGCTTCATCGATTGTCTTTTTCAATCCAACCTCGCCTCCGCATCCGGAGGTGCAATAAATCTCGTTTACAGCACAGCCTTCGTTGAGCGATGTGTGCTGTCAGCCAATCGAGCTATCATTGAGTTTGACTTCGTGTCGCCTCAGGCATTTGGCGGTGCTATTTATAGCTCAGGCAGCCTTCTCCACGTGTCAAACTCGAATTTGACAAATAATTATGCAGAAAGCAGTGGCGGTGCTCTCGTCCAACTCCTTGGAAGTAGCTCTTTCGAGTCGACAATTTTTGAAGGGAATCTTGCAGATGGCGACGGAGCCGCTATCAACTTTTTGGCCGGAATATTTTTGATGCGCAATGTGACTTTTCGGGATTCCGATCCTCACTCTGGAGACGGCACAGTTTACGTCACTGGCGGATCTGGCGTCTTCGAGAGGGCCATCTTCAGAAATTGCTCCTCGCGGGGCAACGGCGCTGGCGTGTTTGTTGCGAGCGGGACCATCAATGTAACAGATTCTGTTTTCCAAAACAATTTTGTCGACGGTTACGGCGCGGCGGCATTCTTAACATCGGGCACGATTCTATTCACTCGAGTTTTGTTTCTTGGCAACGTTGCAATGGTTGGCGGTGCTGTGACGGTTGTCAACGCGACAACAACTATGGAGGGGGTTGTTTTTGAATTGAACAGGACGAACCGCCGATCTGGTACCGTTGTCGTTTTCAACGGTCAAGTTCGAGTAACGAACTCGTCGTTTATTTCAAACGTCGGAAACACTCTTGGCGCCGTTGCTCTTCTTCTCGGCGGTTCCATGTCGATTGACAATTCATATTTAACAGAAAACGTTGGTCAGAGCGGTACCGTCGGTCATGTAGCTGGCGGGATGCTGAAAATATCCGCGAGCTCTCTATTTGAAAATTTTGGTACATTTGGGACGGTCTTGTTCGTTTCAGGCGGAGCCGCATTGGTTGAAGGGTGCGCAATTTCAAACTCGAGCGGGGGATCCTCAAGCGGCTCGCAGCTTGCCTCGGTGGTGGGGGGTCGAGTGACCTTCAGGAACTCGTTTGTCGAGGGCGACCTCGCGAGTGGCGTGTTCATTTCTGTTGACAGCGATGGCCACTTTGAGGCAATTAACTCAAGTTTTCAATCTTTCGGCGAGAACTTCAATAGAGACCCCTCCCAATTTCTTTTTGCCGCTTCTGGCGCCACTGCATTACTTACGAACTGTGATGCTAGAGGTAACATCGTGGCTACAGACGCGACCGTTCTGATTGGCCTCGGATCGGTGCTGCATGGTAATTTAACAGCAGAAGTTAACGCAAATGCTACCCTTGTCGCGGCAGGCATCCATGGAACATTGAGCCTTCTCAACGGCGCTTTCGCTCGCGTCGTCGGCTCACGAGTCCACACCGCAACGATCGGCAAAGCATCCACAGCTCTGTTTGACAAGTCAATTATTGGTCAAACATGCGCTGTGGAAACAAAATGCGTCAGCAAAGTCGAACCATCTCGAGGTGCAACCTTGGTCACCGACAGAAGCTTTGCCGTCGATGACGAACCCTCTCAGTCTGTGGCAGTAGGAGTCTTCTTCTCGGCAGCCGCTTGTATCGCTGAATCGGATGAGGGCGTCGCTTTGAACGCTGTTCTGGCCAATGACCAGAGGTTTGGTGGGATTTTTAGTAGTGGGAGGCTTGGGCAAGACGCCAATTGCTTGGTTGAAGTCAGAGGGCTCGCGGGAAACAATCAATTCGTGAGCAGCGCGAATGTGTCTGTAACCCTTGCCCTCACCCAGCCGCACGGGAGTGGGGGTGAGAGATGCTGCGGCTTCGTGGCGTTGGAGCCACTGAAGAGTGCGTATCCCTCTCTCACGAACATGGTCATCTCTCTAAGTGGCACGTCAGTACCCTTTTTTGTGGTTGGCGCAGGTCTCAGCAACGACATGTTCGTTACCGTCGAGTTCTTTGACGCCACCAACCGGGAGCGCCTGACAATCGATGGGAAATCCTTTTCTTTTACGGCGCAGGGTATTCAACAGCTTTGCTACGACCAGTCTTCCGTCCGCTCATTTTTGTTTCTCTGCGTTTTCGACGCCGCCTCCCTCTACTCCATCGAATTTCATTACACTTCCTGTCCTACTGCAATGGCTGGGATTTGCGCGGGGCCAGTTCCCCGTGGTAAACTTCCCAGCGTCGTTAGCCTCGCCGCACTTGTCGTTCCAAGCGTGATTCTCGTCATCGCCGCGTCCACAGCGGTTTTTGTGGCGGCGGTGCGAGCGATGCGGCGGCGGCGGGAGAAGATGACGATAGCCTTGCTAGAGAACTTTGTCGACTTGAAACACGAGACGAACAAAACCATCAGCGGCGACAGAGTCAACTTGGGCGCGCTGCTTGACAAGGATTTGCTCATCCCTCTTGAAGACATCGAAATCCTTTATCCGATTGGAGCCGGCGCGACCGGATCAGTGTCATTGGGGCTTTGGCGTGGCGGACGGGTTGCTGTCAAGCAGCTCTTCGCCCTCATGGTCTGCTGGGACATGTTTACAAACGAGGTTATCATGCACAAGCGGCTGCGCCATCCAAATATTGTGCAGCTCATTGGTGTTTGCCCCCATCCCCCCTGCGTTGTGACGGAGTTCATGGATCGTGGAACGTTATATGCGACCCTCCATAGCAGCGTCGTTATTTCGCATGCTCAGACTCTTGGCTTCCTGATCGACATTGCGTCTGGAATGATGTTTTTGCACAGCGCAGGGGTTGTACATCGTGACTTGAAGAGCTTAAATGTTCTCGTCGATGCGTCGTGGCGCTGTAAAATATCTGACTTTGGGCTCTCGACTGCGTTTGCTTCGACTTTGACGTCCAACGTTGGGACACTGCATTGGACTGCGCCAGTAAGGGTGATTTGATTTTTCCATTTCGAAATAGAAATTTTACTCCAGTTGATGTCGTAATCACCCATTCAGCTCCAAGAAAGGCTGTTTTTTTAGTGTCCTCGATTTTAGAAGTTGTGCTTACTTACTATCACTCATAGAAATACACACAGATAACCCCCCATCAGGAAGTGTTCTCAGGCGGCGAATACACGGACAAGGTCGACGTCTATTCCTTTGCTATAACCGCTTGGGAGGTTTTGGAGCGGATTGGCCCCTTCGACTCCAACGTCGATTTTCCCACACATTCGATGATTGACATGATATCGTACATAAAAGAGGGGGGTAGGCCCAAAATCGGTGATGGTTGTCAAGACGTGGGGGGTCGTATGGTAGCGCTGCTTGTAGCTTGTTGGAGCGGGCAGCCGGAGGACAGGCCTCCTTTTGGGAAAGTTGTTGAAGAGCTCGTAGAGATAAGGGATGGACTGGTGGAGCAGCGTTTGTTCTTTCAGTCAAGCGTTAAGGGCACGCCCATTCTCTTGTCACACCCCCTGCCAGCTGAAACGCCCACCAGGTTTTCCGTCCTCTCCCTGTGATTCATCCCAGTAGTGCACCCATCTCTGTTTTTAAATCTTGACGTGCAAGCTTGTACTTCTTGGTATTGGGAGAGGGGCTTGCGAATGTCCTACTGAAGTGAGGAGATTGATTGCCTCAAAGCATTGATTTTGACCACGTCCAATGTTTAACAGCATGGCGCGCGATGTGGCAACGCACAGCGGCTCAGCAAAGGGCAGGAAATCGTCGAAAACGTTTGTATATGAAGAAGTTGCAAAATTGGTCTCGAGAGGCAAAATCACATTCTATCGGATCTCGCCGCACTGTCAGCGCAGCTTGTTCCTCTAACAAGGATGAAGGTAGAAGCTCTAGTTACTGTGCAGGTTCATTTGAGAGATGTCGCAGAGGAGCTCATGAAGAAGAATCCAAATGATTTTTGAACGGCAAAGCAGACTCGGTTTTATTGGAATGAAAAAGGGGTTGATTAAGAGCACTGACGTTGAATTCATGCACTGCTTGGAGTACATCGGATGTCGGGAACGCTTAGTCGTTACTCTTTTGACTGACCGGGCTTATGTAAGTCTCGCACAATCTGTCGGCCTCTTTTAGTGCGGTGCTCCAAGTTGTCCAGCAGAGATTGGCAAAAACAGAGAAAATTTCAATTGCTCTGATCAAATGGACTTCAGAACTCTTGGCAAAGCATTCAAAGGGCTCTCGCAGAGTGAATGCTGGGGTGGCTTTGACGAGTTCAATCGAATCGAGTTAGAGGGTGTATCCTTGAGCCGTTTTGAGGAGCGTGTTGATATCCATGGCAAGGCCATTAGATTGGTCCGACTCAGTAATCGCGCGAGACGTGACTCATACAAAGAGACTCATCTGCACCAGAGTGCGATGGGGAACTCAGAAAACACGAAGCAAGCAGCCGATGCTCTCTCGTGGCACGTCACGACGGCAACGCGCAACGAGTTGGAGCGGCAGCAGGCGGTTAAAGAATTCAACTCGGCCGTTGCAAGCCATATCGATAACAACAAGGGACGAGCTCTGGTCATGAATGCTCGTCACGCGATTGAGAAATCGTCTGATGGGACGATGGCTCTGATGGCGCTCGGAGACATCAAAGTGGGTGGTGCGCAGGTCCGCGTGGCTGTAAGGGCATGTAACGTCATGACGCTTCAGCGGGAAAAGGATCAGCTACAAGCCCACAACGAAGCTGTCGGCATCCTCGATGCAACCCTTCAAGTTGACGAAAGCAAGTTAAGAATAGACCGAGTGCGAGGTTCAATCGCGAAAATGGAATTGGAGTTGCAACACCAGACGCCAGGCAGTCAGAGAAAAGATCAAGTCAGAAAAATCCATCGAAGCCGCTGGTGTGAGCGAGTGGAATCAAAGGCAGCAAGAAATGGCAAGGTTAGAGAAGTCGTACGGAAAGGAGGAGGCAGAGAGGAACGAAAGGGAGGACGAGCGACAGAACTTGGCCCGCATTCTGGAAGGTGGCGAGGCGACCTTGGGGATGCTGGAATTGTATCTCGCGCGCACAGATACGATGAGGGAGTCGCTGAAGAGACTGTCGGCGACTGAGAGGAAGCTGCTGGAAAACGCGCCCGCTGCAAGTCAAAAAATGTTTCTCTCCGCGTCGTCGCGTGCAACCCTTCGAGTCATCCGGTCGACGCCGATGCCGTTTGCAGAGCAGGTGACCGTTCGCCTGGCCCCCTTGAGAGGCTTTCCCTTCGTTTCGTCTAACACCTCCGCCAAATGATCCGACAAGACCCTCTCAGCCGTGGACCAAGCGCTGACTGTCATTTCGGACGCCGGGGAGCCGTCTGCATTGGAGATGGTCAGCCAAGTTGATAGCATCGTGCGCGCGCTGCCGTCGGACTTTGACCCGTCCGCCTACGGCTTGGGCATGCTGTCGTACATCACCGAAAGGCAGAAGTTCTGGCGCGCCGACGCACCCCACAGCGGTCGCTTCTCAGTGAAGAGAACGACATGGGCGCATCATCCAACCAAACATTTGGCGGTCGTGCGGCTGTTGCGGTGTGGCGAGATTGTGACGGATGTGCGAGTGAGTATGCTGTCAATCACCAAGGATGCGACTCGGCCGCGGCAGTTTGCGGCTTATATGGCGGTTTGCTTCATGAGGGTTTTGGCTCACGAGAGCGTCGCGCACAAGCAAACGGTTGAGCAGCGTGTGCGGTCGGAGCTGAACGCGCTGCCGCTGCGTTCGAGTAAGGAAGTAAAGGAGGAGGCGTGCTACGAAGAGCTGACTTCGACCAACAGCGCGCGCGTTGCGAAGGGAGTTGTGGCGGCGCTGCGATTTGAGGGGGCACCGACGGCGGAGATCGACGACGCGGCAGACCTGCTGCTCCATGCCGGACGATCTCGGCCGCAGCATTCCGCTCTCAATTGACAACTACCTCGCGGCAATGGCGTCGGACCGGGTCGTTTGCGGAACGCTGGAGGGACGAGAGGTGCAGCTGCGGTGTCCGTCAATTGATGTGTACCGCCGTATCGTCACCATCGCAAACGCAGACAAGGCAGCTGCGTGGCGCAGCGCAACGAGTGAGGCAGCGCTCTGACAGTTTTTCTGACTCCCTCCCCGCACCAGATTGCAATCGGAATCTGTTCTTTGTGGTGGACAAAGACGTAGGTGTGGCAACACTCGTGGACGCATCGGGCGCGGCACTCGGGCCGGGCACGGCTTCGTCGTCGTGCTCGCTTCTCTGCCACAAGTTGGACGCGCTGCTGAAGAAAGCTGCGAACGGCCAGTGCCTCGCCGCGGACTGTGCGCGGATGGCGTTTGAAATGCTGACCCTCGACTCGCTGGCACGTGCGGACGGACGGTCTGCCGCGTCGCACTCTGCGCTGTGCCGCATTGCGGACAAGATGATGGGCGTGACGCTTGAGATCATCCCCAACTGCCTGCGCGAAGAGATGCACAACGTGGGAGAGGGCACAGTGGCCGCTCTTGATTTGCTCATGCCAGCACGAGGATTGACGGAGCTGCTGGAGTGGGTGCTCGAGTGCGGAGGGGGCTGTTCGTTTTCCGCTGAAATGCTTTGTGCTTGAAATAAAATTGCCATGGCACTGTGTTGCAGAGAGCACAAGCACATTAAACTGTCGGTTTGCGTTGTTGTAAAGGAACAGTAGCTAGTTTCAAGACATAAGCGTGACGATATTGGCATCGTCAGTGGCTGGTACATCGCGCAGAGTGTTGCGGTGTAGTGTACTAGAGTACAGGATGTCGATGGCAGTTGCAACAGTCGAAATCGGCCCCCGAATGTCCCCGCTCCCCTTCGTCTAGAACTTGTCAGTGGTACTTTCAACTAACAATTTTATCGAGGGAAACTAGAGTATCTCAAATCATTTTTAAGTCCACTCCAGACGTCTACCCCACGTCTGCCCCGTTTCTACCCGAACCCGTGTCAAACCCCAACCCGTGTCGAACCTAAGCCGTATCAAACCCAACGTCTACCCCAAACTCTACCCAACTTGTGTCAAACCTTTGCCAAACTCTTGACCAACGTGCCAAACCTATGCCCTTTGCCACATAGTTTTAGTCAATGTAAAAGAGACCTTCCTCTGTCGCCCTTATCTTTTCTCTGGCTCTTCTTGGTTTCTTTGGCTCCTGGGGTTTAGGGGTTTTGGATATTTAGGGTTGAGGTTTGGGGGAGTTTAAGTGAGGGGGATGTTCACTCACATGCCAATGTCTACACGGCGCTCACGTTCCAATTTTTTTCCAAACAATAGTTCCGTCTTCAAAACATTTTCTAAAAATATTTTCACGT
>JAIYDP010000279.1 GCA_027487435.1 Verrucomicrobiaceae bacterium | reverse complement strand
TTTATTTTTCAACTTCCTGAGTTGTATCCATTGTAAATCCAACATAAAAATCAGTAAATCAGTTAAATCAGTTGTGAAAAACTTTGGATTGGTGACATCAACTGCGGATTCTAGGTTTACTGGCGCTCTTCAGGGCCAAGGGCTCGATCCCATGTCAGGCCGGTCGAAGGGGTCGGGAAAAAGAATCCAATCGTGAAATGAAGGGCTGTAAGCCCGACACATGAAGCGGCGAAGATCGATTCTAGCCCCGCATAGGCCGGGCTTTCAGCCCTAGGAAACTCATTCCAACGCGTACCCTTGGGCGCTGCCCAAGGCTGATAGGGAATGGGCCTTTGGTCCAGAAGATTCACTCCAAACCCACGCCACTGAGATCATTTGTTTTCCCTGCGGATCAGGATCTCTTAGGTTCAGGTAGGAAGCTTGTCCACGTTTCACAAATCGTCATGCGCGGCAGCACATGGGAAACGAATCGCGATACAACAATCGAATCAGATTGCGCTCTACTTCGGATCTCGGGTTTCTTCGCTTAGGGTGCGTGATAATGAATCTATTTTCTTTGGGTCATGTCCTAGCTTTTTGAAATAGTTCCAATAGCTTTTACTCAGGAGAAGATTTTCTTTGCAAAGTTGTATGTCCTTCGGTTCTGACTTCTCGAACCACAATAGCCGCTGACAGGCGTTGTGGATTTCTCCGAGCTTTGCTAGAGGAATATGGTTGTTGCAGACCAGTCCGCAGCGATTGAGCAAAATGTAATGATACATATCGGTATAAAGATTCAGCGGCATTGCTAGATCAAGATAGGCGGGAGATTCACGGTAAATGATGGTGAAGCCTTCTTGCTCAAAAAAATCCTTCCGCCAAATCTTCGCCAATCCTTCCGCCTCTTTCTGATAGAGCGTGTGCATGGTCGTCGCAGGTTGCGCATCTGCTGGATCGCGCATCATGACGTTTTGTGGCAGAAGTGCACCGCCTTTCGTTAGATCATCAACCAAGGCGCTCATCTCACGCGCCACCATTTCCTGATCTGATTTCTGTTGCTCACTTGCGGAAAGTGCATCGACTTTCATGCTTAGAAGCGCAGGAAGATTCATGGCCGGGATCACTGCGGCACCTTTTCCTGAATCCAAAACCTGCTGCGGCATGGGCGGCAGTTCATCGATGTGCGTGCTGTAGCGGACTCCACCAGAGCGGAAAATGCAGGTGACATCATAGATTGTGTGATTTCCTGTATTCACCACCGAATACGCATTCCCTTCCGGAATGATACAGATTTTCGGGCCTTCTGTGTTGATTCCTTCATAAAAGACGAATTTTTCTGCTTCGCCGCCCGTGCCATTCGAAACCGTCGCGGCATCGACGTTTCTCGCGTCGTGAATCCAATGAAGCGCGGGAAGATCATCCTTCATCTTCGCCTCTTGCGGCGCGATCGATCCAGGAGTGAGGCTCAGTTCATTCCAAACCAACTCAAATCGTTCATCGTTAGGAGCGGGGGGCAATGGATGAACTCCGATAAGAGTAGGAGAACTCTTATCCCGCACGACGGGAGGTTTAGCCTCTTTCACCTGTGCGGCGGTGCGATAGATGTCAACCTGAGGATACCAAGCATTCGCGTAGCCAAAGGCAAATCGCACTTCCACGCCGACTTTGATTGGGGCAATCCCCAGCGGATAAAAATAGAGCAATGGTTTAAAGCGAATACCCGAATCCGGGGGTAACTGCTTCACGATATTTTTGTTAGAAGTCGGGATTCCTGGCTTCTGATCCGTGTAGATGAAATCAGGAAATACAGGCATCTGCTGTGCTTTGCCCGACCAGTCGTAGGTATTCACGCCCCATTCATGCACGATGATGGGCTGCGCATACCAACTCGCCGCAGGGAGGCTTGGCGCGATGGCAAGGGAGGCCAAGAGAGTGAGAGTCATTTTGTTCATGCGATGAGACATTTTTTTAAAGAGTTGATGCATTTCTCCAGAAATGTGACACAAAAATGCTACATTGATTAGAAAAAAATCTTTTTGATGTGTTTGCATCCTTCACCAACTTGAATTGCCTTGTCCATCAAGCAGGGATTTACTGGCTCGTTACTTCTGAATGCGATACGGTTTCTGAACTACCGTGCCTTCAAACGTCACCCGTGGGTCGTCCATATTCAAAAGCTCATCTAATTCATAAACGTTGTGATAGCCGTAGCCATACAAGTTAATAAATGTGGGAACATTTAATGCCATCATGAGCGGTTTCGCTTCTGCGGCGAATGGAGATTTTGACCCGAGAGTTAGTCCCGCGGTACTGGCGACTTGAGGGTTCACCATCTTTGGTACAACATCCACTTGGTTACCCTCGAAATTATTATTGCAATAAATCAGGATCTTGGTATCGGGAGACGGAATGGTTTTCTTCAGTGCCTCTTGGGTGAAATCCGTAAAAGCTAGATGCTTTGCGCCTTTCAGATGGATGCGCTCAAAACGAAACGCGGAACGAGAATCCAGAATGATCACATTCGGCTCTTTGCTCATTTTCAAAAATGTATCGAAGTCGATCAATCGGCTGGCTCGGTGAGCTTCCACCTTGGTCACCAAGTCCTTGAAATCTTCAAAACTGGCTTTCGCTTTGGCGTATGTTTTTTCTTCAGCAGAGGCAAGGTGGGTTGCGAGAAGGATTATGGATGCTGCGAGGATATTCATTTTCATGGTATGGGCATTGTATCAAATCAATCGCAGAGGTCTATAAAATGTCTGTAAATTGTTCGATTCCTAAATTCGATGCGGGCCTTTGATCCAAAGATCTGACGCTCACGCCATTGATTCCCGCTGGCATAACGATACTTGGGACAATTCCTTCTTGATCCTAGAGGGATGAACCTAGAATCCGCAGTTATAACCACTGATTACGCTGATTTTACTGATTTGAAGGGGGGATTTTGAAGTTTGCTGTTTCACCCAATAGGTGAAGATATAGTGTGTTTTATTTTTCAACTTCCTGAGTCATATCCATTGTAAATCCAACATAAAAATCAGTAAATCAGTTAAATCGGTTGTGAAAAACTTTGGATTGATGACATCAACTGCGGATTCTAGGATGAAATAGATTAGCCGGGGGTCGAGGAGCGATAGTTCTGCGACCCGCTGCCGGGGTCGAATACAAGGGGAATACGACAACCCCGGGTGTTCGTCGCCTTTCGCTCCTCGACCCGGGGCTAATTTCTTCTATCCCTACCGGGATTAAGAATCTCCGCGCTAGATTCTTCTTCTGCATTTTCTGTGGGAATTTCACTCTGTTGCGGGAATTTCACTGGGAATCAAATGAGCACAAAACCTCAATCACAATGTATGTTGCCATGCGCGGACTCCCGGAGATTCTTTGATTTTTCAAATTCATCTTTTGCACTAATAACCATTGTAGACAATGAGCGACACCCAACTTTTTGCAATCCAGAAGCCAAACAAGTAAGAAGATTTGCTTTCATGAAGAAATGCCGAAATTCACGTATTTTAATTTCTTCGACGTCAATCGGTGTTAATTCTATTCTACACTTTTCGAAATACTCTGAATAATCATTATTGCGCACTATTACAATAAGAGCGCAAAACTCTCCAATGGCTTCGGATGTAAGTCGACTAGCTAAACTTCTGAAATCCGGCATAGGCGCGTCAGGAATCTGTATATCTGATAGTTTTACGAAACCTTCTTTAGTGGGACTATACCACTTCAGATATTCTACGTGTAAATTCACAATATCAACTATTGCGGCGTAGGTTAAATAACGCAAATCTGCTTCTATGCCGATGTTTCCTGCGAATTCTGGGTGTTGCTTTATGAACTTAATTGCCTCGCTAAATTTGTTGGATCCAATCTTGAACTGATCTTTCCATTTTTTCTTGGTAAATACAAAATCTTCGGAATCATTCCATGTCGCGTAATCTGGCAGCTCTATTGAAAGTTGCTTAAGCTCTTCACGATTGAATTTACTGGTGTAAGCCCCTATCTGTCTCTCTTCGATAATAATGTCGATCAAACAAAAAAGTTTTGTGAACTTTTCTTGGACAATTCCTTGGATTTTTCCGACCGAAATGATATCAACATGCGACTTATCTTCTAGAGTTCGTTTATTATCCGTATCTCTATCATATCTAAACACTTGTCCAGTTGAATCAACCAGATGGAATCGTGTTACTATTTCATTAAGCATTTCTATTTGAGCAATTAAGCGACGATCAAAAGGAACCATTCCTAGCCAAGTGTCCCAGAGTTTTTGTAGATCGTGAATTACAATATCTCTCGTTTCGAACGCGCTCCCATCAAGGACAGCTATAGATCGCATTAGATGCTTAATTCCAAGCTCCATGCCATGGCGGATGGAATAAAGAACAGGATAAACTAAAGTATCCATTTCAGCACCATTGCCACCATTGCTTTCAATATGCTCTAGAATGATTTTTGCCGCGCCGAAAAAACCAGAAGCATAGGTGACTCCGTCTATATGACCATTCGATCCTACACAAGCTATAAATCTGTGCGGTACTGCAGGCTCAAATATGTTGGGAATTGTCATAAATTGCAATAATTTGATAATTTCAAGTCACCTCCGAATACCAACAACTTTGCGTATTTAATGCTTCTTCAGGCTTGTGAAATCAATGTGTAGTATTTTGCCAAGCAGTCGGCGAGGTAAAGTTGGGTGGATTACTGGGATAATATGACGCGGTCGCAGATGGCCTAGAGTTCATCGCAGACGAGGGGATGATTTTGATGGCGGTGGCATGTCGGGGGTGGGGTCTTCGTTGAGGGTGCCGTCGTCGTTGATGTAGACTAAGCCCCAGGCGCGGGCGCTGCTGCGGTCTGGGGCATTGAGGTCGGGGCGATCTTCCAGTTTACATTCGATGAAGTTACTTTTTCTGGGAGAACCTGCGTTCATGTTTTATATAATGCAAAGTTTTAAGCCGTGGTTGCAGCGGGATTCTTTTTCTTTTTTACGATCGCCTTTGTTTGTTGATGTGTTCGCTGCACGATGGAAAGCTGTGTGGGCAAGAGTTGCTTGGCCTTGCGTTCGGCGGTGGTGTGTGCCTTGGCCCAGGCGAAGAAGTTGCCTAGGTCGTAGTCGAAATCGGCAGAGATGGAGGCTCTTGCTTGGCGCACTTGTTGGACGACGGTGTCTTTCATAGTTGTGGTTTGATTAGAACAGGGTGATCACCGGCATTTGGAGCTTGATCCTGTCCCTTACTCCGCAGGTGTTGGTGACTCTATAACAAGTTCTTCGTTGAGGGTGCCGTCGTCGTTGATGTACACTACGCCCCAGGCGCGGGCGATGCGGCGGCGGCCGGGGGCATCGAGGTCGGGGCGTTCGTTGAGGTTGAATTCGATGTGATTGATGATACTGACGGCTAAACGTTGGGCCTCGGGGTAGAGGGCGGCGAGTTCGTTTTGCTCGTTATCAGTGGCGAGTTTGGCGGTCTCGGCGGCGGAGCGTTTTTGTTTGGCATCGGCGAGGACACTGGCGACTTCGGCAGCGGAGGGGAGGGCCATGGGTTTGTAGGCGGCACCTTCGGCGGTTTGGCGGTCGGCTTCGCCTTTGACGATGGACTCGGCGGCGGCGAGGACGGCATTTTGGGCGGTGAGTGCGGGAATGGTGGTGGCACTGACATCGCGACCATAGTAGGCGCGGCCAGCTGCGGGTAAATGGCCGCGTTCCACGCCGAGGTCATAGACTTGGTGATAATGGCTAACGTGCATCGCAAGGCGGGCGATGGCTTGGGCTTGGGCACTGGTGAGTGGTGCTTGGGCGGCGATGGCTTTGTCCACATCGCTGGCTTCTTTGAGGAAGCGGTTGAACAGGGCGGTCGGCGATGTTTCGTCGAGCTCAGACCAGTGGGTGGCGGAGATGAGTCGGTCGGCGGGGAAACGTTTCCACGCTTCACGAGCAGCGGTGAGGGTGCGGATGACTGCGGGGACGGAGTTTGGGAGTCTGCGTGAGGGCATAGTCGTGTATTGGTTCGTTGACGATTAGGAGAATTAGAGAGAAGGCGCGGGGAGGTAAAGGAGATTCTTGAGGATGGTGGCGATTTGGGACAAAATGTTGCAGTTTTAGGGGGTTTTGCGCGGAAAGGGGGCAACTGGCGCAGCAGGTAAGGGTTTGCGGGTCTGCAAGTAGATTTCTGGTGAAGCGGGAATGGGTTTCAGGACGGAAATGGGGCTTCTGGGGTAGCAGACATGGGTTGGTAGCTCTGCCATGGGGCTTCTGGTATAGCAGAAGGGGGTTGGTGCGCCGAAATAGGGCTTCTGGCGTAGCGGAAATGGGTCAGTAGGACTGAAATGGTGCTTCCAGTGTAGCTGAATGGGGACGGTAGGACGGAAATGGGGCTTCCGCTCAAGCCGAAGAGGGATGCGAGAACCTGCGGGGGGCACTCGCAAAAAAGGCTCGCTTGGTCTGGGCTATCGTAGGTATCTCGGTTGGGGGATTTGACGAAGCAAGCTGCTGAGACTCCTCATGCGGGTGAGGCGGGGATGTTTTGCTGTGTTTTCTGATTGTCGCGGCATGGGCATGATGTAGGGTGATGGTCATGCAAATACAGGTGGCAGATGATGAGAAACTGAGGGCGTTTTATCTGGGGCGTTGCTATGATGCGGGCCTTTTATCCAATGATCCGACACTCATAAAGGTGCGTTCCGCTGATCTTGCCCCACAGTGAAAACGTGCTCGACTCGTTTCGGCATTTGATTTTGACTGTGAAAAATGAATGTAGTGATTGCCACGATTTGCCTCTTTGTGATTGCCGCCTGCGCTCCAAGCGCAAATAACAAACCGAGCCAAGGCTTGGAAATGCTGCATTGGGTCGAGAAACCCGCGTCACAAGGCGCCTCCCATCAGGCTGATCCCAAAGACCGCACTCAGTTTGATCTTATTTCGAGTTTTGATCAAGAACGACCTAACACGTTTGAATCTCGCAAAGCCACGCTACGCGAGGGGGACTTGGTGGCATACTGGATGAAAGAGGGTCAGGCACGAAGCGCGATCTTCACAGGAAATGTCAACAGCATTGGCTATCGATTGTTCAAATACGGTCATCTAGCGATCGTCGTGAAAGATCCCGAAAACAAAAACAAGCTACGTTTGTTTTCCAGTCAGAGCTTCAAAGGCGTCAACATCCGAGAGGACATTGACACACTCAAAGACCATAGCTGGAATTCGTATCGATTGGATCAATGGAATCGAGTCGATCAAATGCGCCTCTACGAATTTGTCGAATTAGCGCAAGCCCGAGCAGGTAACTGGGCGGGATATGATTTTTCTGGAATGTTTGCGCTTTGGAACTCGAATCTGAAACCCAGTCATGCCCATGAAATTGGACATGACTACATTTGCTCAACCGTCGTGGTCGCAGCACTCTACTACTCAGGGCTCGAACTCGATGCCGTGCAGCGCAACGGCCTGTTCGATCTGGTTTCACCCAAACAAGTTGTTACCAGCAAAGGCAGGATCGTGGCATTACCGAAGGTGAAGTTGTGAGATTCCTTTTCTGAAGCCGATGTGTAGGTCCATCAGGTTAGCGTGCGAGCCGCGGGCGGATTCTTAGTGTGGAGGCTGGAGTGGAACCGAAAATCGCAGGGGCATACATGCACTCGGCGCGAGTGGGCATGGCGAGGCAGGTGCCAGGAGTGACGACTTGGCATTGGTAACGAAAGGTGTCGTTCCATCGAACAAGATGCTGAATGAAAAGATGAGATTCCCCGAGACGGGCCTCGCGATATGCTCCGCCGCCGCCGTCGTACCCGCTAAGCTGATGCAGGGGTTCCAGTCCGGCGGGGATGGGATCACTGATGTGCACGAAGTCGCGCGGCAATGGTGCGCGGACCTTGATCTCAACTTCGATATGATCTCCTGCGGTGATTTCCGCTCCATCCTCAAGGGGCAGCGGATCCTCGCCCTTGCGAATGAGGTAGTAGGTTCGATGAATTTGCAAGCCGTTGGATGAGGTTGTGTGGTGTTTTGCAGCATCTGAATCGTAGCGGACGCTAGCAGAGGCGCGGACGATGGCTTTCGAAGCGCCTTGCCGACGGATGACGCAATGTAGTTGTCCATTGACAAGTTGGTCTGGGGTGATGGGAACGCTGATCTCCTGTGTCCAGCAATTCGCTAGGTTCAAGCTAGCTTGGCGAGGTTTTCCCGCAATCTCTATCGTAAGGGGCACGCTCTGTGTGCCTTGGGAGCCATATTCAAAAACGTCGAGCGTGCCGGCGATGGCTTCCACGCAAAGAGCTGTGTCGCGGGTGCTTTTCCAGAGGAGTCCGTCCGTACGCATGGCAAGTAGGCGCTCGACCTGTTCCGGGATGCGGCCGTCGCCGGGATCGAGATCGGTGAGGAGCATCAGATACCAAGCGCGCGTTTCAGTGGAGTCCTCCCACCAGTGCCGGTAGTCGGTGGACATATCGTCTGGCACCTGCATTTCCTTGTGGATGGGGGGAAGTAATTTCGCGAGAGCATCGGCCTGCTCTTTCGGATCAAGGGACAAGGCGAGAAAAATCCTAGCGGAGAGTGCGAGCTTGTCGGTGTGTTTGAGGAGCATTTCCTGCAAAGGCAGATGTTCTTTCGTCACCGTGAGTGAGAGGACATGGACGATAAAGGCATCTTCGGGTTCGAACACTGGTTTCGCAACTTGCAACGCTACTGCACGCTTTCGGGCATGCAACTCAAGCCATCTTGTTGAAATCAACTCCACGGGTTTTCCGTCTTCCTCAAATTCGACTCCCATCCGTCGCGCGACCTCGAACGCACGAATTACCAGCGCGGTAAGGTAGGGGGAGGGTTCGCCACCTTCGAACCAACCCCATGCGTCATCGCTGTCCTTGTTTGCCATGTCAAGGAGTCGTTTCAATCCGGCGCTGACAAGGGTCTTTGATTTTTCCAAGGTCAGCGGATCGTTGTATTTTTCGATGTGAAGAAGAGGACGACCGCGAATCCAACCGCGCGTATTGTCCGGTTTTGCACCGTCTCTGATTAGGGCATCCCAGTCGCCGCCTACGCTTGTGAATTTCTTGGAAGCGATGAGCAGAGGAAAGAAGCGGTTCAGGGTCTGCTCGACACATCCGAAAGGATAGGCGGCGAGTACGGGCACGGCTCCAAAAGCATCTGTGGCAGAATGCGAGGAAACTCTGAGGCGGAGGGAAGCTTCCGCAGGCATCGAGGAAAGATCGAAATTCATGTTCTGGACGATTTCTTGGGAGGCCATGATTTCGCTGGCGGCGGCGACGTATGGGGTTGTTCGTGGGGCGATGATGAGCGGCAACTCGGTGCCGTCAGACAGCGAACCGTCGGTGGATCGTGCGACGAAGCAGAATTTTGCAGTCCCTGCGGAGAGGAGTTCGACTGGCCATGTGGCAACGCCCTCTCCTCCTGCGGGGATGGTGACGGCCTTCGTATCGCCCTTTCCGTTAGGGAGGTTGGTTTTCAGATCATGGACTTCAAGCAAAACATGAAACTCTGCGGCGCGGTCGGATAGGTTTTGGATGGTGGCGGCAATCTCAAGTTTGTCCCCGTGAACCGCACTGCGGGGTATAATGGGGCGGACTTGCAGGGGTTTTGAAGCGGCAATTTCAATCTCCGCATCGCCGAAGCGGTTCGACTGTCCGAACGCCCATGCCTGTGCTTTCCATGCCGTTAGGTTGTCGGGAAGTGGGAAAGTGATTTTAGCATGACCTTGCGCATCGGTGGTGACGGCGGCACCCCAGTGGGCATAATCGGCAAAGTTGCTGCGAGTTGCCGTGTTTTTCAGTAGCTTGGCAGAGTCCTTATCAAGATCGATGCGGTTGGCCAGTGGGCGGAGATTGCTAAAGCTCGCTGGGCTGGCTGGAGTAATGGGAAAATTACAACCGAAGCCGCCACCTCCGCTAATACCGGGAGGCTCGTAAGCGAGGATGAGTTCGTCGTCGATATTTGCGAATCGCGATTCCTTTTTCCTGACAATCTCGCCGACTAGGTCGCTCTTATCGGAGAAGCAGCCAGGTTCCCAGAGTTGCTGGAAGGCTTCCCTAGCACGGTATTCAACACGATTGGCAACAGGGAGAGGCTTTTCCCCATGAAATGGCTTGAATATGTAAGGCAAAAGCCTGCGGGTTTTGGGTAGGGGTTCGGAAAGATCTTCGAGGGAGCGGTCATAGGCGGTGATGGCAAAGGACGCTCGGGTCGGCAGCCCAAGGTGGTCGCGGACGCTCAGAGAAAGTTGAACGGGGTCGCCAGGTTTGGGTTTTTCTGGTGCGGAGTGAAGCGCAACAGCGAGCATGCTTTCGCGGGCTGGGACGGTGATCTGGCATCGCCCATGATCCACTCGACCATTGCTCGCTGTCATCGCTAAAAGTTGGAAGTTCGGCGTGCCGTTCATGGGCACTACGATTTCCACGGTCGCGACTTTGCCACGCATCTGGATCAACCGAGGGGTTTGGCGGCGTCCGTCGGGCATGAGTTGAAAGAGCCAGACGAGGGCATCCGGCTTATCACAATGGATGGCGATCTCGACTTTTTCACCAAGAGCGCAGACGCTTTTTCTAGGGGTGAGTTGGATGGAGTTGAAGCGCAGCTCGCGGGCTTCGTTTCCATCGGCGAGTACGTTGAGCACGATCCCTCGTCGCGCGTTCTCCGAGGTAAACATGCAGAGATACTGGCCGGGTGCAGGAGGGCTAAAGGTGACGATGGTCTGTCCTTCGTCTCCGAAGCTCACGCTGCGCTCCAGAATTTTCTCGTAAGCGGGGGAGCGATCCTCGTTGTCGTAACTCAATCGATCCACGCGGAGACTGCCTGTGGCGGATAGCGGCTCCCTTTCCGAATCCATCGCGTTGAGGGTCATTGTGATTTCCTCTCCGAACTTGTAGAATCCTTTTCCGGGGAGGATGAAAAGGGATTTCGTAAGCCCGCTCTCGGTGAATATCAGCTCACCTTGCATCGTTCTCCCGGAACTTTCCTTCACCTCCGCGCGGATCTCACATTGGAAAGACAGCTCCCCGATGCGGGGAAGTTTTCCGGGGAAAACTAGGCGGGCTTTGCCATCCTCGCCGGTGATGCCTGTGATTTGACGCCTGATCGGTGAACTTGAAAATGCATGGCTGCTATCCTCATCCTCTTCCAATAGCGAATGGCGTATCCCCCATGTCTGCCAATCTGGCATCCAACGGCTTTCGGGCAAGGGCCAGTCGTAACCAGAGTCGTATTCCTGCTCGAATTCGGATTTCGGAAAAGGGGTTTCATGGGTCGGAATGGCGATGAGATCCGCAGATACCTCAGAGCCCATCATCGGCTCACCGCTGTTGTACTTGGCGCTGACGATCACTTCGATCAATCCTCCGGCGAGTTTTTTGCCAGCTTCCAAGTCGACACGGAAATCCGGCTTGCGGAATTCACCGACCTCGATGAGCCAGGTACTGAGCGGCGCCCACGATTCGTGAGGCGTAGATGATTCGCCTGCGAACGGATTCAATATGTCGGCTTCCGGCTTTGAAAGTGATCCCATGCTTTCCAGCGCAATTTTGCAAGAGCCGAGAGCGATGTCTGGATCGAGCTTGAAGCTGCCAGAAAACGAGCCGAAGTCATCCAGTACATACTTTTCGGTGTAAATGATCGAACCCGTAGGATCCGCTACCTTAAGTCGGATTTTCGTATCACGATAAACCCTAGTTGCATCGAACCAGCGGTTGCCCGGCTGCCGCAGCCAACACGAGAAATTCACCGTTTGGCCGGGCCGATAGAGCGGCTGGTTTGCAATGAAAAAAGTTTCAATCGTACTGCGAGCGGTCGGGTCTCCGTCGCTCTCGTAAGCCTCAACCGATTCTTTGATCTCGGGGGGATGCCCTGGGCGGCGGATCAACATATACTCATGGGACTCAGCCGTTGAGAACGTTCCTAGAAGATCGGTGAAATAGGACCCTTCAGAATCATCGGGAATTAGGATGATTTCGGCATCGGTGATGGGCTTTCCCGTTTTCGAATCGAGAAGAAGATAGTTGCCCATTTGCGAATCGATCTTTGTGCCGACAAGCATCGTCTCCTCGACCTGAATGGGTAAGCCAAGGGTTTTTCCGTATCCCCGTGCGACCAAGTAATAGCAACCTGCTTCCAGTGGCTGGATGGGGATTCGGGCATGGCTTTGGAGATGTCTAGGACGTTTTTTCAAGAGGCTTGTCCATTGTCTAACCCTTTTGTAGTAAGGCAGCAGCTGATCTTGATCGTCACGTTCTAAAGTCCCTGTTGCTCTGAACGGATGGATAGGGAATCCATGATGCACGGTCTTCTCGACATCCAAGCGCCAGAGTTCGAGGTTGAGTTGATCCATGTTGCGCGAAAGAAATTCCACTTCGATCTCGGCTCCAGCAATAAACGGGTCGGTGTCGATGAATCGACCATCCGGTTGGATCTGTTCGAGCCAACTGTCCGCCATGGAATGTGTGTATTCATTCTCCTTCGGTCGTTTCTTCAACTCAAGCGCAAGCTGTTCGCCTCGGTCAAACTGGCGGCGATTTCCGTAAATCTCGAACAAAGACTCATAGGCAGAAAATCGCTCCTCGCTCGGCGTTTTCGGATCGGAGATCAGATTTTTTAAAATTTCGATAAACCTAAACTCTGGCGGTAGAGTGACTCTCTTTAGGCCTGTAGGCGCAATGAGAATCGTCTGGTCTGACTCCAGCGTGTGAAGCTCAACTTCACCGGGAGCGTCTGGGTCAGACTCACTTTCTGTTCCTTCAATATAGAAGTAACCCGCTTGCATCAGCTGATCGACATCAAGCCATGCCCGCCAGAGTTCCGCTAGCTTGAGTTGCGAGCGATGGCGATACGCTGGTGCGATCTTCTCCGCCTCCTCGATAAGCCACCGCTGCCGAGCGAGATTGCTGGGCGCAGCCTCGAAGCTTGCTGAAATTGCCGGAAGCTGGATATTGCCATTGGCGTCAAGAGCTGGCGATCTGCCTTCCTCGAGTAAATCGTTCGACTGATTTCCCCTGTCGCTTTTCGCTAGTGCAGGTTCCTTGTTAAGATCTGTCAGGAAATCAAGTGCTGAAAAATCATCTTCCTGGAGGCAATCCGCGAGCTCGAGATACAAGTCGGCCAGATCATCGGGTTTCGCTTCGCCTTTATCAATGGCTTGTTTGCAAACGGCTATGGCTTTTAGGAAATGGTCGATGGCATGGAACTTATCGCGCTCGTGGCTGTAGCGTATCGGGCCGCCCGTTTTGTAGCCACGTAGGAATTTCCCTTCGCTAAGAACTCCAGATTTGTCCATATAGGCGAAACCGAGGATTTGTGCCGCCTGGCGTAAAGCGAGCCAATTCTCGCTTTCTTCCGCATTGATCTTTGCAATGAGCGGTTCGACGTAGTGGTCGCTCACATCTTCGCCGTTGGTGATCACATTGCTAGCCACAGCGATCCTGCGGGCGGTTTCCTGATCTGTGCTATCCGGATCGAAAACCCATTTTTCGAGTTTCGCGTAAGCAGAAGATTCGTCCTCGGCGAGGAAAAGGCCTCCATAGTACTGCACGTCGGAAGGGATCTTGCTTTCCGGCATGCCTGACAATGGCAGAACGGCAAGGAGTAAGATACGTACGGAAAAATTTCTTATCACGTGATGCATCTACGCAGATATTGAAGACTTATTCAATGAATTTTTCGGGCGTAACATCGAATCATTAGAGCATTTCACCCAAACAAGTCGTTACCAGCAAAGGCAGGATCGTGGCATTACCGAAGGTGAAGTTGTGAGGTTCCACCGCAGCGGGGAATGGACAGTAGTAGAAATAGTACTTGGCAAAGCAGTCTGCAAAGCTACGTTCGCTTTTGGTGGATATAGCTGAAAAATTTCCGATTCCTATGACATTCCGGCTTCATTGGAAGCAACTTTTATGCGAATTCTTCCAAGCGATTTGTTACTTGATGCGGTGCGGTTCCCTTCACTGTCGCGAGTGCGCTATTCTCGATTTTTGCCTATCTCAACATCTTCACATGCCACTAGGTCTGTTGTTTCTGCATCCTACTAAGGCCGAAAAAATGCACCCCACTTCTCTCATCCATGCCACTGGTTTCACCCACGATAGGGTGGATCCTCGCTGTAGCACTGGCAGATCTTTTGCAAACCATCCAAATTTCTATCATGTCTGAAGTAACCATCCAGCAAGCCTTTGAACTGGCTGTTCAGCATCATCAGGCAGGACGATTGAAAGAGGCGGAGTCGATCTATCGACAAATTCTCACCATAGAACCACGCCAAGTGGATTCCTTGCACATGCTCGGAGTCATCGCGTCGCAGATTGGCAGGAATGATGTGGCGATTGAATTGATCCGTAGAGCCATCGCCATCAAATCAGATTTTCCCCAAGCCTACTGCAATCTAGGCATTGCGCTCCAATCGGCTGGAAAATGCGACGAAGCGATAGCAGCATACCAGCAGGCGCTTTTTTTCCATGCCGCAGATCCCTTTACGCATAACAGCTTGGGCAATGCATTTCGTCAGAAGGGACATCTTGATGAAGCCATTGCGGAGTATCGCCAAGCACTGAACCTCAAGCCCGACTACGCCGAAGCCCACGGAAATCTCGGCAATACCTTAGGGAGAAAAGGTGATCTTGAGGGAGCCGCTGCCGCTTGTCTCCAAGCTCTGTCCTTCAAACCTGATTATCCAGATGCACTCAACGATCTGGGTACCGTCCTGAGAACGAAGGGGAAATTCGAGGAAGCTATGGGTATGTATCGGAAGGCCATCGCGCTCATGCCTGACTATGCCGAAGCCCACAACAACTTAGGCAATGCCTTACGGCAAAGCGGAAAACTGGATGAATCCATCGCCGCCCATCATAAGGCTATCGCTCTCAATCCGCATTTGGCTGCGGCCCATAACGATTTGGGCATTGCCTATTTCGAAAACGGACAACTCGACCAAGCCATGACGGCCTATCAGCAGGCGATTGCCCTAAACCCCGCGTTTGCCGAAGCCTATAGCAATCTGGGGATTGTTCTGGATGCCATGGGTCTGCTTGCTGAGTCCATCGCCGCGCATCGTCGGGCTTCGGTCATTCGTCCCGACTATTTTCCTGCCCTGAACAATCTGGGCAACGCACTCAGAGAAGATGGACAGCTCGATGAAGCTTTGGCCGCCTATCGTAAGGCTCTCTTACTCAAACCGGAGTCATCCGAAATCCACCTCAATTCCGGAAATGCCTTGCGCGAGAAGGGGATGATCGACGAGGCCATGGCTGCGTATCGCAAGGCCATCACCCTCACGCCGGACTCATCGCGAGCACACAGCAATCTGGCATATTGCATGAATTTCCCACCAGCAATTGCTGATATCGCCATTCTGGAAGAACACCGCCGCTGGAGCCGACAACATGCCGACCCATTGCGTCCACTCATCCAGTCTCACAACAATGACAAGGATCCAGAACGCAAGCTGCGCGTGGGGTATGTTTCTTCGGATTTTCGCGCTCATTCGGTGGCGTTTTTTTTCGAAAATCTGCTAGCGGCGCACGACCGCTCCCAATGGGAGGTTTACTGCTACTCCCATGTGATCCATTCGGATGCGGTGACTGCTCGCTTACAAGGACTCTCTGATCATTGGCGCAGGATCATCGGGCTCTCCGATCCACAAGTTGCCGATCTCATTCGCACGGACGGCATCGACATTCTGGTGGATCTGGCGGGCCACACAGCTGGAAACCGGCTTACAGTATTTGCCCGGAAACCAGCGCCGATCCAAGTAACCTGGTTGGGCTATCCCAACACGACAGGGCTCGATACCATTGACTACCGCATCACCGATGCCTTCGCCGATCCTCCCGGCAGCACCGAACATCTGCACAGCGAAACATTGTTCCGCATGCCTCATAGCGCGTGGTGTTACCGACCCTCTGAATACGCGCCTCCCGTGAGTGCTTCGCCTGTTCATGAAACCGATCACATCACTTTTGGTTCTTTCAATGCGCTACCGAAAATCAATAGCCCCCTGCTGGAGCTGTGGGCCAAGATTCTAC
>JAIYDP010000417.1 GCA_027487435.1 Verrucomicrobiaceae bacterium | reverse complement strand
GTACGCGCCGTCGATGTGTTTGCGGGGCTTGAGCCCTGGGGGCAGCATGAAGTTGCTAAAGTAATCTACGCCGCCGAATTCGAGGACGCGGGTGATTTCGTCGCCATGGACGACTTCGGTGTCGTGGTGCAAGTCATCGAACTGGAGTTCCATGCCGGGGTATCCTCCTTTGCGGGTGGTGAGTACGGCGGTTGCATGTTTGAGTGCCTCGGTGCGCCCGTGGCGGGCGGCGGCGGTTTCGATGGCGCTGGGGCCGTTGCGGCGGAGATCGCGCAGTGACCATTTGGCAGGATGAAGGTATCCTGGGGCGTTGAGCGGGGGCGTGGTGTAGCCTGGTATGGCGGCTAGGGGATTGCCATTGCGCCAGAGGCGGAGTTGTTGCATGAGTTGATCGTAGGCGGTGGCAAGGCAGCGTTGGTTGTTTTCTACGAGGCTTTTCCAGTATTCGACAAAGGCGTGGGGCAGCGTGTTATCGGTGGATTTGAGCCAGGTGGTTGAGTCGCGGCGGCGATCTATGAGGCAGAACCAGTTCTTGGTTTTGAGGTATTTGTTGATGGGGATCATCAGGCCGTTGACGTGCTTGTAGCCTAGCTCTGCGGCGTATTGGGCGAAGAGTGTACCTTTGGTGCCGTGGGGGGCGGCGTGGATGGCCTTGGCTACCTCATAGAGTTTTTCTGCGCGGAGTTTGGCGGGTGCGGAGAGGGCGAGCCAGATGTGTTCTTGCTCTGGTGTCACCCATGGCAGGGCGTTTTTGGTGGCGAGTGCTGTGGTCATACGTGGAGAAGGTTGCGCAGTTTTTCTAGGATGGCGGCCTCTGAGGAGGCGATGTCTGCTGGGGTGGTTTCATACCACTCGGCAAGGGCACGGTAGCTGATCTGACCAGGGGGCTTCTCCAGCCCTAATGCCTGCGCGTAGGCAAGGGCGGCGGAGAAGTAGTCGAATTCCTCTGGTGTGAGATCGGAGAGCATGGGGAAAAGTGGGAAGTGAGCAGTGATTAAGGTGAAAAGTGGATGTAGCCGGAGAGGAAGCCGATAATCCAGAGGCAGCTTCCAAAAAGGCACATGTCCCAGACGGTGAAACTTATCTTTAGTCGCCGCCTGCGGTTGGAGGATTTGGGGAGCTCAGGGGCAAGGCCGAGGGCGAGTCGGCGTTTGGTTTCGCTGGTGATGTGAGGACTCATAATGATGTGTTTTTTTATTGGACGGATTGGGCGGATTGGACACATCCTTTAGAATGGGATGTGGTCTAGGGCTTGGAGGTATTTGTTGGCGGCTTCGACGTTGCCTTTGAAGTGCTCGTGTGTTAAGTGAGCGTGGATGAGGTCTGCATCTTGTTGGATGAGAGCCATGGCTCCCCACTCTTCGTTGCTGTTTTTCTCTTGGTAAGAGGCGATGTAGTTGACGTGATCGTGCCAGACATGGCCGAGCGTAGCGGGAGTGCAGAGGTCTAGGCTGAGTTCTAAGAGGTCGGGGATCATTGTTTTGAAGGATGAGTTATGAATGATGAAGGGGTGATTTGCTGATGTAGCGTTTTTTGCTGCGGAGGCTCTGCTCATCGGAACGGGCGGCGTAGCCGGGGACGCGTTCGCGGAGGAACTTGGTGCAGGCTTTGTCCAGGGCTTCGAACGAGTCGCGGATGTGCTTGGGGAGTTCTTGCTCTGGCGTGGTGTCATCTGGGTTTTCTGCGGGGGCGGGTAGGCCGAGTAGGGATGGAGTCATGGAATGATGAAGGTTGAATGATGAATGATGAGGTTTGAGTTAGGCGTTGAGAATGGTTTTGGTTTGTTTTGCTAGGTCGGTGAAGAGGTCGTGGAGGAGGGAGAGGTCTGGGTGGCTCATGCGGCTGAAGCGTCCGGTGAGGCCTTCGCGGAGGGCGAATTCTAGGAGGGCATAGGTGCTGTCGCGGGTGTGGCCTGCCCTGTCTGTGCCGAACCAGTATTGGCGGGCTTCTTTTTGCTTGGCTTCGATCTTGGAGGCGATGCTCGGGGCGGCGGGCGGTTCTGGCGGTGGGGTGCGGTCGTAGTGTTCTGCGGCTTCATTGCAGGCCATGGCATGGGCTTCGCGGCGGGTGGGCTTTACGATGCCCATTTGGATGTAGAGCTGGCGGAGGGATTCTGGGGGGGTGATTTCCTCCAGGAGGGCGGCTTCTGCGGGGGCGAGCTGCTCGGCTACGGCGATTTGCTGTAATGCTTGAGCTTGCTCGGCTGTGAGGCGGCGGTTCATTACCTCGGCGGTGACGGCGATGTATTTTAGGGCGGTGCGGACGGTGAAATCTAGCAAATCGGAATCATGGTTCCGATTTGCCTTTCCTGCCTGTTTTTCTGCGGATTTGAAGAGTTTTTCCCATTGGCCGTGGGGGGTAGCGGCTTTGAGGGCGGTGAGTTTGAGGCCGATGAGGAGTGCCATGCTGGTGGCGGCATTGGCTTTGGCACGGGCTTCGTCCGCTAGCTGGGTGGCGGCGGTGTGGAGCGCATTGATCTGCGGGATGCTGATTTCTGCGGCGGGGATGGTGGTGAGGAGGTCCATTTTTTAAGTGATGAGTGGGAAGTGAGCAGTGAGCAGTGAGGAAGATATTTTAACCACGGATTACACGGATTTTACGGATGAAGAAGAGGGATTGACGAGAGTGGTAGGATGGTGGGGATGAAATCTGTGATTAGCGCACTGGAGTATTTGGAAGGGTTGTGTCCGCCTTTGCTGGATGCCCCTTACGATGAAGGGCGAGGCGATACAGTTTTACGCGTGCATGAAGAGTGCAGACGAGCGTTCCAATCTTTGTTAGCGCGGAATCCAGATTACGGCTTATCCAATGACGCATGGTATGTGCTGCGCGACCGATTGCGCTGGGCGGCACGTATGGCGCGGTGGATGAAAGATAGTCCTGTCTTAAATGCTCTAAAAGAAGACGCGCTCCAGGACTTAAATCCTCTTCTGCTATGGTTGGTGTGGGATGGCTATGATTCGTGGGAGGGCGGGAATCGCTGGGAGGATGGGAGAGCGAATTACTACTAGTCATTCTTTGGGAGAAGCGAGCGATTGCTGACAGTAAAAGGAAGTGGCGTTTGCCGTAGTCTTCTTTGAGGGCTTTCACGCTGGGTAGTGGGTGGGTGACGGGGAAATCTGCATGCATGTCTTCAAAGACAAGCTCCTTTAAGTGGGATGTATTTTTGGGGGCGGTGGTGTGGATGTGGTTCATATTCGGTTAGGCGGGTTGTTTGATGAAGTTTCGGACGGCTTTGCGGATGATTTAGGGATTGACGGGGGTGGTAGGGTTGGCGAATGACAACGGAACAGCGCATGGAGCGGATTGAGAAGATGCTGGTGCAGGTCTTAGTGAGGCAGACAAAGCTTTCAGCTGACTTGGCGTATTTGTTCGCAAGATCTGACGTAAGATATTCTCACGACGCTGAAGCTCTTGCGTTATCTGCGATGGAGTGCGCGGCATGCAGAAGCCATTCTGAGGTTCTACATTTGATGGATGCGCTGGGTATGCGGGAGACGCTGGCTGAGGTTCAGAAGACGAATGATCTGGCTGATGCTGACTGGCGTGAGGATTTCGGCCTTCCACCGATGGGGTGAAGTATTCTAGGATTTCTGAGAGGTCAGTCTGGATGTGGCCTAGCTCGTGGAGGTCGTCTATGGTGAGGAGGTTGCTGTGTGCGGGTGTCATGTTGGTGACGGCCTCGCGAAGCTGTTCGAGTAGCCCTAGGACGGCGGTTTGCTTGGCGGCGTATTCTGCGGCGTATTTGGTTCGGGACATGAGGTTAGGAGGCTTTGCGGTTTTTGTGGAGGGCGGCGAATTCTGGGTGGCGGCGTAGCCACTCTTGCCATTGGGCGGTGAGGGATTTGCTTTCACGCTTGCCGCTGAGGACGGCATGCAGGTGACCGCGGGAAACTCCTAGCTCACGGGCTGCGGTAGTGCTGCCGGGATACTTGGCTTTGAGACTTTGGTGCGGGGCGGCGTTCATATCGTTAAGTGATGTGTTGAAAGTGATCAGTGAGCAGTCTTTGGGTATTTTTCTGGATTGCCTGGCTGGAAGGTTTGGAGGAAGGCGGTGATGTCGCCGCGCCATGAAAGCATGGGCTTGTGTGGGCTTGCTGCGTCTTCGCAGTTGTGGGCGATGATGTCGGTTGCATGGGAGGTGATAACTCGGGTTTGATAATTCTCACGGCGGTGACGCCAAACAGAGCCGGGGCGTGGGAGTTCTGAAATCATGATTTTTGGTTTGTGATGTGTGCTTGGTTTTGGTTTTTTCGCTTGTGTCTCTCGATTCAGTATCGCGTGACGGGGTGAAATTATTCACGAACATGAATTATAGCAACAACAAAATGCACGATTATGAATTTTTTTTCACGGTTCAATTCTCTCATTGAATCTAGCCCACTAAACCAGAAGGCTTTAGCTGCTCAATTGCACCTGGCTGAAAGCTCTTTGGTAAATTACAAAAGGGATAGAATACCAAAGGCTGAAGAGCTTTATCGCATAGCTAAGCACTTTGGCGTAACTATGGAGTGGCTACTCAATGGCGATGAATTCACAAACGGAAATCATGGCGAAGCGTCCGCATGGCGAGACCGTGCCATGGCAGCAGAGAGCAAGCTATTGGTGCTGAAGGCAGGCATAGAAGCAGTGCTGAAAAAAATTTGATTTACAGAGTCACGGGAGACGGTAAAAGGAGCGCGTGAATGCTGGTTATTTGATTGTTGTTGCCTTGTTTTGGCTAGGATTTGCCGTGCTGGGCGTTTGGCTTGGGGGCATGAGGAATCGTGCGAATGAGGGAATGATTTTAGGCTTATTGTTAGGGCCTCTTGGCTTGCTGATTGCGGTGTTGCTACCGGAGAAGCCTTATGATGGCGGCAGTGCGAATGGTAATACGACTGCCGGGGGTGGTCTTGACTGGCGAAATACAGCCGAGGGTAAGCGGTGGGCTAAGGAGCAGATGAAGAAGGGACGCTGAATTCAAACGGAAGAAGATGAAGAAGCTATTGCAAAAACGCAAGTTCAAAGCCCTCGCGTGTGCCGGGTGTGATGGTGGTGCCGGTGTGGGCTACGAGCTCATCCAGTGCCTGAAGGCAGAAGTCGCGATTGCGCTTGTCCTTGATGCTGCGCGCAAGGTGTGCGGAGAGAATGACCCAGCACATTTCCACATCTCTACTCCCCGGTTGGCATGAAACAAAATGACGATGCGCAGAGTCGGCTCGAGCGGCAAGTTCCTCTGGTGGGAGGGAAGACAACATTTCGCGAGGAATACCCGCAGGTGTGTCAGTTACAAGTATGCGTGGAGGCTTCACCGCCGGGCTTTGGGAAGGTAGAGAGATATGAGTATTCTCTGTAGATCAGCAGGCTGCGAGTTGCGACGAACTTTTCGGGACTGGCGGTGACGTAGATGACGGCGTTGACGGGACATGAACTTACATTAGCTGATTCGCGCGGTGGCGGTGACGGTTGCCGCTAGTTACGGAGGGATGAGGACAAAAAAACCCGCACTGTGATGGTGCGGGTTTTTGCGTTTGTAGGGGCCCGTATTTTACTGCGGGACGGGCGGTGGGCCCATGACGGCGGGGTTGGGGGCGTTGAGCT
>JAIYDP010000015.1 GCA_027487435.1 Verrucomicrobiaceae bacterium | reverse complement strand
GTGTCCATCTTTTCAAAAGTAACCTCCTCCCCAAGCCCCCGCAGCCCCCCCCACTCCCCCTCCCGCCGGCCACCCCCCCCCCCCCCTTCTCAACCTCGAGCGCGCCATGAAGCGCGTGCGCGCTGTAGCGTCCGACAACGTGCGGCGCCAACTCTTCATAGAGCGCCGCCATCATCGCGCAGAAGCCCTCAAACCTCACCGCCCCGACGTCGTCATCAAACGCCAAAAGAAACATCTGCCCCTTCAGTCGTTCCCCCACCCCACCACCTTTTTCATCTCCTCTTGAATCGAAGAGAGCTCAAGAAGACTTTCCAAGTGGCGTTCCATCCCCTCCGCAAATTCTTGCGCGCGCCTGGCTCGGGGGGTCGTCGACGCCCGAAATCCCGCGGGTCCGACGGCAAAAGTTTTCCCCAGCGGCGCGCGGGTTGCGCGCCGCTGAGGTGAGGCGAGCAGCTGCGGGGAAAGGGAAGGGGTCAGATCCGGCGCAGGGAGGGCTCGCACGATGGTGGGGTCGTCCAACGACGGGATGTCGTTTCCGTTCGGGCCTTCCATTAAAAAGCTATTGTTTGAGCTTTTCAAATGGCTCTAGCTTTGGCGGATTCGGTTGACTTGGGGGGCTTCCAGCACGTCCTCAGTGCGCTGATCCAAAGCGTGTCCTCCCTCAGCCAACGCGTCGACCAACTCCACCTCCACGTCCTTCGCAACGAAGAGAAGGTGCAGCCTCCCCATCCCCCGAATCGAATCCTGCCGCTGACGCCGCAGATCCTCAGCCCCAGCATGCCCACGTACGACCTTCGCTTCGACAAAGTTGAGTTGGACGTCCGCAAGCTGCAGCACCAATTCAAACAGAAGCTCCTAGCTGACGCAGTCTTCGGCAGCCGCTCAGCAGCTACCGCCAGCGCCGCGTCGGGGCCTCTGACACCATCTTCGGCTGGCGCAGGGGCGGGGGGCGAATACTCATCAACGAGCTCCCCCCCAAAGGTCGCGTCGAAGGCGCTGTCGCGATTTCAAGAGGCAGCTCTGTCGGCATTTGCCCAAGATCCCCCTACGCAGGATGGCCCCACCCACCCCCTGCAACCCCAAACTGATGCCCTGGGGCCTGAGCAGCAGCGCACCTCAAACACAGCCGCTCCCTCTCAGCCGGAGCCATCAGACCCAGTCGCTTCTTCACCCCCCCCTCTTCAACGTCGGCCGACGGTCCCTCGCCTTGAGCTCCATTCTGAAAAGCTTGCAGACGACACCCCCCTCACCTCTCCTGACGTCGCCCACGACAATGCCACGGAAATCCCCCGATTAATCGAGTCGCCTGGTACCGCGCGAAGGCCGCACACAGCGCCGCGCTATTCCGCACGGTCGCATAGCGCGAGTACGCTCTCGACGGAGGGGGGGGTTGCGCTTGACTTAGACACGTTTTCGCGGGAGGACTTCGACGTGGAAGGATACTTAAGGGGCGTGTGCAGCTCGTGGATTGAAACGACCAAAGTGCGGGAACGGCTGACGGATTTAGAGCGCGAGGTGAGAGTTCTTCGGCGAGACTCCGACGCGCTGCTCCAAACGGAGGAAAAGCGCGGGGTCTTGTCCGCGCGGTTGCAACGCGACCCTGTTGACCAGCTGCTCTTTAGTGATTCTTTTATCGCCGGCATGGCGCTGTGGATTCGCGACTTCCGTCTGACCCTCCGCCTTGTGGGCGACGGCGGAGATGAGGGGCTGGCCCGGCGGATGATTTCGCAATGCGCGGAGGAGGTGGCGAAAATGTTGGGGGGGCTGCAGAAGTTGTCGGACCTTCAGGAGGCGTCATCCAAACTCCGCGAGGTGGTTGAGATTGCTCTGCCAACTCTATTTTTAGAACTCAAGAGCCGCTTCTCAAAGGCGGTCGACTCGTCGCAAGAAGCTGCGGCGCAGCTACGAGCGGTCCACAGCGGGTTCTTGAAAATCATTTCGGAGACAAGGCGAGTCACGAGGTCTCACGTAACTAACGTTCCTTCAGGAAACTAGGGGTGGCGCTGGGTGATGAGAGGGAGATGCGCCCGGAACCGCCACAGTGGGCCACGCGCTGAAGATGGGCTGACTTGAGCAGGGCGCCAAAAGCCTCGGCGAAGCAGCGGCCTCTGTCTGCGTTCAGGCCAAAGCAGTTATTGCAGGGGGGGGGGTGACGCTGACGCGGGAGGGCGAAAACGTTTCTTGATCCGACGCCTGGGGTGGGGGCGATGATGAAGGCGCTGCAGAGCCCGAGGGGCAAGACACAAAACTCAGCGCGATGAAGGGAGTTGTAGCTTAACTGACAATGTACAATACTTAACCTTGCCGCAGCATCAAATCGAAGCACACGACAAGACTGTCGTCAAAGTCGAAGCAGCGCTGCCTAAGCGGATCTGAGGAGGGTTACGCACACGGTGGGCAAGTACATTTGACTTCGGTCACTTTGAAACGTCGCTCGCTCTTGGGGAGTGAGGGAGCAGAGTCTGCACCAACTAAAAGAGTGTCCTGGAGGTATTTAAACGTTTCTTCGTTGCGTCGCGTGCACGCGAGGAGGACTCGCTGCGATGGCCGCTTCAAGCAGAGCTTAAAAATGTCGATAAGAAGGATTATCAAGCCAGGGTCGTAAGTCTGCGGCAGTTAGGTCGGAGTCAACCACGGGGACTATGTCGGCGCCGAAGATAACGTCTGCATCCTGCACGTGCTGGGGGAGGGTGTCTGGAAATCGCCAATCGAACTCGGCAATCGCATTGGGGAACTGAGGTGGGACTTCCGACACATTTTCAAATCGCGAAGCGGCGACGCCATCTTGGTTGATGAGAATTATCACGGCAGAAGCAACTCAAGTCAAAGTTGAGGTGGAGGTTCGTCATGACAGAGTCCGTGTAGTCGGTGCACATCAGCGTCTTCTTCTACATGAGTTTGAACGGTCAGCTCTAACACAGGACGGCAAAATCTGGACGCTACTACTGAGGTGACGCCATTTCCCTCCCACAGTGAGTGAGGGAGGGGGTTGAATTCACTGCTCCGAGTTCCAGCAAGCACTTGCTCTCGAGAAACTCTGAGCGCGTCGATGTTATGACGGTGAGGGACATACCTGGATGGGACAAAAATACCTCAGACAGATAAAGGCCGGCCTCCCAAATGCCCAAGCCAACTTGGTCGAAGGATGAATAATATCGAACTGCCATATCATTGAAACAGGAGGTCAGGAGTACTGCTGATGAGTTGCTGATTAATGAAAAAGTTTTTGAAGCACGTTCTATGGAGTGAGGAGCACGTTTGAAAGCAACGATGAGTCTAGATCTTGCAGCTTAGGGTACACTGCATAGATTTTATCATGTAGTTCCTATCGGTTCATTTGGATTCAAGAGCTCGTACCCATCCGCTCTGTTCTGCCAGAGATATAAAGTGCCTGAAAATACGAAGAGCTGCAGCTCTCGATGGTGGCCTCTGTTGCACTAGATGTAGAATCTGAATAATTACGGTGGACAGGTCGCTGCAAACATCGAGCAAATCTCTTTGAAGCGACAAAAACGCATCCTCTCCTAAGGTTGCAACTTTATCTAACTCGTCGCAAGCCACATTCACGTTTGAAGGACACAAGAAGATTTCAGCAAAAATCATTCCTTCTAAAAATTAACAGATCTGTTTAAATTCCACTCCTTCAAGCTCTCGTAGAAACTCTGCTTGATCAGAATTTGCTGAATAATTCAGTTTCTGCATTTTCGAACAATTGCAATTGAGTGGGCAACCTCACGGTCTGCAACTGCAATTTGACTATGATTGACATTGACCCCGTTGCACCGTTCAAAGCGGCACCATGATTACAGCGACTGCTGCGATTGGTGTTATCCTTGCAATCTGCGGGAACGTCCTTATCAGCGCATCTTTGAACCTCCAAAAGTACATCCACAACAAGATTGCGGCGTCTGGAGAGACCAAGACCCCCACTGGCCGCCCAAAATATTTAGTTAACAAGATTTGGTGGTACGTAGCTCTTTTTTATATGCATACGTATGAATGACCATGTCATATGGAATTGAGATATTCAGTCACTCACATGTCTTCACAGGGTCGGGCTGGTTCTCATGCTCGTTGGAGAAGTTGGAAACTTTGTCGCCTTTGGATTCGCTCCAACTTCCGTCGTGTCCCCATTGGGCGCGGTAGGTGTGATCGCAAATGCTTTCTTCGCTACCTTGTTTCTTAAGGAAGCCTTCGGCAAGACTGATGTGCTTGGTGCGAAAGGTCAACTCCGTGCCTGACGGTGTAGGAATCATTCTCACCATCGGGGGTGGCGTCACATTTGTTTCATTTGCACCAGCTCCTGAAGGGAAAGAGCTTCGCCTGGACATATCATCCTTACTTGACCGCTTTACGGACGCCGCCGTTGTTGTGTACTTTGTCGTCATTGTCGTCGCTGTACGATCTCTTTCCTCAATGACTGACTTTTCGCTTCAGTGTATCTCAATCTATCTCCTCTCGAAGGTCAAGCAAGGGTCATATGCTCATCGCTTTGTCTTCATTTACGTTTTGCTCTGCTCCCTCTTGGGCAGCATCACCGTCGTGTCCCTGAAAGCTTTCTCAGCTCTCCTGGAGCTCACTGTGGGAGGAAGTAATCAATTCTTTCAGGGGGGCATCAGAGGAGTATTTCCGATTGTCATCGTTGCCACAGCAGTCAGCACGGGCGTCCTCCAAATCCGCTACCTTCAAAAGGCCATGGAGACTTTTGGAAACTCTGAAGTTGTCCCAGTCTATTACGTCCTTTTCACATTCTGCTCAATGGTGCGTCTTTGATCGAAATTTCTCACAAGCTAGTCCGGCGGAGCTGTTGTTTACAAGGAATTTGCGTTTTTCTCAAATTCCGTGTCGATCGCCTTGTTCTTGTTTGGGTTTGGACTCCCTCTTTTTGCTCTCTGAATCAAGCAGCTGCCTGTGCACTGTCTGCGGAGTACTTATCATTTGCTCGAAGGGTGGGAAAATGAATGGAGTGGTGGATTCGGTGAAGAACATTTTCAACAGATGCTTTGGTACTCATCCGTCACACGGCACTCACTCTCACAGGGTTCCATGCAAGTGTTGTTGATACGAACCAGTTCAAGTCGAGCAGAGGAGGTTTGTCAACGATGGAGAACGACGATGTGTCGCTGCTTGACTCGGGCGACGGTCTGTAGGCTGCCGCGAGGCTGACTTTGTAGGTGATATTGAAATGTCTAGCGTCACAAGTTCTTGAAGTGACGATAAATTGTAATTTATGAACAAGAATCTTGAGTATACGTTTACATCTACTTCGACTTCAACTCGTCAGCAATCTGCTTGTACGAACCGCTTCCGACATACTCGCCCGTGACGTTGTCGAAAAATTTGTTTTTACGCGCCCAAGCGCTCAAAAAGCGCTTCAGCGCACCAGCAGGGGTCAAGAACTTGTTGTATGACCCCGTGCCTTGCATTTTCTCCATCAAATCGACCATCCATTCCGCCACCGTTTCCTTTAAAGTAAAAAGAAAGCAAATGTCTACCAACGGGTTCCTCCGCCAAAATGTTGAATATTCGTTTCGTTTGAGGTGTCGTGTCATTGAGAATGAGCAACTCTGTCAGCACCATTCCAGGGCTGACGGCATGAACACCAACGCCCGAGCCCTTCGTTTCCTGCACAAGCGTCTTGAGGAGCTGCGGGAGAGCGGCCTTGGTTGCACCTTCGACAGTCAGATGGGGTCACGCACTCTGAACCGTAAATGCTCGACCTCGGAGTGGCATTTTGGCGGCTTCCATTTCCTTTGAAGGTCAGCGGCAAATGGCGTTGGGCATGCCATCCATCAAAAAGATGTGACCGCTCTTGGCGGGCTGCATGACTCTCAACGCCGCTCTGCATCCTGCTTTGTAAGCAGTGTTTTGCACACCCAAGTACCATAGATCGACCCCAGGAGATTTGTATTCACGATATCTTGAATGGCTTGAGGCTCCATGTCCGTCAGAGGGTTGCGTTGGTATCCTGTCGTCCCCGCATTGTTGATCTTGCAGTCAGCAAGACAGACGACCGAAATTACCCAAACGTCAATCTTTCCGAACTTCTGTACAGCATAGTCAGCCAATGCGTCCACATCCTTGGCAGATCCGACATCACATGCGATGCCACCCACTTCGCGACCACACACTTGAGAGAGCTCTTTCGTCACAGAGCTAGCGGCTCAGATAAATCAAGGCAAGGGCAAACTTCACCAAATCTTGGTTTCTGGATGACACGATGACATTGTGACCTCGGCGGAGCCACGAGCGCTTCATCCGTGAGTTTCGAAAGTCGCAAGAGTACTGCCAGTGCCTTCCCGAGTCCTTTAGTGCTGCCAGTGATAACAACAGATTTCATCTGAAACTCTTTCTTCGAAATGCGCTTTCTCTTGAACAGGTAGTACGCAAGAAGAGTTGCCGCAATTGCAGAGCCCCACCAGACCTGCTGTAACATAACAAAGAAACTTTAGAGCAAGAGATGAGTGGAGATATATCGTTTGGTAGTGTCATTATTTCAATTGCGGAAGCTCATATCTGCATTGGGCTCTCTTCAGAACCACGCCCTCGCATCATCGACCGAGAGTTTGGCCCAAGATTTCTCTTACAAAACAATTTCGCAGAAGAATCTTTTTTGTTTCGAAGCCTCCTTGCCTTTTTGAAGTACTAGTGGCTTTTCATGCAATGACCTTGCAAGTGGCGTTGGATTCAATTTGAAGAATCGGACTGTTGTGATCGTTGAAGAAGTATTTTTGCAAGAACGCCATCGCAACGCTGTCGTGCAGACGATCAAATTTCTTGAAGCGGTTCGCCATTTTTTTTAGTATTCCTGAGTCTCAGAAAAAGTTCTTTTTGATTCCACATCCTGTAATGGCCGTATTCTCAACGTCCTTGCTTTCTTCCGTTCCTGCCCAACCTAACTCGGAGGAGTCGCTTGCGTCTATTGCAAAGTTGTCCACTGGAATCGACGTCAGTATCGGCCTTTTGTCAACTACAATCTGCGCTGTTGCTAGTTCTCCCAATCGAAACTTATTTGTAAGGTCTACGAAGGCGCACCTCTTTGCCATCAAGCTGTTCGAGTGCCAACTGGCTTCTCCCACGTAATGGAGGCCGTAAGACGTGCCATTATGAAGAATGCGATTCAAGTCTCTGACGTTGACCTCGGTACATTACTCTTCGTCCGTTCTGATGCAGCAGATGATCCGACAATCGAATTCATTGCCGTAAACGGTCTTCACGACCGATCTGGAAATAGTATGAAGGACTATGTTTGTACTGCATCAGGAACATACCATCACACGATTCAGAGAGGTCTTGAGTTCAACGTTCCTCGACAGACTTCGCATGAGGTCCTCAGTGTGATGTTCGGATTCGGAGCGTTCGGAATGGTGAGATCGCATTGAGAGTGTAATCTCGAAGGAGCGGACAGAGGATCAATGCCTTGCTTCTTCTCTGGTGGCCCTGGCTGCAGCTGTTTGGCTATGGCTTCGACCGCTGATCATACAGTTGCCGTTGGACGTCCGCAAAGCAGCTTGCAGTCGGGTAGTTCTCTCGGGCATTGGGGCACTTATCAAAGGGATCAAATCTCGCTATGAAGACGAAGTCGCAAAGATTGTGTCGGCAAATTGCGTTCAGATCGATTTAGAATTCGTTGATGTTTTGATCTCCCCGCCTCATTTGATTGGATGGAATGCAGGCAAGAATGATTGATGACTGAACTTATCCCTGAAGCTGCTGTTGTTTCACAGCTTCAACCGGAAAGACTCTTCTCCGCGCAAAGGCGAAACTGCAGCTGACAACTGTACTGTTGCACATTCGCAATTGAGACGGCGATGTGCAGGAAGAACGCTCGTCGTGTACAATTCGATTATCTATGCCTGTACGGCGAACGAGAGCGAGAGTATCTGCGCCTTTCGTATGAAGGAGAGCGACGGCGGCCGTAAGGTGAGCGACGACGTTCGCGATCACGGCTATGAGAAGGAGAACGACGGCGTCCTCGCTCGTACGATGGCGAACGACGGCGTTCACGGCCATAAGACGGAGAGCGGCGGCGAGGGGACGCAGATCTTCTGTCATCTAAAACATTACATCGCTTTACCAAGTCGAACTGCGCCCTCGATAGTCTTTGCCGAGATAGCGACCAGGAGTGGAAGGGTAAGCACCACCTCTCTTCGCCTGCGACATAAAATCCTACAGAGGAGACAAGTACGCGTTCAATTCGGACGTTCCGATCAAGGATCATCAGACCACGGTCATTCATCGCAGCGTCCGCATCAGCAGCATTCATAAATTCGACAAATCCGAAACCACGGGATTCCTGAGACCTAGGGTCACGAGCGATGGAAACGGAGCGGATCTAAGGAATCACACAACTACAATGGGAGCTTACATCTCCAAACTTTGAGAATGCATGCTTCAGATCGTCCTCCTTAGCTTTGTAGGGAAGATTCGAGACATGAAGATTCGTTCCATTGTTGCGACCCTGCCTATTGTGTTATCTCATTGGGAGTGGTGACCACTGATCGTCGCCCATTGTTAAAATTAATTTGGTCAAAATTTTCGCTCAAACCAAACATGGAAGAAGAGCGTCAAGAGCTGACCCCCGCTGATCCTGAGGTTGTCAACAAGTACAAGACCGCTGGTGATATCGCCAACAGTGAGTCCTCAATTCCTATTCCTTCGAAAGCTCCCTGCTTGAAATGACAATTTTAGAAGCTCTCAGCGTTGTCATATCTGCTGCTGTCGAGGGTGCTGCTGTCGTTGACCTTTGCAAGTTGGGCGACCAAGAGATCAACAAGAGTCTCGAAAGCGTTTACAAGAGTGCAAAAATCGAGAAGGGGATTGCATTCCCAACTTGCATCGGTGTCAACCATTGTTGCGGCCATCTATCTGCTCTGGAGACCGACACGCAGACTCTAAAATCCGGCGATGTTGTTAAAATGTTAAAACTTCTTCTGCATTTCTGACTTTTGAAGCGATCTAGGAGTTCATATCGGTGGTTTTGTTGCTCTCGTTGCGCACACTGTCGTTGTTGGAGCGACCGCCGAGTCACCTGCGGACGGCCGTAAAGCTGATGTTGTTCTTGCAGCACATACCGCCGCTGATGCAGTTTTTCGCCTTGTGAAGCCTGGCGTCAAGTTGACAGACGTTTCCAAGTTTATTCAAGCATCCATCAATGCGTTCAAGTGTGAACCGATTGAAGGAGTCTTATCGCACGAATTGAAGCAGTTTACTTTAGATGGGCCTAAGGCTATCTTCAATAAGGTCTTATCACAAGTATTTTTTTGATGATCAGGTTATTCCGGAGCGCCGCGCCGACGATTCTGCGTTTGAGGAGCACGAAGTTTACGCAGTTGATGTTGTTGCTTCTACTGGTGAGGGTAAAGCGCGGGAGATGGATGTTCGTACGACTGTTTTCAAGAAATCGGTGGATCAAAGCTATCAGCTCAAGATGAAAGCATCGAGACAATTCTTCTCTGAGGTCTCGCAGAAGTTCCCATATATGCCTTTCAGTTTAAGGTCAAATTATTACAGTATTTTGTGACTCTGGCAGAGAGTTCGAGGAAACCAGATCTCGTCTTGGAGTAGTTGAGTGTGTCAAGCATGACCTTCTTCAACCTTTCCCCGTCCTCTTTGAGCGCCAAGGTTACTTTCACCCTACTGCCCGTATTCACGAGTTCAGGGGAACTGGTTGCTCAATTCAAGTTCACAGTCATCGTGACTGGGTCTGGCTGCATTCGTGTTTCTGGAGGCCAACCAGTCGTTCCTTGCAAGTCTGAGCATTCTGTTCAGGACGAGGAGCTCAAGGCTCTCCTTTCGTCCAGCGCCTCCAAGAATCGCCGCCGGAAAGCGAAGAAAGCTGAGGAGTCGAAGCCCGAGACTGCGTAGAAGAAATCGCACCAGTTTTGTGAAATTAACGTTAAGACTCGGATATCTCGAGTAAATTTCTGGTTTTCTCAAGGTGTACTTCAAAGTTTACACTTGAAACATGGTCACACGTTACATTGAAGGGATATCCGACGCGGAGGGAGCGACATTTCGCCTCTTTCGACGAACATCTGAAGGATTGAATCCTGCAGCTAAAGCTTCTTGCCAAAGCGTCTCATCTAGCATCCTCTTTTTCTTGTTGATTACAACTTTTTTCCTGGCATCAGCAGACGAAAAGAGCTCAAGAGATCCAATCACACTAGTCGGAATATCTGTTTCAAGAGATTTAGATGTACGACGATCGGGAGAAAGTTGATCAGGAGAACTCTGTTCAGAGGTAGATAAGCTTACTGTCGCCATCGGATCTCGTAGCTGATCGCCATCCTCATTTCCAAGGTCATCTTCCAAACGATACTTCTCATAGCCAACAGAAATGCGCTTGACTTCATCTTTTAGGTGCAAAAGTAGCTCCGTAGCAGGCAGGGGAATCCCAGTCGCTGCTTTTGCAGAAATCCATTTTGACAAATCATCAAGGGCAGACACAGCACCATGTGCATATCCCTTCTGATAAGATACGGATGCAGCATCATAAAGTTCCTGGATCGATCGAGCAGCCTTGGAGTAGCTGGTGTGGACTATCTCCATTTGGGACGTGAGACTTGCTAACAAGGTTGTTTGTTATTTTTTATGGTAGGTAATCAGATTTTGTATTCATTGGTTGCTCGCAAGAAGCTGGATCCTATAACAGGGGCAATTAGGTTTTCGTCACATGCTCATCAATCACACCACAGGGTTGTCGTGCTGTCTGAGTTTGCGATCACTACTGGTTATCCGCTCAGTTCTCATTTGAAGTTGTAGGCAATTTTCAGCAGATAGCTCGAAAAATCCTAGACAAGGTTCCTGCCCGAGATACGCGGCAGAGTTACACATATGAGACGTTGCACTACATGGGCATTTCCCTAAACTCAAAGGCACATTTTTCACATTGTGATTGACACCGGCCTTGTGTTCTTGTGTATGTGCCCAGTCACAGAGGATGGCTCATCTAGCAAACGAATCCCTTTCTTATTTTTAGATGAGATACGAGTGGCATGAACAGAAATGCAACTGACTCTGCAGCAAGCTTTCAAGAACGACTACCCAGCAGACATGTACAGCATTCAACCGTCCGAATGTCATGCCGTATTTGCCGTCAAATTGCAGCAGAGAATGGAAACTTACTCAAATCCCGCCCAAGTTGACAAGATTGAAGCGATCCGTGAAGACATTGAAGAAGTCAAGAGCGTCATGGTTGAAAACGTTGGTGGACCGCTTCTCTCTCCAATCTCTCTTATGGGACAGACAAGATGCTGGAGCGTGGAGAAAAGCTCAGTCTGCTTGTGACAAAGACGGAAGATTTAGCCAGCGAGGCGAGGACATTCAAGAAAAATGCGACAGAATTGTGCCAAAGTGGTTGATAGTCTCAGAATTCAGGAAGAATAAGATGTGGTGGCAGAACATGAAATTGACTCTGTTGATTGCGATTCCAGTCCTCGTCTGATTGGTCCATAGCTTTGCTGACGGCCCAGATTGGAATATTTTGGCTTGTGTTTTGGCTCTGTGGTGGCATTACGTTTGTGTTTTGTGGTGGTTTGGATGGTTCGAAACAAGTCAAGACTACAACACCATTGGGTCTCATAACTACTCCTCGGCCTGGCTAGCTCTGGGTGTCATCAAAAGTCATTCTTTGTATTTATTATTGTACTGTTACAATTTATTCAACAATGTAAGCCTTGCTATGGAAATACCACTCTTACTGGCGAGGAGGTGAGTCTCTCAGCTTGTCAATAATTCCTGCAACATTCTCTGGATACAGAGTTGAGCTCACGTCCACAATAAGGATTTTCACGCTTCCACTTTGCATCTCTTATTTCTTCAAAATTATTTGTTATTCCATGCAGAAGCGATTCCTTTCTGTTCTATTAGCAAAGAACAGAGTATCATCGCTCTTTTCTACTGGAGATCACAGATTCGAAGTAATATCAACACCTATTAATCGAATTCTTTCGAAAAAGCTCCACGATGTAGAGATTTCTGTCAATGTTTAATAGAAACAGGTAAATGAGCTTTTGGGTGCTCGTCAAGGATCTGCGCCTTCTCTCTCTATCGACTTAGACAGTGCAGTGTTGGGCCCCCCTGTTATGGGAAAGACTGAGGTTTGGGGTGCTGGCGTGACGTATTCCTCTTCCGAGGCAGCTCGAGTGGAGGAAGCGAAGTCCACAAAAACGATATATCAGAAAGTTCTGGTTGCCGAAAGGCCTGAGTTATTCTTCAAATCGACTCCGCACAGAACTGTAGGGCATAATGGAGTTATCAGGGCTCGGGCAGATGCTCTCTCTACAGTCCCGGAGCCAGAGATGGGCATTGCCCTAAACAGCAGCGCGGAGATTGTGGGATACTGCCTTGTCAATGATGTTACAGCGAGGAGCATAGAAGCTGAAAATCCTCTTTACTTACCTCAGGCCAAGATCTACAACGGATGCTGTGCCATTGGGCCAATCCATACGAACATCAGAAATGTGAAAGACATTACGATTCGATGCACTGTAAGAAATTCCCTATCAAACGTGAAGTATGACGCCACTTACTCTGTGTCATCCATGAGGCGTTCAGTTTCGTCGCTGGTTGCTGCTCTCTTTACCGAAAACAGCTTTCCAGAGGGGGTTATCTTGACAGTTGGCACAGGCATTGTCCCGCCGCCTAATTTTACTCTCATCGATGGAGATATTGTGGAAATTACGTCACCACAACTTGGAATGTTGCGGAATCTGGTTTCTATTGCACATTGATGTTGTACAATGAAATACATTCAACTTGATCCAGTGGCTGAGCGGAAGATTCTCCCAGCAACCCACGTGAAAGCGGTACTTCCAAAGGGGATGTATGTTGACGCATACCACGCAAATGAAATGAATTGCAGTACCAGGAATATTATGACAAGAATATACATTTGAAGCTAAGGGATGAGACTGGATCTGAAAGAACATACTCCAAGCGCTGCATACAAAGTGCCAGCAAGAGTGAGGACGTACAGCAAGGATGGAATAAGCCTATCCTTCTTTGCCATATTCGAAAGCTGCTTTCTTATGCCAACAAGGAACATTGTGCTAACATGTGAAATTCATCGATGGAGATGAACCTTAAGAGCAACAAAATGTTGCCGAACGTGTACGCAGTTGCGAATTTGTGAGGTTTTAGTACAATCAGGGGAAGAAAAAGTGTTGACAGGAAGCAGAAGAAGACTCCAAGACCTAGGCAGATTCCAAAGCAGATAAGCCTGTTTTTCAATGACATGGAGAACTGCTCGTCGATGCGCTCCAGCGCAGAGGGCCGCTTTCATGATTAGAGAGGAATCGGAGCTTCCACCTTTTCCTCCGTCCCCATCAGCTTCTGCAGAACGGATCCTGCACTTGCTTCCTCATCAACCTCGTCAGGAGGAGAGCGAAAAAAGTTCATGCTTTAACAGATCTGTTAAAGAATGGTTGAAGACATGTCATGCCTTCTGTTTCGAAGTTGACTTGGAAAGTGGTGCGGCCGTTTGTGAGCTACAAAATACTGTCAGTCGCGTGTCGAGTACCATGGGAGCTACCCTACGAGACGTCTCTGTAGATCTTGCTTCTACAGTGTCTGCCATGTCGCAATTGAATTCTGTTTTGGAGCAGCAGTTGCTTCGACAGATATGCTGCAGTAATATAAATCAGTTGTACACGGCTGATAGAAAGCTTGCAGATTCTCTCGTATTGGAGACAGAGTGCTGGTCGTTGTTACCATCACGAACACGTCTTCTTTCAACCTTCCCAGCGTTGGCATAGAGTATTCTGGTTTTTCGAAGACTCCATATCATGTTCAACTCCCGATGGTTATGACGAGGAGATTCTCTTACCTTGCAGGGCCAATCAGAGTCTCTGACTCGCAAATTCGATGACATCGACGTTGAGGGCGCTCTTGTGGTCACGTTTACTGTAACGTCGCCGGGTACAGAGGCCCCAATTCGTACATGAGCAGTTAATGCATCCTTTACTGCTAAGGTCGACGGTGGCATTTTTCGAAACCAATGCACATCATGGTTACGACTGCAACCCATCTCTCTTATTGAAGTCGAGCGATGTATCGATCAAAGATGGTAATCTCAGCGTTGGGATAGAGAAGCACTCCATAGTCATGGAGGGAACAAAAGCGTCACTCTCTTGTCTCCCTTTCGCTCACAACCAAAAGAAGATTGTTTCTTGGGGTTCGGCACACAGATGGAATCCGATTGAATGCAGCATATATATTCGACATCAAGGTAAGTGGTCGAGATTGATCTGAGTGCCAGGACGATCGATTGTCAGCGTATGTGAGTGCGTACGACCAGGAGTCAGAAGAATTCACCATGCACTCCTCTCTTTTCCATTTCTGATGCAGAAGTGATGTATGCTCTTCATCCGACACGCTTTTAAGAGAATCTCTCAAGGATTTTGACTTAACAGCTGTACTCAAATAGATTTTTCAGGCTCGAAGGGTTGATCGAGCCGAACGAACGCGAATTTTACATCTGGCCGCTTGTAGTTGTGACGACCATTAAATCGATAGAATTTACCCTCGCGATTCAGAGTGTTAACCTGAAAGAGTAAGTTGAGGCGACAATAAGTCAACTGATACAACGTTAACATTGTACAGCTTTTCCAAGAAGTCCTTAATTGCTGGCTTCGACATGGTAGGAGGAACTTTGAATTTGACGACATGGGGATCCGGCATCTTTGTCCGGCACATTGTGACAACAATGTTCGGCAACAGGCTGTCCAGCCTTCCTCGTCCTGCCATAACTATTAAATTGAGATCTTTTTAGAGCAAATGAAAGTGTTGCTGTCGGTATGTCTTTTCGTTTTGGTAACGAGAGAATGTATCTGAGTGACTCCTCCAGATGCCTCTCCACTGCTTCTCTGCGAAGCGGACACAGCATACTCCTTTCGCTGCTCACAAGGCAGTGGTTGATGCAAATCATTCACTTTTGCAAAGGCTTGCCAACGAGGGATACAACTTTAATGAAATCGATGATCGAGGCGTAAACCCTTTGCACTTTGCAGCGCATTATGTTGAATCTGACTCTATTGTGCTGATGGATAAGGGAGATGCGAAAGCTGCGAAAATCCTTCTTGATGGGGATGCTCATCCTGATGGCCGCAGTGGAGCCTGTCCACCGCTTCATGTGGCACTCAAGATGTGGATGATGATGAACACCATGCGCCACAGGATGGGGCTGATGGGAAAAGTTGTCCCCGACTTCAATGAAGTTGCAAGACTTCTCACCCAGGCTGGTGCTCGCGTTGACATCGAGTGCAATGGGACTCCCCTTCTCTACATGGCCGTACGATCGCAGTACTTGGCTTCGTGATCAAGTGACCACACAGCAACTACGACGCCCTTCACAACCTCTGGGGCCGCGGCGCCCAAATGCATCTGACGAAAAAGTATCCCCCCCACGCTGATGAATGTAGCACAACGATAGAAGTCTTTCTTATCATTTAGTCCAGGGCGGAGGCACTCTTCTTCACTTGGCGCTGCAGCACAGCTCCTTTTTCATCCACGTCTCCAAACAACTTGTCGGCCATGGGAACGTCTTCAGCGCCTCAGAAGTACCTCCCCCCGTGAAGCCGGTGCTCGCCATGTGCTAAATTTTCCAGGGGGTTCCCGCTCACGACTCGTTTGCGTCGTACGGTTTCCGCCTTTCCAATCACACTGTCTGGTTTGTTCCTTTTTGTTTCATGCGGGTCAGCTCATCAACAATGGCACATGCTCAAACTCGTCTGATGTCCGACGGATGATCTACGAGCAAACGCTGCCCATAGTGCGCTTGCTGTTGACGTCCTCCCAAGTGAAGGCCTTGGTCAATAGCGTCGACATAAACCTCAACGTGACTCATTCAATATGGTCGTTAACTTTTCAGACCCCCCTCCACTTGGCCGCCTTCTACGGAGACGCAAAAACAGCCGCGTACGTGTGCAATCGCACTTTTGACGCATCAGACTTCTCCTCAGTCATGGCGCTAATCCCTCCCTTCGCAACAAGCTCCACTTCACCCCCCTGGAGCTTGCTTGTCAGAGCGGGTATTTTGACGTCGTCCGCATCCTTGGCAGTACTTCCGATTGCGAAGCTGAGCAGCGCCCCAATTCTATGTTTGGAACGACTCTCAACTGGACGGCTGTTTTGATGGGCTATCGAAGCCCCTCTCCAGTTCATTTGGATGCTTTGCACCCTGACACCGCAGAGTCGTGGTGTAGTACCAGCGCCGCACGACGTCGACGACTCGACGGATGCGGCTGCGAAAGAGGCTGGCTGGAGTTCGGCCCGGCGAGAGGATCTCGACATTGATTTCTGCGACATCGACGTCGTTGACGCTGCTACCATTAACAGGGCGATGTTCCAACGGCTTTATCTGCACCAGCGTCGTCCAGTCATTTTGCGCCATGGTTAAAAATGCGGAAGGGGCTCGGGCTGACAACGCAGCGGTTGAAAAATGGGATGCGTTTAAGTCCTGGTCCAAAGAGCACTTGGAAACTGCTGTTGGAGACACCATGTTTCAGATCTATCAGAACTCTGACCATGGAGAAGAGCGGCATAGCGTCGACATGAGCATGAAAGAGTACCTCACGTACATGACGTCAAAGGGAGGAGCAGACGAGGAGCCGCTGTGGCTTGTCGATTATCGACTGACGCAAACCGCACCGACGCTGTTGGAAGACTTGAAGAACGTGAGCTTTTTCGACTCCATCAAGCAATCGCTTTCGAACTATCAGTTCATGATAGCCCCGCGCAAGGCTGGTGCCTCTTGCCATTTCCACCACAGCGCCGCAAACGCTCTCGTTTTCGGCAGAAAAAGATGGTTCCTCTTCCCTCCAGCTCATGTCTGCTGTTTCTCTGCCCCAAAATAACACGCCCAGTCATTCTACTCTGTGAAGCACATCCACAACTGGTATCGAGAGGACTACCCAACTCTGACAGGCGCCGACCGCCCGTTGGAGTGCGTGCAGGAGCCGGGGGACCTCGTGTTTGCGCCTGACATGTGGGGCCATGGCGTCGTGTACGTCAAGGACTCTGTTGGTATCGCGTTTTTATATCACGTCTGAAGCAATATACTTAAGTTGAATTTTTGTACATGGAACGGGTGAGGTAAAACGTAGCGTTTACGCCTTTTTCAATCTTGATGCGACATCTTGTGCCTTGTCTGAAGAGACACCACAATGAATCCGCACAAACGATGTGCTCTGAGGCGCACCGCCGATGAAAATGTTGCCAGGGCACACACCAACCCCCTTGTTGAGGCATTTGATCACTTCGTTCATATCGCTATCCCCCGCATGTGAGAAGCAGCCGTACATCGAGCCCTGCCGCGTGAGAGAAGAGGACGGAACAATACCTCAGGCTGCACTCGCTTCCAGCCCATGGATTCTTCAAACAAGGGCGCAAGCTTGGCCCAGTTCTCACAAATGAGATCGTTGACACGCCGAGTGTGAGCCGAAAAGTCGTCGGCGTCTTCGCGCAAGTATTTAGCGAGAGCGTGTTGAGTCCAAGGAACGGATATGTACACAGGGTCTGTGTGATGAGCAAGCCCGCATTTTTGCGCAGACCATGAATGTTCATGAGGTCATCAACAAGACTGGGATGGGAAATGAGGAAGCCCACGCGCCAACTCTGAATGCCAAGGCACTTTGAAAATCCGCGACAAACGACTACATGGGCAGGAACAGATCCCAGCATTGCAGGGGTGAATAAATGGGACGATGTCCACACCATGTCTGCGTAGCATTCATCCAAAATAAGCATTGCCCCATGGACGCGAGTGGACTCAACGAGGCGAATCACTGCAGCTTCTGATAGCACACGTCCGCTCGGGTTGTTGGGGTTTGTGACTATGAGAGCCCCGACACCATCGCCAAGAGCCTTCTCAATGGCAGCAAAGTCGACTGTGAAGTCCGCATTGGAGGGGATGAATGTGGCCACGCCATCCCCGAAGACCGAGAGAATGTCCCGTAAATGGTAAGTGTAGAAAGGTTCAACTAGGCCAATCTTCCGAACTCCTTTCGTTTTTAGATGAAGCAGGGCGGCATAAACGCCAGATGTAACACCTACAGGTTCAACCCGACAAAAACATTTCCAACCTTGGGTTCCCAGGATGCACTCAGGACCAACTGGGATGTGATACTTTTGGTTCAAAATATACGCCACAGAGTCGCGGTAGTCCTTTTCGCCAAATCGATTTCGGTAAGTGTGGACTGACACATCAAACAAGAAAGACTGGACCAACCATCGTCCTTTAGAGCGAATTCTGCCGCAAGCTGCCTCAATTTGAGCGGTGGAGGCAATTCAATCATCCCCTGAGCGAGCGAAGGAAGCCCATTGGCGACGCAGTGGTCATTAATGTCCCGCATCGTTGGATTCTTCGTCAAAGCCATCCCAGATAACAGATATTTGTCTCGGAATATGAGACTCGACTTTCGTCTCGTCCTGCTTTTGTTGCCTGTGCTCGGTTTGCACACTCCTTTTGCAGCTAAAACGGTAGACTGTGTCACAGTGGATACGACCTTCCCGTGCGATCCTTCCTGTACCTCTGGAATATGCTGCAGTATTGCACACGCCTTATCGTTGCCGTCCGTTGACAAGATCATCATTTCCCCTGGGACTTATTCTGGAGCCAACAATCGGAATATTTCAATATCTTTGAGGCCGCCCATTTCCTTATCTTGCCCTTCGCGAGCGTGTGTAGTTGACTGTGGAGCTGCAGCACCAGCGCTCTGCATCACAAATTCGACGAATTCGCTTGTATTTGAGGGAATTCGATTTCAAAATTGCGGCAGCGTTAGCTCTTGTGGGTTCGAGGGCCCTTATGGTCAGCTTGGCGGCGCTATTGCAATTCAATTCTCGTCCAGTATCTCGTTCATTGATTGCGCCGTCGCCCAAACCCGCAACGTCCCTTCCTCACGCGTAATGGGCGGGGCGGTAGGAATCATGAATTCTCAAGTCATGTTCTCCGGTTCCTCTTTTGTCGACAACAACGCCACCTACGGCGCTGGCGTCTTTTTTGGCGGCCTCAGCGGCCTCTCCCCGGTTTTTGAACGTTGTCAGTTTGTTCGCAACGATGCAATAGAGTGGGGCGGTGGTGCCTATGCCGAAGACGCCACGCACGCTGTTTTTACAAATTGTTTATTCGACGCTAATTCTGCTCGCGTTGGCGCCGCTTTCGACGACGCCCTCAACTCCGCGACGCAGTTCCACAACTGCGATTTCGTTCGAAACTTTGCGGTCGAAGACGGTTCTGGTATCTTCACTTACGGCCAATCCAAAGCTAGCTTTTTCAGCAGCCGATTCCTCAACAATCGCTCCGGCCGACGCGGCGGCGTCGTCGTTCAAACCCCTGGTACCAACCCCTCCTTCATTAATTGCACATTTGAGGGAAATTCAGCATTTCGCGCGGGGGTGTTGTCTCTGCAGGGCGCTTCCGCAACTCCTTTGCAGTTTGCGTCGTGCGCGTTTGTTAACAACTCCGCCGAAGACATCGCCGTCGTCGAGATCGCAAGCACGAGAGTGCGCGTCGTCTTTTCGAACTGCTCATTCGTCTCGAACACCGCAGAGTTCGGCCCCATTTTCTCCGCGATAGCACCCGCCTTTGTTGCAGTTGAGAACTCCCTCGCGAAGTTAAACACCGCCGAAAACGCTGTTTTTTATTTTCAGAGCACTCGCGCGGGCTCTGCAGTCATTGGCCTGCGATGCATCGAGAATTCGGTCCGTTTGCAGGGGGGGTGCGTGTTTTTGGACTCGCTTGCTTCGCTGTCAATTCTGAACAGCTCATTTATTGGGAATATGGGGCGCATCGGAAGCGCCATATATGCCTACGGCTACGACAGCTACATTAACATAACGAACTCTAACTTTACATCAAACGTCGCATCTCTCTACGGCGGCGCTGTGTTTACCTCGCGAGTTGCCACGGCACAATTTGATGGATGTATTTTTGATGGTAACTCCGTGGTCGACAAGTTTTCCACGACAACATCAGTTTTCGCGCGGTCAGGCGGCGCCATGTACGTCCTTGGCAGAATTTCCGTCCGCGACGTCGTTTTCGTCGGCAATATGGCGCTTGTCGGCGGGGGTCTCTTCGTTGGGCGCGAAGCGTCTTTCGATTGCAATGGATTCGCTTCGCTTCGCTTCTGTAACAACTCCGCCAACTTTGGTGGCAGCGCCATTTATTTTGATGTCGTTTCGACCGGATGCGCTCAAATTGTGAGCCCTAGCGTGTGCGCGGAGGAAACTCTGACCTACGCCCCCGCCTCGCTTCGCTTTGCGTCTCTTTCAAATCCCGACGGGGGGGATCCTTTCCCCGGCGCGCTTTTGAACGTAACGATGAATGTTCTTGACGTCTTTGGCCGCATTGTTGTCATCACTAACCCCGACTTCACAGCTTCCCTTCGCTTCGTCGTTCCACGAAGAGATGCGCGCTTTCGCGGTGAAATATCTGCTGACGTTGCGAATGGCGTTGCAGTGTTTGATGAGTTTCGAATCGACGGAGTGCCCGGGCCTTACGTCCTCACGTTGGACCCCTCGTTGCCGTTGGCGTCGCTGTCCAATTTTTCGATCACCCTCTCCCCTTGCGCAAGCGGCTACAGCGGCGCCGTTGTCGACGGGTTCTTCACTTGCCGCAGGACGATTGAGGTCATCGCATTCGAACACATCATCGCCCTCGGCGTCCTCTGCGCCATCGTCATCGCCCTCACGTTTGCCGCCACCGTTTTTGTTGCCCTTTTCCGAAGCACAAAAGTCATCAAAGCCTCCTCTCCCCTTTTTATTTTTGTCATCCTTGCCGGCATTGTCATTTTTACAATTGGAGCATTCGTTCTCGCCCTGACCCAAAATCTCGCCGCGGAAAACCCACTTGTCGGCAACGGCTTGTGTCGTTCGCTGCCATGGCTCTTTGGGTTCGGCTTCATCGCCATTTTCGGCACTCTTGCATCCAAAACGTATCGGATTTACCGTCTGTTTGTCAAGGCAGGACTGCGCAAGGTTGCCATGAAGGACAACCACTTGTTCAAGCAAGTCATTGCAATGGCAGTGGCGGAGGCGATCATCGACGCCGCATGGACAGGCTCTGACCCGTTGACAATTATCAACATCGAGATAACGCCCAATCGCTTCCTTGCGTGTCAATCGTACTATGGCGGGCTTTGGTTGGGCGCATGGGGGGCGCTTAAAGCAAGCATCCTGTGCTGGGGGGTCTACCTCGCGTTTCGAACTCGCAATGTCACGACGACATTCAATGAGTCCAAGGCCATTTCTTTCTCGATTTACAACATCACCGTCATGGTCATTGTCGTCATCGCCGTGGATCGAATCGTTGTTGGGTCTGTTACAGTCAAGGTTGGCGTCATTGTCTACTCGGCGATCCTCATCTCCGTCATATCGCTTCTGGCCCTCATTGCCCCTAAGGTCGCACTTTTGCTCGCGGTGAAAAAAGCCAAGCGAGACGCGATGATGGTCGCGCTGGAGACATCGAGCGGTTGATCGACATCTCTTGCACTGTCTTATGATTCTAGTGTCTGTCGTGGGGACGAAAGACAAAGCCTTATCGAGGCTCCTGCCCGCTGCACTGGTTGCCGTTAACAGATTTAAGTATGCGCTCGCTTGCGAGGTTTGGCATGAAGTGAGCAAGTATCACGAGGTCCCGGACTCTGGTCTCTTGACTGATTTTGCAGGAGCTCGAATCTGTTCTTCGAGAGGTCGGTAAGGCGCACAGACGTCGCGCCGACTCGATCCTCGTTCTGAGCGACGTGTCCAAATTGTGAGAATCCCTCTCACGGTTCTTTGCTGTATGCCCTGCATCATATGTCTTGTATCTGTATGTATGCTCTATGCATTTCTAAAAAGAGATTAATATTACACGGAATCGTACAAATTTAGAACAGCTCTGCGGAAACTTCGGACGCCGTAATTCCACCTGCGTGCTAACTCCTCTTTCAGCATGCTCTCTCCAAGAGAGGCGAAGTCTGTAGCCTAGCACATTAGATAGGCAGAACAGCAGGGAACATGATCCTGTTGAGGATGGGGAAAGACTACATTCCGCACGTCGGCAACGCCGGAAGATGCAGCATCTTGCATAACCCATATCTCTCGAACAGTTGCACCGTATATGGCGAGGCCGCATCCGGCCCCAACGATGGCCCCGATCACCTTTTCACGGAATGAGAGCTTCGCCTTGGATGTGATCCCAGTTCAACAACAGGCATACTTCTTCCGACGATGCAGACTCTTCGGTATCTTCTTCTGCGGCCTTTTCGAATTTTATTCCTGTCTCGCTCACGATTGCAACGTGCCTTGGTGTTCTCGTTGAGAGTGGCCGCACAAACCTGGAGCTGAGCCGCAACATCATTAACAAGTATTTTTTTTGAGTTCTTTTGGATTTCGACAAGATTTGGATTCCCGATGCAACCGAAGGCAAAGTTGCCTCCAATAAAAGGAGCACGGGTGCATCAATTGTATTTTTGTCTTACAGGTGGTAGCTTCCGGCACTCAAAGCTTCCACTGTCGCCCCAGCTGTCCAACAACTGCATGCTAAATCCTTGGAAGTGCCCGTTTCGTCCGACTCAGATCCTGATGAAGATCACGATCCAGAGGGAGCCGGGGTTGGCTTCGTTGATAGGCTTAGCTTTAATCCGCATGAAACACAAACCAACGCTGATTCTGTGAAAGCAGCACCTGTTGTTCGTCAACTCGCAGGCCCTGTCATTGATGGATCATCTGGTTCGGACTCTGAAGACCAGCCTGCGATTCGTGTAGCTCATCTTAAAGCTATGAAACCTCCAGCCTCTGGATTTACTGTGAAAAATATGCACTACGACGACCCTTCTCCAAATATTGCGTCGAAACAGCGCCCGGACGAAGCGCCGCCAGCTCAGGGTGCTGTGGAGCTGAAACTCTCGAAGAAAGAGATTGTCGAGTTGGAAAAAGAAATTGATGCGGGGTCTGGGTCCATTGACACGTTCGTCACGCTCGGCAAGGCGCTTGTTTCCGAGGGGAAGGCACGTGAGCCTTTTACATGATTTGATGTTTCAGTTTGAAAGAGCCCTTCCTCGTCTTGAGGTTGCATTGAAGATCTACCCTGACAACACGTCACTGCTTCTGCTTGTGCAGCGAGCCATGAATGGGGTCGAGAGGTCGAAGGCTGAACAAGAACAACTCTTAAAGCGGGCGCTGAAGAATGAGCCCTCCAACGTCGGCTCCGCTGAGTTACGCGGCGCACTGACGCTGAAGGTCGAAGTCCTCTTCGCTAATGGCCAGTTCAGTGAAGATTGCTTGCGCGACGACGCCGCCGCTGTGCAGTTCTACCGCCGCTGCTTTGACGCTCGTGACCGCGCGACGGTGGTGTATTCGATCAAAGTATCCAAAGGGATGCCTCTCTCACTGTGAGGTTATTTTTCACAATATTGGCATCTTCTTCTTCGAGAAAATGCACGACAGCAAAGAAGCTGTCAAATCATACCGGCGCGCGTTGAGCTTTGACGGATTTTATTTGCCGAGGTAAATTTATGATGCGGTCAGCATCTCAAACACTTTGAAGCTTGTGCAACTTATCAATTGTCTTGTTTCGCCGTTTTAAAGACTATGACGGGGCAACAACGTTGTTGCAGCGTGCCGTTCGAGTTGCGCCAAGTGACCCTGAGGTCCTCTATAACTACGCCATGTTTCTAGAGGAAGCAAAGCGAGATTTCTCGGCAGTACTTTCGTTTGCGCGCAGGGGCTGACAAGTTAGGCGGAAGAGCACTATCTCCGGGCCTTGGAGTCTCCCCGATCTGATGTTGATGTGTACACGAGGCAAGTCCTATTCGATGAGGCTCACGCTCAAGGTCGATCACATTCTTTTGGAAGGTTCGGCGAAAGTTCGACGTTGTCACCGATCTCTTCGCGCGTGCACAAAAAAAGTTTGGTGATTCTGTTATGATCAGAATCCTCTACGCGCGATGGTGGGAAGAAGAGCGAGGGGACCCGAAGCGTGCTGTGACCGAGTTCCAAAAGATCTTCGCCATCCCCAACGCCCCTCCTGCCGAAATTGTCGACGCTCTTGTCGAGGTTTGAAGCGCCTCCCCCCCCCTAATCGCTACCTAGTTTGCGCGAGTACTTGAGGACCGAATGAGAGACTTTGCTAGGGCAGAGCAAGCACTGCGGGGTGCGCTGACGCGGGATCCGACCAACGTCGCGGCAGTTGCGCGGCTTGCGGACCTGTTAAGCAATCATCGAGGGGGTGACGTCTTGGTGACTAAATTGAAGTTGCAGACAAAGAAGGTGCCATCAAGCTGTTTCAAGATGCCATCAAAAGCACGCCCAGCAGCATGGAGCTTTTGCTTGGTTGGGTTTTGTCGCGCGATGCTGACGTCAAGCCCAGGCGGAATTTTTAGAGGGCTCAGCAGGGGACCATGCGGCTGCGTCAGAAGCGTTGAAGAAGGCGATGGAGATGGCTGGAGATGACCCTCGGCCGTTATGCATCGCATGGCTTCGGCTTATTCTGAAGGGTCGTGAAGTATGCGGAGTTGCTGCACGAGCATTTCAAAGACGATGAAGCTGCTGATGGATTTTATCGCCAAGTGCAGCACACGCCGCATTGTTGACAGCGAAGGCCATACGAAGCGATGTAACAAGCAGCGACACATTGGCATCCTACGCCAAGTTTTTGGATGACCGGGGGATGACCATGAAGGCGGACCATTACTATCAAATGTCCATCAAAGTGGACCCTTTCAACAGCGACAGCCTTGCTGCGTATGCCCGGTTTTTGTATCGAACCAAGAGCAACTTGGACCGCGCCCTCGGGCTCTTCAAGCGGGTGAGCCTTTGCTTGATTGAAGTGATTTGAGAAGGCCGTCGAAGTTGATCCAAGCGATGGCGACCTCCATGAAGATTTCGCTGAGTTTGCGGAAAGTGTCGGATTGGTCGATCTGGCTGAGGAGCATTACATCAAGGCGACCAAGGCGGATCCCTTCGACGCTGACTACGTTGCTGCCTTGGCGTCATTCACAGCCGAAGTTCGGAAAAGGATTCGAGACGCAAAGGATTTGTTTGTTAAGGCATGTGCGCTGTCGCCGCGAGATGCAGATATCGTTCTCTCGTTTGCAGAATTTTCGGTGCGTTTCTCTCGCTGCGTTGACAAATGAAAGAAAAAACACCTTCACAACCTGGACGAGACTGAGGCTCTTTTTCTGAAAGCAATCAAATTGGCGCCTGTGATCCGATTCCGCGCCTCTCTTATGCCTCCAGAAAGATGCGGACAAGCTGGCTGCTGCAGGTTTCTCATCTCATGCTTTGTTCAATGTTCAGGAAGGTTTTATGAGGACTCCAAGGACTTTGAAAAGGCGGAGTCGTACTTTCAGTAGCTGCGCCCATCGCAAGCTGACTCTTTTAGGCGAGCGTTGGATTGCAGCCCCAACAACGAAGAACTCCGCGAGCGCCACGCAAAGCTCTCCAAGCGCCTCGCACGCCAGAAAAGCGTCCGTCCTGATTGTCATGAAAATTGATGAGGCAGCGCTCGAAGCGCAAGGATGCGGATGAAGACGAAGAAGCGAAAACGGGACCCGAAGATGTTGCCGTAGAAGAGGCGCTGGCTGCGCGAGTGATGTGTAAGTCATGTTGTGTCATGTAGAATAGATTGTAGTGATTTACGTTGCATTTACATCTATGTGGTATGATGAAAGCCATCAACAGAAACGAACTTAAGGTAAGAAAACTCCATCGTCGCGCCGCAAGCGATCGGGCAGCCCGCATAGAGGCCAACGCTGGGCAACTCCGGCGCCCCGACTTCGTGAGGCTCCACGTGACAAATTCGAACGAACGACCATTTCTCCCCGTCAGAACTGACCTCAACAATGAAGCTACGGCCCAGAAAATATAGCCGGATGAAGAGCTCAGGTGTTGGCCAAGCCATGGTGGACCAGTCGCTGTAGCCATTCCTGGTCACGACGGCACTCATGCGCACGTTTCCGTCGACAAACTCGAGGCCACACTTAATCCAGTTGTTTTCGTCGTAACGCATCTGAAGTAGTTAGGTTTGTAGTAATGGCAGCCAACTGCAAGTCCTCCTTGATCGAACTGGACCCTTGGAGAATATGAAAAGTGCGTTTCACAATATCCTTTTGCAAAAGGAGCGGTCATGTAAAATAAATGGCCAGAGTCGGATATTAAGATCGGATCGTAATAAGTCTTTTGCCAAAAGTCCGACTTGGCTTTCTGCAAAGTAAGATACACCCTGCCGTGATAGACTGGACGTATGAGCAGCTTCCCATCGACAACAGAGTGGCTCTCGGGCTCGTGGAGCCAAACCAACTTGGAGATGGCTGAGTCCCATGCAGATCCTCGAATGTCGATCGTAGACATTGAAACTCAAAAACCAGATCAAATATTTGTTAATTTATGGCTTGCAGGAGCTGTTCTCCTTGCGAGGCCTCTGCTCATCGAATACATTGGTATACATCCATCGCCCATGTCTTATTGTAAAGTTCGAAATGCAAATCTCAACTTGGGTGTTGTCGGGTTTGCATGGGATATTACGTTGTAAATGAGCGCTCGATGTCTGTTTGCAAGACTTGTGGCTTTGTTGCTGTGCGCGATGAACTTTTTAGCTCAATTGCATCAACAGAAAAGTTTCCCCAACATATCACGGTCTCCGACTCCGAGTCCATGTAACATCGACAGCAGTCATTGTGCGAGAGGTGGTCTTGTCGCCCAGCACCGCTTTCCATGGATATCTTCTCAGCCAGGGCGATTCAAGTGGCACTGGGTGTTCATTTTAATGACTCGCAGGGCAAAGTGAAAGAAACTAGGCTGTTTCCTGTGAGAACGAAAAAGACTTTGAGTATTGCTCTCATTCAGGTGACATTTTTCTAATGAGCTCATGTAGAAGGTTTATGAGCAGGCCCTCCTTCGGATAGGCATGGGATCTTATTCTCCGTTTCAGTCGTTGCTTCGTCAATATTGCGAAGAACAAAACGACCTCAACAAAGGACTCTTGGAATCGACGATTGCGTTCAGCTCTTCAGCCATATCGAATGCGGTAAAAGAGTTAACATCTTCGTTTATGCGAACAGGTACTACACGAATCTGGGGCTTCGGAGCCCTCTGCAAGATGGCTTCAGCACTGCGTAGAGACACAGTCTGCCAAATCCATGTTTTCCCTCCTCATTTGATTGGAGCTCATTACTCAGAGAGTCGTTTTTGAAGGCAAGGGCACCATACGAGCAGCTTTTGAGGGAGCTTAGCGCCAGATTGTGTGTTTGGATTGTTTCCGTCGACGGTGAGAAAAGAAATCTTCGCTCCTTTGATGAACTGTCATCTCTCCAACGCGAGGCTCAGTTCATTTACGGAATTGTGGAGGAGCTGTACGGCACAATTGCATCGACTATTTTTGACATTTCCGGGCAGGTTGAGCTACTGGTTTTTGGATGACATGAGCGTTTCATCGAGTCAAATTACTTATCTTCACTATCAATACAGATGAATCGAGCAGCTACAACAAGAATCAATACTGAGCCATGGGAACGTTGACAGCGAACGAATTCTTGAGCCAATCGGAGATTCCAGTGAATTGCTTGCCTTCGTAAACAATGGCCCCAGTAGCTGTCTGCCTCGCGACATAGACGTTTCCTTGGTGATTATACGACACAGTGCCCAATTTCTCGCACACAGGGTCCGTTCCCTCCCTTAAAATTAGAGTTAACACGATCCTGTGATACTTGGGCAGTCTTTTTCGCATCAAATCCTCCTCGACAATCTTGTTAAATCGATCTAAAACGTCAGCAGCACTCATGAAGACGACAACCTTCCCAATTGTCCTCAGGTTCCCTGTCAACATCCCATTCGACATCATCATCAATGCTAGTTTGTTAGATGAGATAGAGCAAAGCAAGACTGCTCAGCAGCATCGACTTTGTGTTCCTCAGCCATTCCAAACACCAAGATAAACACCAAATGTAAAGAAACTAGAGCACCGTCGAAACAGAATCATGACGTTGGATGGACTTCCATGTCTTTGCCTTATCCTGTTTGTGGCGCAAGCTTGTTCCCAGGAAGTTTCGGAGTCTTCGGGGTCTCCAGCGGTCCTTGTTGACTCCCACCCCAAAGGTCCCCATCTGTCTTTGCCTGACCTTACAAATGCAGTCACAGGTGGTCTTTCTTACGTATCCGATCAAGTTGTGAAGGCTCATCTTGACGCTATCACTGCAAGTCCTCCTAGGCCTCCTGTCCACAATGCCGTTCTCAAAGCATCTGCAAGTAGCGATGGACAGGTGAGCTACCACATCAAGAATGTGATCGATCCGTACATCAATGCCTCAACGATATCGGGACCATGGTATGGCCGCTGGTGGATGGCTGTCCTTGGATCCAACTTCGGGACTGCTGATTACAGTCCATGTGCCAGGGTCGGAGACTCCCCTTGCCTTGTGTCCCAGTGGGTGTCGGATACTTCGATATATTGTCAAGTTCCACCAGGGCTTGGCGATACTCTCCCTGTCTTAGTTTTGGTTGGCGGTCAATGTGGGGGCTTGACAGCTTGTTTTACTTACAACAGTTCCAGTGCTTGCTTCGCATCTGACGAATCAGAGCCATTATGGTCGAAAGTTACTCCAGCCGCAATTCCAACGACAGGAGGTGCTCTGATTACTATCGAGGGAGTTAACTTTGGGGTTTTCGACACGTGAGCGCATCTGAATGGGAATTTATTGACCGTCACAGGTCCCCAAAAGTCCGCCTGGGTTCCACATTTTGTGCATGGACAGCTTGGACGTCTGATACTGCTGTGCTGTGCCATTCCTCTCCTGGCATTGGAAGTGGATTAAATCCTGTACTCATCATGCATGCGAGGAGGCTTCGTGGCCAAGTTGGTTTTTCGATTGCTTCCCTCATGTTTTCAGTCCTTTGTTGACATTGAAGAGCAGAGGCCATTCGCAGCCAAGGTGTCTTTTGTAGCAGGAAGCAAGATTTTGTTTGGAAACACCGATCGCGTCAATGTTGTCGCGGAGGCTGCCCTCCCTGTTCGCATTGTGGACTCCTTCATCACGACATCAAACCAAGATCGTGCCGCGTTGTCTGCTCGAGTGGGAGAGGCTAAAAGCAAACGGAGGCGATGACCGCAGCGAATTGTACACTAAGCAGAAACTACATAGAGCCTTAATTATGCCCACCCTACTTCTTTACAGCAGCTTTTGGCGCAGGTGCAGCGACTCTTGGCCCCGCCGTAACGACCCCCGCAACTGATGAACTGCCAGCCCTGACCGGGGGTGACAGCTTTGATACAGACTTCACAGCTGAGAGCGGCGCAGCAGGCTTGACATCTGTCCCTCGGGCCGACGACGCTGGCAGCTGCATTGTGATGAGACAATCGTGGTGGTTACTTTCGAAATAGAGGATCGCCTCTGAGCCGCCAATTTTGGGTCCCTGCAGACGTCAGACAACGAAAGATATGGGCAGACTCCATTGACGAGCGGATACCGGCACCTTTCGTTAAGTCCACTGCCGACGAACGAGTTCCAAGCGGCTTGACGTCCCCAGGCTGCAATCAGGTCTTTCAGATAGCCGACATACTTTCGCTTTGGATGCCACAGCTTGTCGTGCGCGTTCTGTCACTTCTTCTATCATTCGGCGTTTCGAAGCCTCCGTTTCCTGTCCAATCAGAAGATATCAAATCAGCGAAACCATTCTCTGAACAGCGTCCTCATCTGCAACTTTCCGCTTTTCCGTGCTTTCCTCATCTTCAGTCCAAGCCATCTTCATTTTGTACAACACGTCCGACATCTCGACAATCAGCTGACTCTTCGAAATGCTCACGCTCGACGCAGACTGCTGCACGTCGCGATCGCTGTCCTTGGTCAGCTTCAGGGCAGAGGCCATCAAGCGATCAAGTAGTGCAGCGTCCTCGGGCAGTTTGAGAATTTTCTTCATCGTCGGAAGTAAGGTGCCTTCAAATCAGACAAGTGGCGATTCATGAAAGACTCATTTTCCGTCGAATATTTGGAACTAAGTCACTCATGAGCTCAAGGGCCGTGTCAAAGAAGAACAATTTGAACATTCTCCACGAGAAACGCTGCAGGATGTTGACACCTTGACAAGTTAACTAAAGTCATATTCAAATCGTACATATGTCATAGAATACCATCCGTCCATAACAGCTTTTCGCACGGCCATACTCGCGCACCAAGCGCTGAAGCAAATCATACCTTTGATGGCAAACGCGAGACAATTGCATGAACTTTACGAGGAGCTCTTTCAGGTGAGACTCAATGAAGAAAGTGTACGAGATGCTGCAGTCTGCTCAGGAACGCATCCCTTCGAATAAGAAATCATAAGAAATACGCTTGCCTCAGACATGACTGAAAACAGAGCTGGAACGAGCCCATCGTGGACAAGTTGCCATGGCAAAATGTCCGACGCCACCAATAATTGATCAAAAAACATAACATGCCACCGCCATGACGATTTCACAGCGTCGCGAAGTTTCAATAGCGCTGAAAAGAGGTCGGGAATATTGATGACAGCATCTGGGCCGGAAGTATTGACAAGGATCAGAAGCTTGGACAGAGACGGTAGAATAGAGCGCTGAACAGCCTCAGGCATCAGAAGAATTGAAACCCTCAGACATTGGCTCCATCGCGCAGCAGCAGCATCAAGATAGTCTTCAAATACATGTTAAATTTGTCCTTCCCGAGGGCAGAACCAACATCTGCAAGCACACAAGCAACAGCTGCCCGAACAACGGGGCTGGCATCCTCGGCAAGTCGGGACAGGACAGGATGTCTGCAAGATTAACACACCGCCATGACGACACAACATCTGAAGTGGGTAACGCCGAACACCTAAAACAGCTGCAAACGCCTGCCAATATCAGATATGCAATCAATCTAAATACAGGCAAGTGACTCGCTGCAGTTTTCTTCACGATTTCATCCGGACATTGTTGCATTCCTCGAAGAGCATCAACAAATATAGCAATATCGTCATCAGAGCTAATTTCGTCTTAAAAGTCATAAAACAACTTGTTCAAAAACCTCCCAATGCAGCAAGGAGAGGGCCCAAATTGCTCAGTATAGATGGAGATGCCATGGGATTCGCGTCCCGAATGTGAGATCTTACACTAACGATCACCTTAGATCGAATAACCTTTGTATCAGAAGGAAAGCGAGAGCAATACATCGGAAGGAAAAAGTGGCATCATCTCAACCAGTGATGTCATCGCTGCAGAGCGAACTTCCAGCTCTTCGTCACCAAGCAACTCCATTACTTCTGCAAGAATCTCTCCACACGCCTTCTCCCGACTATTGAATCAGAAAAAACTGCAGGGGTTACCCGAGGGCTCTTGAAAGGGACGGCAGCTGCTGAGCCATTGTGAATCTCACTTCGTGTGCAGTGTCTTGGCACAGGCTCATCGTCTGCTTAAAAAACTTGTCCAAAATTACAGAAGAATCAACATGCCTCGAAAGAATTCCAAATAGTCTACAGCTCAGGACCCCTGCAAAATAAAAAGAACACATCTCGAGAAAACGAGAGTGATTTGGCTCCGTTACGTCGCTCTTCTTCATGGCCAGCGGAAGAACCTTAACGCGTTGATAATTGTGAGAGTATGCATCAAACATCCGAGAGTGATGCTGACGCTGGCACAACACTGAGCAACTTGTCGATGACTTCCAACCACGCGTTGGCAACATCTTCATTCTTTGAAACAACCATAGCCAGTGCCGAGGACAACACGTACTGCTGCAAAATTGCAGCATTAAGTATGCGCGAGGAGACCACATCACAAATCTTCTCCGCGACAGCTGTCTGAGTGCCCGATTCAAGGAGGGTCAGCGATTTCTAGAAAGTAAGAGAATCCGACACGTCACGTACCTGAAGAGATGGCAAGACTGACTTTGCACCATCGAGTCCATGATCCTCGATGAGGAGTTTCAATTGAGCCCAAACCCAACCATGCTGCAGTGGAAGTGAACCTGCTAGAAATGCCTTTGATTTGTCGAGGGTTGTTAAATCTTCTGCAATCGTGTATTTCTCAATTTCTTCTTTAGACTGCGATATCAGGGATGAATCCGGTAACGAAACCTTCCCAGGGGTTTTGGCCTCTTCAACTGAGCCCTTGCTGAGATCCCAGTCTGGGCCCAAGAAGTCGAGGGAATATGCAAACAATATGTCTTTGCTCATGGTAGTACGTACAAGGCCTGGCGCGGCAGCGACAACCTGAGGAAGTAAAATCGCGGTTGCTCTATTTTTCTACATGCACAATCCCTCAAAAATTAGAGTTAAAAATTAAAGAGAAAAAAGACTAAATTTAGAGTAAAAGCTTGAAACGAGACGGAGAGGGGCCATAAGAAAAAGCAGTGCCACAAGAGTGCACAAAGAAGGTGCCGCAAAGCGAGTGTGATTCATGGCTGCAGCTTGTAGAAGGTAGAGGATTGAAAATGTTAGCGGTTCGCACCATTGAAAGTTGTCATAGACATAAGAAGCGGCCAAGGATCGGATTTTCTAGTTTTCAAAGCGCTTGCAGTGCTTTCCGGCGACATGAATTTATATGCACTGAGCACCACGATAGCTTTCATACAAGAAATTTACTCATGGGAATCTTTGAAGAGATGTAGCGACGCCATCAGTGGCGGTATGAGGAAGAAAAAATAAATGTCCCCAAATGCGATGGGCTTCCTTGCTGAATCTTCAGGGGAGAAGGTTCAATGAGTCTCGAGAGACGCACAATCAGAATTGCAATCCAATAGCATTGTTCAGATTTGCCCCTTATGGAGAGGCAGAGCGCAAGGGGCAGCAGAGCTTTCTGCCGCAGATGGGATCTTGCGACAGAATTTCCGTCGGCACAATTTTCCGCACTGGCCTGCATCAACATGATGGCAACTTGATGAAACAGTGCCCATATTTTGGCCGACTCCTCTCACGCCTCAGTTGCCGCCTGCCACTCTGTCGCCGTCTTGGCTTCCGTTAGCTCACATCCGGCATCTCCATTCCCCATGTTTGCACACCCGCAGCACGTAATTCTGCAAAGAAAGCAGAAACACATTGTCCTACAAAATGTCACTGCACAAGACCGACTCAGATCCTTCAGTACCCACCATTCTTTCAGATGGTTCACATGAACTGCATCATACAGCTGCTCTCTTGCCCAAGATAAAACAACACATGTGTCACAATCACTCTTGACTTGACTTGATTTGACTTGATAACGTTAACGGAAACGACAGAAATAGTTCGCAATGTCAACGCTGGGTGTTCGAAGGCAGTGGAGGGAGTCTTTGGATCCCGTTAAGCTCCCAAACGAAATTGACAGGATTGCGCCTGAGCTTCTCCCTAAGATCCGAGATACTTGGGGAAAAGTCAACTCTGCCTTCATGGCGTTTGACTTCGAGAGGAAAGGTTTGATCAGCAGGGACAGCTTCGCTTTGATGTTGAAGAAGTTCAACATCACGCTGACGCTCTCTGAGTTTAATCGGCTGTTCAATCTATTTGATCTCGACAAGGACGGAGTCATTTGCTACTCGGAATTTCAGAAGACTGTCGCGGAGTCCATCCACTACCGAGAGACTGGCGGTGTAAGTCTGAAGCTGCACACTATCGACGATGAGAAAGCTGGAAAGACCACTTTCATCAAGAATGCGCTCCGTGGCCGTGCAAAAATTGCTCTTCCTGACTCTGTTCTCTGGAACAACGCGTACAAGCAAGAAATCGACTCTGGGAAAGGAATTCCTCTGATGAAGTGCATTGTTGAGGGGCGATACTACGCGGACCCATCTGGCAGTGAATCTTTCTTAATTTCTGTTGGTTGACAACGCAGAGTTAAGCAAGAATCGCGCCTCTGGGAAACGATTCATTCCGCTCGAGTGATCTTCATTTCAGGCAGCTTCTAACCTTTTAGAACTGTTCAAGAATGGGATCCAAAGCAAGGACATGCCCTCGTGAAGTCGATCATTGAGGGTGACTTTTACTACGAGAGGAGCGCGAAAGGGCGATCGTACCAGCGAGTCAATCATATCGACCGCAACAGGCATCGGATGAAGCTCTTTTCCAAGCTTCTCAGCCTGCAGCAGTCAGGTGCGCGTGAGGACATTATGAGGCTCTTGGACGAAAACACAGCAATGGCTCCTCGAAGTGCTCGCAACGTGCCAGGAGAACGTCAAATCAAGTCAATGTTCTCCTCCCCATACTTGAAGCAGATTGGCCCAGGTGGTCGCCAGGAGAAGACTTCAATTGAGTCTTTGGTGTCTCCAAGGGAACGCTACGTTCGCCATGTGCACCCAGCCGCTCCTAGCCAACCTTTGGCGCCTCACATTCAGCAAGATGGCTCTCATTTGGCAAGGCCGCCTTCCTCTAATTTCTTGAATCCGCATCTTGACCAGCAACTTCCTCTACGGCCTGTTCCTCCGCCGCTCTCATCCCGCCCTCCCACTGCGCGTCCAGTTACTGCTTTGGCTCTGCAAGCTCTGGAGGCTGCAGGAGTTGTCGAGCAAGTTGCACCTCGCCCCGCTACGTCAAATGTTAGTGGTGCTGCACGCAACTCTATTGCAGACAACATAGCTGCGGACGAAAGGCCACCCACGGCTGCCCCGACCCTGATATCGGAAGGAGTTCAGACTGCAGATTTTCTCTTGATACCGTCACGTCCACCAACAGCAGCCAACGTGAAGAGTCCGCGCCCGTTCGGCATTCCCGAACTGAAGGATCTGCAAAAGAGATCATTCGGCGCTTCTTGGTCTTCAACGAATTCCCCACGCAGGAGAGAAATGTAATTGGCCTCGAGCAATATTGTATCCCATGGGACCTACAAACCACGTAAATTTCGTATTTACTCTGGTGCCTCATCTTCGAGGTCAGCAATAGTATCGAATTCAAAATCTGTCGCGATAACGCCAAGAGAGACGATGGCTTCGAAGACTGGTGACGAGAAGCTCACCTCCGCTTCTTTTGTCAACTTCTCAGTTTGGAAGATGAGTGAGACGAATGCATGGCACAACGAAAAAGCCAAGTTCTCTAAGGACAGCAAACATAGGGCCTTGCACAGCGCGCAGATGTCATCTATCACATTAAGAAAAAGGAAGATAAATCGACCAGAATAGGCCTGTGAAGGACTTGATGATCGAATCGTTTGTAAGAGGAATTCGCCTTCATTGGCGGATCCTTCCCGAACCTTCCTAGATTTCTTTCGAATCGACCTCGCGCTCCTGTACGGTGGGAAAAGCAAAGAAGTGCTAACATTCTTGAACGAGCAGATGAGGCTCTTGACGATGCAAACGACGTGGACGAATCAGCGACTGAGGCAGTCTCCGAAGCCATATCATCGTTTCCTCGCCTCAAGTCTGGGTCTTTAGAGGCGTGACTCCACACTAGACCCAATGCAGCCATCATAGTTGATGTTTCCTTCATAATCTTAAGCCTTTCGCAACAACGAACAATGTCTCTAAGGCGATCTCGCATGCCCACTACCGCATGCAATTGAGCAAACTCTAGCGCAGGCTGCACGATGGTCTCTACGAGATCGCGTCGCTTGGCAGAGGCACACTATGGAATGAGGAACAACGCTGACGTAACAAACAAGCGACAGAGCGCGGAACCAGAGGCGCCCGCGAATGAGGACTGACACCGCTGTGTCTACGTCGTCGAGTGAACCTTTCAACACATCCGCAGCATCCTACATTCATTACAACATTTGACACGTACGTACTTGAAACCGCGACGCGCTCAGTAACGAGTCTGCAAACGATCGAAGTACCGATGTCAGCTTGTGACCGTTGAACACATTTGGAGCAAGGAACAGCACTTGGCAGACATTTTGATCCTCCATAAAGCAATCCAGCGCATCTTCCCGTTGCCCATTGGACAAAAACACTGTGACATTAAAACGGGTTGCAACTAGACGAGGACCATGTGCAGCTTGCTCGTAGGCTCTCCGGGACAAGAGATCTTGACCAAAAAGTGGCAATATGCGCACCCGATGCAGCGGAAACAGCTTCAGGGCCAGACTGAACAATTTTGATTTCAATACAACCTCTTCTATGTCTGGCCATTGTGCGTCTGACAATGCAAGATGGTGCAGAGCTCTTCCAGGTCAGTTAAAAATGACCAATTCAAATACGTTTCAAACCGCGAAAGATGAATATCAATGGCTGCAAGCTGAGCATACCCTTGCAAGGCAGAAAATTTGCGCAACAGCGGCGCAAACTCTTGAGGGTCGTTCTGCCCCTTGGCCACAATTCGGGCAGCAAGGGGAAGGTCATACAATCCAAGAGCAGCTTCAAAGAGCTCTGCATTCGGAACCAAGAAATTGAGCATCGTGAGTCCTTCGTCTAGATCGGCTGGAGAGTCAACTCGCCGCATATCTTATTACAATCCGATTTCACTGCAGATAAAGCAGCTGGAATATCGGGTGGGCTCTTCTTAACATAGCACAACAGTATGGCGAGGGAGTATCTGAGAGCGTTACACAAGAACTGACAACTAAACTTCTTGGAATCTACAACAGACATTGCAGCGCGGAGGACATCACATATATAAGAGACCTTGTTTTCAAACAACCCACTAGAGCACTTGTGGAGAAAAGGATACAATGTCTCAATCACATTGCCGTTCCTGTTTGGTTGTATGGTAAGAAGAGCAAGCATTGGAAAACCTGAGAGCGGCAATGAATGCATTCAGCACATCGACGCTCGGACCACCCCTAATCATTGCTTCAGCGTTCGCTACAAATCGAGGAGGGTCAAAGTCAAATAAAATGTTGAGGTCGACCCGGTGACGGCGTAAAAGAACAAGAACTTCAAAATACTTGTCCCTGGGAACGTGAGACATTGCAGGAAATTCATACTGGAGCAAGCTATCAATGGCAACTTGAAGAAGCAACGGCCGAAAAGCAATCGTTTCAATATTTTTCCTTGGAGCTTCAAGGATGACAACGTATGAAGTTATTGGGGCCGATACGATGACCGAATTCAGGTCGATTGGGCGCTTATCTATGCACTGACCTAACGAATCAGGTATGACTGCAAGAATAACCATTGGAAATATCAACGGCATGCAAATGCGTCGAAGTGGTGAACAAGACATGCTTCTTGTGCAACACAAACGACGTTACTCCTTGTGTTACCGAATCCCGAATAGCCAATCGTCCTCTCTTCGACAGCCCGACAACGAACGCCTTGCTGTTAAAACAAAAGCTGTTCCATACGTTTTCTTCGTCAATCGCAAACGACGCTACCGAAAACGGGATGCTGGAAGGACACATTTCGAGTTTCGGAGTGCCATTTTCATCAACAATACGCCAAAATGACTCGTATGACTGAAAGAAAACCCCATGACGGTTGAAGAAGAGACCGCCAGAAATATTTTCGACGGGGAACGACGTGATGATCTCCCCACAAACAGAGAACACTGTCAACAAAAAGGAAGTACCGTTCACGTGATGACACAAGCAAAGAAGTGAGTCAGAAAAGAAACCAAAATGTGATGAAGATGGGCCGCATCTGATTGATTAGGTCATACAGAGTGATTTTTTGGACTGGAGAGAGACAACATCCGAGGATGGAACATCGAAAACTCCTTCTCTAGACAATGCAGACTTGAGAGCTTCTTCGGACAAAACGTTTCTCCACAGCACTAATTGGTTTTCATCTGTGACTGCAGCCACATGCTCTCCAGCAGCAGCAACATGGACAAGGGGACGACCAGCGAGAAGCATGATGTTTGAAAGAGGAGCAGGTGTAATTGAAAGCAAATATGGATAAATCTGAATAAATTCTGGAAAATTAATTTCTTCACAGAACGTTAACCTCCGTCAACGACCAGATTACATCCAACACCATGACCGCAGAGGTCGGAGGTTGGCGTCAGGAATACTTCGATAAACTCAATGGCAGAACCTGCAAAGGTGAGAAATAGAGCAACTCTTGAACCATGCTCCATCACTGCAAGTTGCAATGGATCGATGGGATGCCAAATGATTTGAGAAAACGCCTTGTAAACTCGGCTATGCTTCAAGTGCCACCGATAATTCGCTCTGAACCATATCTGGACATAATATCTCTGACGAATAAATATGTTGAAATCGAATGTGCACATCCAGATACTCTCCTGATATCGCCAAAAGCTCAGAGTTGCTGTTGTAGCTTGCAGATAGTACAGAAGCAGAAAATCTGAGATGAAACAAGCCATGTGGAAGGCAATTCTTTTCAAACAGAGAGATAGAAGGAAGGCCATTCACATGTACACCAACGGCTATGGTGCCTCCGCTAGGCCTGACGAGTAAAATGCAAAAGACGGAAAATACACTGCCATGAGAAGGCTAAGTCAATGGATTGAATCAAATCGACGGATTCATGAACCAGCTTGAGGCTTCGGTCGTAGACATACAGGTACCCTTGTCTCGAATCAGCGGTGTGCCCCATCCGATTCGTAATTTCTCGCACGCAGAGAAATTTCCCGTCTCCTCTCCAGGAAATGTTACCCTTAGTAAGCCCCTGGAGTTTTGTTGGAGGGAGGTGAATTTCTGTTATAGGTTCCCAACTTTGGGACATGAAAATGAGAACTCGATCTGACGACAAAATCGATACGATGTCCTGATCAGGAGACAAAACGGAATCCTGAATACCTCCTTCAATCTCTCCCACAAGCCGACACTGAGCAGGTCAAGATCCCCCACACACATTTGTACTTCATTTGTGTCTGGGCTGATCTGCCCAATCACCCCAGAGTCCGAAAGTAGAGCAATGCTTTCAGTGTCTGGAAGAAAGAAAACAGCGATGGGAGTGACTTCTAGGTCGTATTCGTTGCAAGACTGCATTGTCACAGACAATGTGACAGATCTACTTCTGATGTCGCCCACCCACGCACAAAAAGCTTCCTCGCTGAAACAATTGCTACCTTACTGCCATCTGGATGCACTGCAAATCGATCTGTGCACAAAGGGAAGGCAAATCTCCGACAGAATTGAATCAGTAAATTCTGCATGCACGTAACAAAGAGAACAAGCCCAATTTGTTTGGACAATGGAGCAGGTGGAAAGTCGATATTTGCGCAAATTGAGCACGGTCAACGCCCAAAAGCCATTTTGGATTCTGAAACTCCCGCATTCTACTGCCGAAGTATTGCTGCAGCAACCACAAGAAAGCCCAGTCGGCAAAATAACTTTCAATTCTTCATTCGAAGTACTCTTTCTCAAAAGCCTCTGAATGTGAAAGGGTACCCTTATTCTGGCACTTCCCTCTGGTGAACGCAAAGGATCTTTCAAGCTCTCTGAGGATAGGAGTGCACAAGCAGTTCTCAGTCAGCTCCAACCCGGCATGAGAGACTCGATATTTAATAATTGTATAGATCCAGCCGGATCAAGAAAGCTTCCCAACTCGGAGGGCGACGATGTTGTTGTTCTGGGCCGGATCGCCAATGTCATGGACTTGAGGTTGGATTTGATTCCTCCACGAGTTGAGAGCACTCCGAGGAAAACGAAGGCAATGGAAGAGCAAACGAAAGGCGTACATAGAACGCTTCCTTTTACCTCAAATTTGTAGGGGTTCGAAAATTCTGTGTTGCATCACGTGGTGCAACACAACGAGCGGCTGGAAAAGATGAGTTCGGAGGCCCTGCGTGTGAGAGTTTTCGAAATGTTTGAAAGAAAGGATCAGCTTACGCTAGCGGAGATTTCAAGTGCCTTAAGCCAGAATCCGGTTCTGCTTTTTTGTTGGAAATAACTCCTCAGAAATATGTCAAGGAACAAATTGCAAGCTATTGTGTTCAAGTCGATGATGTGAAAGTAATTTATCTTTTGTTTGCAATTACAAAGACTGAATTATCATTGCTGAATTTTAAGAACATGTTCAGACTTAGATACTCCGGGAAAAAGTCGCACGAGTCTGGCAACGAAAATGCAACCAAAAAACCCCGGAACTCTTGATATTTTTCTCAGACGATTGTATTCTATTTGACATATAATCAATACAGAGTCAGCAGCTCATCAACAATTATTTCAGTGTCTTTAAGCTCTTTCTCCATGGTTCGGATGACGTCTTCTTCGGTTAGTTTGGACTTCTTCTTGTCCAGCTGAAATAGCATTGAAAGTAAGAAGCCATTCTTTCGATCGTAAGTAATTTCTACTCTTGGAGGAGGCCCTTTCCACAGCTTTGAATCATCTTCTTTCCAAGTGACTTTCTTGATATCCAAAAGGGGTTCTGTGACAACATCAGACACTTCAATTGCTTTTTTGGCAAGAAAACTTTCCAATTTTGCCACGTCGACTTTCACGTTTGGCTTGATTCGTAGGGACAAGAATCCTGTTGCTTGGCGCTCCAGAAATCGCATCAACAGAATAAGCAGAGTGCAGAACAATACAAGCCAGCCAATGTTGAGAGCAAACCAAAGGCCAGGAACAGAAATAATAGGCGTAACTACGAAGTCCACGACCCATTGCGGCACATCAACCCCCAAAGTCCCACCAGAAATGCGGTCGACGATTGCAAACGCGAAGCTTCCAGCCAAAATTACCTGCATCACTTGAAGACTCGCTGAAGCTCTCTCCGTTGCCGCAGATGCATCGACAAGACTTTTCGTATTTGCTTCAACCCCTTTGAATACTTCTTCCAACTGCTTTGTGTTGATCACATCCGTCATTGCTGCGAGATTGCCCAGCTCCGCATTGGCACCGTGAACCAATTTTTCCAAATCTTTGACACGGCTTTGTACTTCTTCCCTCAGTATCTTGGGCCTCAAAGTTCGGAACAGCGCAGTCCCTATGGCATCCGTCGGATCATCGACTTCAGGGAGCTCTTCCAGGCTCTCCGCCAGATAGCTCAAAATTTCTTGGAGCAGTATAGTCTGGCGAGAGACTTCGTTGAGCATTGTTCGAACGCGGGGAATGTTGTTGGGATCTTTCTCATGTGTCATGATAAGCGCTCGGATTCGTTTCAACGAATCATCCAAAATGAAGGTGCGGACGAAGAAATTTCTTATGAACACTTCCCTCACCAGCAAGCTGAAGTGAGCCATGATGAGCCTTTCATGCTTTCTGCAATTGGGCCCGGCAAATATAATCCCATCACGCCCCAAAAAGGCAAGATCCATTGACGATATATTGGTGACGCTCTGGACATCGCCGATGATCTGCTTTAGCTCATTCTCGTATGTGCTTCTGTCCATGTATGACGATGCATCCATCTGAGGCGATATCGCCTCTGCAAAGATCAGATTCATTTTCCCCCTATTTGTCGCATCTCCAGTGAAAATCATCTCAAGCAGACTCCTTTGGTACGCTGAGAGGAGATCATTGACAATTTTTGATGAATCTTGTTGCACATCGACGAAGAGCCGACTGAGCAAGTCCAGAGAGATGTCATCGGCTTTCCTATTGAGGATTGCCTCTATCTTCATGCCATAATACACAGAGCCATCCACGGATAAATGCATTCCAAAGTTTTCAACTTGCACTATTCCTTCTTCCTCCGGGTAGTTGATTTCTGCTTCAAAATTAATGAAGCGAACAATGTCGAAGTCAAGGATGGAAACTTGGGTCAACCCAGTTGCAACCTCAAATTGTGTGTCCGTGGGGTTCGAGTCCACCATTGCAGTGAAAAGGCCACCCTACGAGTTCAGAAGCGTCCCGAAAAGCCTACTTGGCACCGATCCATGGATCCTAATCTTTCATTCAAAGCCACAATCTGGTTGGAACCGAAGGGAATCCATTCTCCGATCATAATATTAACGTTGCTCAAATGAATCGCCTGACTCGTCAGTCTACCAAATTGATGTCTCACTTCGTCTAGTTCATCTTTGATGTTGCTGGACCCAGTTGCACTCTCGTGGCTTCGATGGGAGTTAGACGTCAACTCTTTGTCGGATATTCGCACACATGCAGGAAGAAAGGGACTCGAAACGTATGAAACATCTTCCGTCTCGTCCACGTTTGATTCTCTGACCTTTTCGTTTTCGTACTTGAGCACAAATTTGTCATCAACGACAGCGACTTGTATTGGTTTGTATCCGTCGTATCCATGATGCTTGATGACTGAATCGACTTGCCTTCTCAGCTCTGGAGGAAATTTTTGAATAAAATCCATTCCTGCTTTGCTCACTTGATACGAAGTGATTGGTTGAAAGTCTTCTGAGCTCAATTTCAAACCATTGATTAGTTTTGCCTCTCGCAAGTCATCAATCGCAGACTTGCCTTCTTGAGATATGTTGAGAAATTTTCTCTGTGAATGTCCATCCTGTGTTATAAGAGTTAAAAACGGAGAGTAGTCGTAGTCCAAAATGCCCCCAACAATGCACTCGTAAATCAAGACGTTGAGTGGAACGCTGCTGAATCAGTGACACATTCAACTTGAAACCTTCTAATCCATCCTTCTTTGTCGTCCACAGACAGTGCAGGTCTTGCATACTCGGACAGCAAGTACAGCAGTTTGCAATGATTTAGGCTCCAATCACCAGAATCATGGTGCTGCCATGCTCCTTCTTTGATTTGGTTCTTCGGATTGTGATCTCCATCATCGGGAACGACACCAGGCAGTTGGGAAGATTTCATTGACAAACCGATGAGCCTATGAGATTAAATACGCGTATTTAACAGGAAATTGTACATCTGAATGGATTGTTCGCTTCGCCTTTGTAGGGTTCACTGCCACAGATGAGTTTCGAAAGAGGCCGCTGCACTTCATCGGGGGTCCACAAGATGTTGTTGTGTCTCGGAGGACACATTCTCGAGCAACCCAAAAGCACTGTGAAGAAAAACTAAGGAAAATGAAGTATGGCAAAGATCTCCTTTCTATTCATGTTGTAGGTATGGGACATTGACATTGCATGCCTTAGGCGCAGCTATTTCAATCGCAGTAGATATCGCTCTAAGACTGCGATTTGTTTTCGAAGGTACCTTTTCTTGTCAAAAAGAGATTAACTTGAATAGGGCGTCTTGCACTTGGCGTGACAACGTCCACTGTCGATGTAATTGATGATTACCTTCCTCTATCAGAGGTTTGATTCTTTCTTTTGCTGAATGATTTCGCAGGAAGGGACTCCTCAACAGCGGGTTCTGCATACCTCTCAATTTCTAACGAGTCCTAGTCCCGAAAAAATTCTGCTATTCACATACAGCTCATTCTTTCTGAAAAGTAATCCAAAGTGTACTGTTCTGCACCACTACGAGATCCATTCCTCCTGGCTGCTGGTGCCCGACTCTCTCGCTTCAAATGACAATAAAATAACCGAAATATCGTCACATCTCCCATCACGAAGCTTCCAAGTGGACCTTGCAATATCTTCAAGCACCTCGCAAGCTCTTTGTGGGTCAACCCTGCCTATGGTTACTATTTCAAAATGTCAGTCAAACCTAGATTGCCGCAGAACTGATAGGACGTCGTCATCTGACAACATATCCCACAATCCATCTGATGCAATAACAATGTATTTGAGAGATGAATCTATTTTCAAAACGAATATGTCAGGCTCCGCCGTGACCCCAAAAGTGTGAGCAGCCTTTGAACATTATACAGCATGAAGGAAAATCACAGTATCGCCAATGGAGCGGGACATAGCGAGGCCAGGGCCAGTCCCGTCCCACTGCCAGACTCTCATTGGACCATCGGACGATACAAGGTTTCTTTCCGCTCTGACAACTCCACCAGCCTGCATCTGTTATCAATTGAATAAAAGCCCCCGACTCTTTCTATTCTTTCTTTTTCAGCTGGAAGGTCTGGCGTGTGCAAAATGTTGATGTGCTCAACGCAGAGGCCATTCTTCGAGCGAACAGCAATTGCACGAGAGTCGCCTGCATTTGCTACAAATACTTTGGACCCGATGATTGCAGCTACAACTTCAAAGTAAGCCAGAACACATTGACCCCTCAACTCATCGTGGACCCACTGAACGATAATGACGGGTCTTCCATTGATTCAAACTTGTTTTGCAGAAGCAAGAAATTCTTTCTGAAGATATGGCGAACGTCGGCTTCTGCTGCATCTTTCGCTGACATGAGAGCAGCTTGTAGTTCGGTAGTTGCAAATTCTGATGCTTCTCTTGACACAAAGGATCCTCTCCGGCCGTGACCGTCCATTATGCCAAATAGCTGTAAATTTGAGGAAGGGATCACGCAACCCTGTTCCGCAAGGATGGCCATTGAGTCCTGATTTTCTTTCGGGCTGCCTTCGTCGGACGTGCCAGCACGCGATATGCAGCCAAAATTCAAAATATTTTGACAAGTCGGCGGAGTTGAGTCACTTAGACTAACTTCAGGATCGAAAGAATTCAGCAAATTTATGACAGCGTCTGACGATGCGTAGCTTTCAGCTTTCTTGTTGAACTTCACAGTCAGATAGCGATCTGATTGATACGTCCCCCAAACAACAACAACTACCCGACATTTCTACCTTGTTCTTAAACTTTGGATCTGCTCCGTGATCGAGTAAAACCTTGATGATCGAAACCCTGCCCATGCCAACTGCAACAAACAAAGGGGTTTCATTTGCACTCTAAAGCAGTGAATTGAGGGAGATGTGTCAACAGACTAGCTCTGGTATGTTCGGATCTGCACCAGCTTGAAGGAGAAGCAGAACGACGTCGTCGCTGGACTCATCGCAAGCAACGTGAAGTGGAGTATCATGATTGAACTGCGGTAATAAGAAAACTAAGGAAGCGACACCTTGTCAATAGCGTTGGGATCTGCACTGTGCTCGAGAAGAAATTTAACCAGTGCTGCATTGTCTCCTTGGCATGCGAAATGAAGCAAGCTCCTGTCCCCCTTGCAGTCTTAGCGCAATCGTGGAGAAGTCTACTTGAAATTTTTCATTGACGCTGCGGCCACTATTGACAGCCGCCTGAACAGCAACGAGATCTCCTCGTCGTGCTGCTGCAAAGAACGACATGGCTCTTTGATGGGAAAGGTAATGAAAGGAAATAGAGTTTTTAAAAAGTTGTTCACTCATGCCGAATCCAAACGCTAAGCCTGACACGCAAGGAAGTAAATTAGAATGGGCAAACAAGGTTGCTGAGCTACACGGATCCGTCAGTGCCGAGCAGATTCTTCCATTCGTAAGTTCTCGGTCTCCAGGCAGAGATTTGTCAGTTCGGTGACTGACATTCTAGTTGTCATCAGAAATTGTCAAATAGTCGATTCTCATTCAATGGTGAAACAGCATTCCTTGGGTTTACGTCTCAGAGCCTGAAGAATCTGAGCCAGATGGCTGGCCACCTCCAAGTTGACGTGGAGCCGATGGGTCCGCTGGGCTCATTTGGAAGCTCGGCGCAGCGGATTTCCATGTTGTTTTCTGAATTTATTCATCGAATTTCCGAGGGAAACGAAAGGCTTTATCTCACAACTCAATACCATGGAGACAATTTTTGTAATCGTCATCATTTTTCTGGGCTCTCAGACGAAGACTTTGAATTGTTCTCGTCAACATTCCCACCTCCAGTATGTGCGCTTCTTGGATCTATTCCTCTGAAGCCTGAACTTCTTTCGGGCTATGCCCTCGAGCAAGTCAACCTGTGGATTGGGAGGTCGACAGATGGATCCTCTTCTGGTCTTCACCATGACTTTCATGATAATCTGTATGTGCTTATCGGAGGACGCAAGCGGTTTACTTTGTTCCCTCCAAGCGACTTCAAGAAGATGCGGCTGCATGGAAATCCTTGTCGTCTCCACTGGAATGGCCTTCTAAACTATGAGAAAGTAACGCGATCTGATGGAGCTACGGATGATATCATCAGCGAGTTTGCAATCGACAAAGCTTTGGAGGAAAAGTTTGGAAATTTATTTGAAAGCGAAGAACATATTGACAAAGCCTTGGAGTCTCAGTTGGATGCAGAAATTGACTTTGAGCGCCGAAAGAAGCGAAAGAAACAGGAGAATCCCCCTAGTTTTTCCAAAATACATGCTGGATTTTTGCACAATGGGAGCAGGAGTGATGACCGAGATTTGAACAGAGCAGAGGTAATCCTGAATCCTGGGGATGCGCTCTTCCTTCCTGCAAGTTGGTTTCATGAGGTGACTTCTTGGTCGGACGGAATTTCAAAGGTACACATGGCCGTTAACTATTGGTGCAACCCACCGTCAAATGAATCTTTAACGGAAAGCGGGTGTTTCTATGTTGATGACATGTGGCCTCAAAAGTCTCATCATGCTCTGATGTGCGCCGAAAAGATCTTGAAACCCAAACGTCGAGTGCGGCGACGACGGAAGCATGCGGTAGTGAAAATACC
>JAIYDP010000257.1 GCA_027487435.1 Verrucomicrobiaceae bacterium | reverse complement strand
GACTTCATGCTCGAAAAGATCTTAATGGAGCGCGATGGCTCGCTCGCGAATTGCAGCATGACAAAGCCAAGGAGAGAAGTCACAAGTAAGGCAAACTGAACTCTGCGTCTCATTGACAGCTCTAAAATTAACAAACTAATAATGCCAACAGAAGTTAAGTATAGCTGTGCCAAGGGCAAACCTACAATCCAGTTTCTAAGAGGCCTGTAAAAGCCATGACGGAGCACAGCGACCTTGGCTGAGCCCAGCTGGTGGCCACCTCAACTCAAACAGAGTCTCGTTTCAATGCGCACACCCACTCAATGACACACGAAGTCATCAAGTTGAAGGGCAGAGGCATTTCGATTTACTCAATAAGGGGGTCAATGGGAACTTAGAGTTTTGCCTTAGCATCGCCGTAGTACTTGGCGACGACGTCGAAGTTCACGATGTTCCACCAGTTCGCAATGTACTCCACGCGCTTGTTCTGGTACTTGAGGTAGTACGCGTGCTCCCACACGTCGAGGCCAAGGATGGGCTTCATAACGACATCAGCAACACCAACCATGGTGGGGTTGTCCTGGTTGGGGGTGGAAGTAACGCCCAAGGAGCCATCAGCCTTCACGCCCAGCCACGCCCAGCCGGAGCCAAAGCGAGTTGAGGCTGCGGCGTTGAAAGTTTCCTTCATCTTCTCAAACGACCCAAAGCTTGCGTCAATCGCTGAGGACAGCTCGCCGCTGGGGGCGTGATTCGCGGAGCCGATGGGGGCCATGTACGTCCAGAACCAAGAGTGGTTCAGGTGGCCACCGCCATTGTTGCGGATGGCTGTCTTCACATCGTCGGGCATCGTGGTAATCTAAGCGACCGTCAGACAAGTATAAGGCGGAGAATCATGAATATGAACGCTCAATGTGAACGACGGGGACGCCACTGACCTTCTCGTTGATTTCCTCGATCGAAAGTGCCTTCAGCTCGGGGTGCTTGTCCAGCGCAGCGTTAAGGTTATTAACGTACGCCTGATGATGGCGAGTGTGGTGGATCTCCATGGTTGTGGAGTCGATGTGCGGGTCGAGCGCAGAGTACGAGTAAGCGAGCGCTGGGAGCGAGAAAGCCATTTCTGGTGGCGGGATCAACCTCGAAATTAAGAGTACTCGATTGTGCATTTTGCAGAGCACAGCTGAGCCACTGGGCTGTGACCCAGTGTGGGCGATGTAACAGCGGCTGAGGTCTCATTGGCCGAAGTGTTTCAGAGGAGCGAGGCAGGATGGAAACGACTTGCGTATCTGCTGTTGTGCTTCGCAATGAGGGGGCGCGACGGTCAGCATCAAGCGCAAAAGAATTCTAAAATGACAGCATTGACGCCATATCAATGTGTGGTGGAGGTGGCGACGAATCGGGTGCCGCGAGAGTTTGTCCGTGTCTCAACAAATCGTTCGGGAAATAGCTGCGCAGTGCCGCTCGTGCAGAGTCCAGAAACAGAAACGCTTCGAAAGAAGGTTTACTTCAGGGTACCCTCATTTCGCGACGTGAGGGCTGCAACTCTAGAATGCATCGAAGGCGTCAAGTGTGCGGTCGGAATGAACTGAGCGGCGTGGGCACAGGAGAACACAATGCGACGTTGGGCCATGTTAGTTGGGCACTTTAGGCCCAAAACGTCGTCGGTTTGGGTTCGCAACGAATACTTTGGAGCCTTCTCTGGTTGTGGAAGGCGTCGCTTCTCTCGAAGGGGGCGGAGACGCGATGCTGTTGAATTTGTAAACTATCCTTGATACGGAAGCGAGCAAAAGCAGCGACAATACCGCAAATATCCAGAGGCTTTCCTCCATAATGAACCAAGTGCAAAGTACCCAATTGTTATCATGGTGGAGAAGTCGAAACCGGCGCCCGCTGAGGAGAGCACGTCGGCGAAGTCCTTTACGAAGGCCGTTGGTGGGAAACTGAAGCTGAAGGGCGGGGAAGTGACCAAGTTGATCGCATTCATTGTTTGTCTGACGGACGCAGGAAGAAAGGAGGGGCCTTGTCGTCGATCGTGACCAAATCTAACGAAGAGAACCTCAACGAGCGTGTGAAGAAGAAGCACGACCGCTTTTGTATGCATACGTAGTGATCGGCGCCGTATCTAAGGTTCTGTTTACGCAATCAATTTGTACAACAGAATGTACGCCATGTGCCAGTCCCCCCCTCCGCACAGCTTCTTGACCTCCTCGTCCTTGACCTCTTGAACTCGCTCATCGTCAAACACGTACCACGCGTCTACGTCGTGAGCGCAACAGTACGAGCTCTACTGCCCCCTTTCTTCGTCCAGCCGAGGTAGTGCCCGCCGTCAGCCGTCCGCCCCATGTGTGTGACGACCCCAACCAGATCGTATCTCCCACTTGGGCCCTCGCGCACCCCCGTCCCCTCCTCGGCTGCTCGTCTGGCCTGGATAGCCTCCTTCAGCTCCGTCGTGCAGTAGGACGACACGTCGAGCTCGAAAGGAAATTTAACAGACTAAACAATAAAAAATGAGAGCGAAATGAGCGCGCACCCGCAAGATCTTGGCGCGCTGCCTCGAATCGGCGCGCCAGTCGAAACGAGCGAATTGGATGAACATGTACGGGGGCAGCTTGACCAGTTCGAGGGTCTTTTTGTACGTCGCCACAGTCCCCAGGGTTGGTGACGTCTTCTCAAGAGACCCGCTCAGGCTCTGCTATTTTTAGAATGGCAAGCGTCGTTGGGTGGACGTTCTTCAGACCGACGGAGAGGTCGTTGACGGTTTGGTCGATGTGGCAAATCCATTTGAAAGAATTTTCAATTCGCTCACTCGGAGGCTCCCCCTCAAACCCAACGGGCGTGTGACTGCAGGAGTTGGATCGGATCTGCGGGGGGAAACGTCTCTTTAAACTCGATGCCAAACATGTCGCGGATGATGTCTGCTCCGCCTTGGCGAAGAGTCGACGAAAAAGTTGTCAAAAACGCAGACAGGCACTCCTCCGCGTCCTGTTGCATGGGGAAGCTATAACGAGTGAGTGAAAGAGAAAGTTGAGATGAGACTTGCGCCCGTCGACGGCTGCGAATTGGGGGAACGCTTGCTTGAGGAGCTGATGGATCAATCACAGGGTCTGCAAAAACAGAAGAGAGGAAGAGGTGGGGCGGCGGGGGGGGGGGGGTTACGAACAAGCCACACGGCGGGGGGGAAGAGGGGGGCGTG
>JAIYDP010000454.1 GCA_027487435.1 Verrucomicrobiaceae bacterium | reverse complement strand
GCGGCGGTGTCGGACACCCACGCGGAGGCGCTGCAGAGAGTGGCGCCGATTGCGATTGAAAGGGTTGTGTCTGACGTGAGGAACGACGAGCCGAAGACGGTGATGGTGGCGCCAAGGGCTGGGGTTTGAAAGGGGGCGAGGGAGGTGACGGGGAACTCGCTCACGAGGCCGACGACGCCAGCGGCGGAGGCTGCTAAGGAAGTTGCGGTAGCTGAGAACAAGGCGCACTACGGGCATCAGAAATCAAACAAGAAGCGCAACGTTGCCACTTGACGAGTCGAAGCTCCACAAGACGCAGCCAGGAGTAGACGAACACTGCCCGCGACAATCGCAAGAGGACGCCTCAGTTGTGGCCGCTTGCATTGGAGTGGGAACGGACACTAGAAAGCCAGGACTCCCACAGCCTTCAACGTACAGTGCATTGAAAATGATGATTGACATCGAGAGAAACTTCATAAAGTCAAAGGTTTGATGGACTAGTTTCATCATTAACTAACAAACAAACAAATACCATGAAAATCAGAGTTCTAACGTCAAATGACAACGAGGCGCAGTGATTCAAGAAAACTGTTCAATAAATATCGTGAAAAAGGCTTCAAGTGAGGAGCTTGAAGGAACGGGTTAAGTCACACGGCCATGCCTAACAACTTGTTAGCACACTTGTTATGGTGAGAGTTCTGATGTCTTCCTCTAACGATGCAGCCTCTGCGGTTGGACATCAAAGTGAAGCTGATTGGCATGTGTCCGAATCTCACAACCCAGAAAAAGCTCACGGCCAGGTCGGATCGTGTCAAATGCGTTGACATCCACCCGGATGAACCTTGGATGCTTGCGAGCTTGTACAACGGGAGCGTGCATTTGTGGAATTACTCGAACCAGGTATGGGCTGGTTTTTCTATCCCGATGCTGTAGACTCTGATGAAGAGCTTCGAAGTGACGGAGCTACCAGGTTGACTTTGATTGGTCAGGCTCTGACCCCGTAGTGCGCGCAGCGAAATTCATCGCGCGGAAGCAGTGGTTCGTCTGCGGCGCTGACGATCTCCAAGTTCGAGTCTTCTCTTACAACACGATGGAGAAAGTGAAGACGTTTGAGGCGCACACGGACTACATCCGGTGCGTGACTGTGCACCCGACGGCGTCGACGATTGCGACGTCGAGCGACGACATGACGGTCAAGCTGTGGGACTGGGACAAGGCCTGGGCCTGCGTCATGACGTTCGAGGGCCATGCGCATTACGTCATGCAGGTCGTGTTCAACCCCAAGGACCCAAACACGTTCGCCTCTGCATCCCTTGATCGAACGATAAAAGTCTCGCTGCTAGAGTACTTTTAACTCGAGAGGTGTGGGGGGTGTCGACGTCAACGCCGCACTTCACACTCGAGGGCCACGACAAGGGCGTCAACTGCATTGACTACTTTCCTGGCGGCGACAAGCCCTTCATCGTTTCCGGGTCAGATGACAAGTAATTCCACCCCCCCCCTTGGATTCGTTGACTCTGACAGGACGGTCAAAGTGTGGGACTATCAGAGCCGCACGTGCGTTCAAACTCTTGACGGCCACGCCAACAACGTCGCCGCAGTCCTCTACCACCCTGAGCTGCCGATCATCCTCTCAGGTCATTTCACCCCCCCCCCCCCCTGATTGAGGAGGGTCTGAGGATGGGACGTTCAAAGTGTGGCACGCTGCGACGTATCGCCTTGAGAGCACCCTCAACTTCGCCATGGAAAGGGTCTGGGCCTTCGCCGCACGCAAGGGCTCAAACCGCGTCGCAATCGGCTACGATGAGGGGTCTATCGTCGTCAAGGTGCAGACCCTCCCCAGGCCGTGACGACGCAGCTCGGGCGGGAGGTGCCCGTCGTGTCGATGGACCAGACGGGCAAGATCGTATGGGCAAAAAACGGCGACATCCAAGCGGTCAACTTCAAAGCCCCTGCAGGTGCAACCCCCCCCCCCCAACCGTCACTTTGGTCTCGCTTCGCTTCGCTTCTGACGCGCAGACGCTGCGGACGGGGAGCGGCTTGTCGTCGCAACGAAAGACCTCGGCACGAGCGAAGTGTTCCCGCAGGCCATCCGCCACAGCCCCAACGGCAGGTCAAAACAACCCCCCCCCCTGCTGAAGAGCCAAGGGTTGTGGCGGTTTGTGGCGACGGAGAGTTTGTGATCTACACGGCGCTGGGGTGGAAGAACAAAAGCTTTGGCACGGGCCTTGAGTTCGTTTGGTCTGCAGACGGCTCTGAGTAGGTCTGTTAGGGTTAGTCCTTAACTCTCAGCTACGCCGTGCGCGAAGCGAATCGAGTGAAAATCTTCCGCAACTTCAAGGACCACAAAACGTTTTCCCCCCCCTTTCAAATGGAGGGCATCCACGGGGGTCCGCTTGTTTGTGTGAGGGGGGGGGAGTTTGTGTCCTTCCACTCGTGGGACGACGCCCTCTTCATCCGCCGCATCGACGTCGCAGCCAAAAATGTTGGGGGGGGGGGGGTATTTTCTGACGACGGGAGGTGTTTTGGTCCGACAGCGGCGCGCTAGTTGCGATTGCAACCGACGCCTCTATTTTTATCCTCCGCTGCGACGTCGCGGCGATTGGGCGCTACGTCGCCGCGCGGCGCGAGACGGAGGACGGGTGCGACGATGCGTTTGAGGTCCTCTACGAGGTCAGCGACAGGTCAGAGTGCCCCCACCCAAACGCTTAACCCGCGCGCAGAGTGCGGAGCGGCTTGTGGCTGGGGGACGTCTTCGTCTACGTCAGCGGCGAGGACAGGCTCCGCTACTGCGTGGGGGGGGGGGTCGAAACTCTTCACCACCTCGACAGGTTGCGCCCCACCTGACCCCCCCCCTCACCCCCCCCAGGCGCCAGTACATCCTCGGCTACGTCGCACGCGACAATCGCCTCGTCCTCGTCGACAAAACCCTCGCGCTCGCCCCCTACGCGCTTTCAACCGCCGCGCTCGAATTCAAAACCGCCGTCGTGCGCGGCGACGTCGACGGCGCGATGGCGATGCTCCCGTCCATCCCCCTGGACCAACATAACAGAGTCGCGCGCTTTTTGGACGCGCAGGGCCACAAGGCGTTGGCCCTGAGCGTCGCCACCGACGCCGATTTCAAATTCGAACTCGCGCTGCAGCTCGGGCAGCTCAACGTCGCGCGCGAAATAGCCGCAGCGTCCCCCTCCGACGCTCGTTGGCGCCTTCTCGCCGACCTCGCGCTGTCCGTTGGCGACGTGAGGCTTTCGAATTTTGAATTCAGCCCCTGACGCGAAAGGTCGCGCTTGCGCAGACGTCCATGCGCGCAGCGTCGGACGTTGGGGGCCTCCTCCTCTTGGCGTCGTGCCGCGGCTCTGACGGCTCCATGCGCGCGGTTGCGGACGAGGCGTTGGCTAAAAAGCGGTTCAACATCGCTTTTATCGCGTTTCTGTTAACTCAACAACTCGAGCGCTGCGTCGACGTCCTCGTCGCTGCGGGGCGCCTCCCCGAGGCCGCCTTCTTCGCGCGCACGTACCTCCCCTCGTGCGCTCACCCCCCCCCTTGTTTTACACTCAAGCGCCGTCGCGCCAATCGTCGCGCGCTGGCGGGCTGACCTCGCGGCGACGAACGCGCGCGCTGCGGAGGCGCTTGCAGACCCGGCGGCGTATGCCAACGTTTTTTCGGACTTTGAGCTTGTTTGTTAAGTCTAAGCTGCGCTAACGAGAAGGCCGTTGAGGCGGAGGCGCTGGCGAAGGCGAAGCGGCAAAACTTTGTGGCGGCGCGGGGCTACGCGGAGGCGAAGGAGTTTGTGGACGTGGACGTGCTGGGGGAGCTGAAGGAGCTGAAGGCTGCTGCTGCGGAGTGAAGCTTAAGTGCGTAAACGGCGATGGGGATGACTTTGATTGACAGAGTTACATAAGGGCTATACACAGAAACATACAACGGCTTCAAAAGCCGTGGATCTTCACGTTCTCCTTCTTGGCAATCTCTTCTTCGATCAAAAACTTGGCGACGTTGTTGCGCTGGTCCCCCTGCAGCTGCAGGATCTCCCCCATCTCCGCGTCCTCAACAATCGTCCCGTTGCAGCAGTACTCCTGAAACAGTCACGTCCACATCCCCAAAGCACCTTCTTCAGGGCCTTCAAAATCCGCTTCAGGTCGAGGTCTGACCCTAGCCCCTGCACCGTTGTCAGCGACTTCTTCGTGTTGCGCTGTTGGATCCGAATGTCTGAAGCGTCACCACATCCGACAAAGCCAACGAATGTAGTTGCTCGCAGTTTTTGCGCCCAGGTCGTCGTCATCAACTTCAGCAAAAGGATCTTCGCCTCAGTCAGAAAATTTCAGGTTCGCTCCTACCGCGGGCCTTGAGGTTCTGAATATCAGACATTCGTGCGGAACTCCAAACTACGGAACTCCAAACACAATTAGTGTTTTTTTTTTTGGCCCCTTCGCATGTCGCGCCTGAGCTGAGCGAATGGGAAAACTGGCGCTGGCAAGCGCGTGGAACATGGGCACATCGCCATGTCGAGTGTAGCTCCAAAGTACAATTGCACAATGGAGCGGTGGTTTGTCTGCCTCTGTTCTCTCATCCCTGCGCTTTCTCACGGTGCAGACGCAGCTCAAGGTCTCTCCAATGGGATCGTGTTTGCAACTCTCCCCACCCTGCTGAAGGCTACTGCGTCGTACACGCAAGTCGGTTTGCTGTCTGTCGCGACGACGCCCTACACCCTGAAGCTCCTGTGGTCCCCAGTCGTCGATTCTTTGTTCAGCCCACGTTCCGCCCACCCCCTCGCCTCTAACGGCTTGAGGGCTTGGCCGCCGTAAGAGTTGGATTCTCCCCTGCACCGCAGCCATGGCGCTCCTTTTAGTGGTCCTGGCACGCCTCATTCCGCACGCGCTCTCACCCGGCGCTGACGTCTCTGCGTTGGCGTTTGTCTCCACCCTCCTTGTCGCAGCTGCAGCCACTCAGGACATAGCCCTCGACGGTTGGCTCCTGCGCAGCGGCTGTGCTGCGTCCTGCCAAACGATCGGCCTCACCTGCGGCTTCTTTTTCTCCTCCTCCCTCCTCCTCATCGTCGCCCCCTTCATCGGCCACTCCCAAGTGCTCCCCCCCCCCCCCCCCCCCCCCCCCCCCACGGGCCCGACCCCCCCCCCCCAACCCCCTCCCT
>JAIYDP010000137.1 GCA_027487435.1 Verrucomicrobiaceae bacterium | reverse complement strand
TAAGGCTGAGGGGAGACGGCAGCTGGGCTGCGGGGGGGGGGGGGAGCCGAAGGCTGCAAGCAGCGCAGGGGCGACTCAGCGGGAGGGCTGAGGGGGAAGAACGAGCCAAAAGGCTTCGTTGGCTGGAGTTCAGAGGAGGGGCCGAACGCAGCGGAACGGAACGCCGAAGGAGACCTTCGGGGCGGGGATGAAAGGGAACAGGGGGACGGAGGAAAGCAAGGAGGGGGAGAACGGAGCGAATGGAGGCACGGGGATGGAGCTTTGAAATTCAAATTTCAAAGGGCCATGCACTCGCTTCGCTTCAAAAGCCCTGCAGCCGCACGGCCCCTTTTCTCCACATGCAAAGTTCATATTCACAACGAAAGCGCTTTGCGCGAGGAAACAAGAGGAGGAGAATCGTGTACTAGAGGGACGACTCAGGGGGAAACACTACATTTTGTCTTGAATATAGAAAGCACAGGCAGAGAGTACGGGGCAACAGAACACTGAGTTAAAAGTACCTTTCAAGTCCTATGTCCTGCTTCATAGAGGGGTGGATGATCAAATGCTCAAAGGGGCCTATTCTAAGCGCAAGTGAGGCCTGTCGGTAACTCTGTGACAGTGAGATTACTCATGCTAATGAGATTCGAGGAGACTCTAAAGTTTCCCGTTCCCGAAATGACCTTCGGTTCCAATATTTTGGAGCTGGCAAACAGCTCGGTGACACTAAAGTTCTCTGCATTTGATGCCCTCTGTGCGGTACAATTGTCTACTGTTCATCGGGTTGCCGCATCGGAGGAATGGCTTCACCAAGTGTAACCTCGCGATGTGCGACATGACCGCCGCAGTGACTCATCTGCAAAACATCTAGAAAATCAGGGCGACTGGACTTACAGCACTGCGTACAAAGGCTCTCTGACAGCGTCTTGTGGCTTTGTGGAAACGAATGAAAGAATCGACTTTGCATTGTTGGCAAACAGAGATTTCGGCGGGCAAGTTCTTCTGTTTGAAGACATTGTCTTGTTCGAGGACGAACTACACGACCACGGCATATCAAGACTCAATGTTCGAATCGTACTGGTGTCTTTTCCAATCTAATTGCCGCTAGAGGGTCACGGAGAAGTACGTGTACATCTTGATGCGGCACTGGCTGCGCATTGACAACAACCTTTTTCGAGTGAACGACACGAGGTTCATGATCGAGTTTTCAAAAAGCAACATCCTGAGACATGATTCAGAGCGGAGCTGCACCTACTCTGAGGTCACCCACGCGATGATTTTGAATGAAATCCCCATCACAGACATTGATGACTCCGATGTAATTTCGAGGATTCTTCCTCTTGTACGTGAATGTACTTATGAACTCAAGTGTTAATTCGATTCAACTTATATAGCGGTTTCGGTACAACTGACCTAGTAGTCGTCCTCGTCGGAGACATACCTCCTTGTCGGCCGTCCTGACGACGCCCGCCTCGCAGACATGACATCAATCATTCCAACAACACGGCCGTTGTGACGACTCGAGGGCGAGAATGCCTCTGAGTCAAATGGTTCAGGGCGCTGATGCAGTTGCGACACAATCGCGTCCTGTCGCCTGCGTATTCTACGTCATCAAAACAGGAACCTCGCTGCCAAACTGCTGATTCCAAACAGCGCGATTCTTGACTTTCCTCTCCATCTCGTTGCGAGAGCGACGCGCCATATCTTCATCAACAAGCTTGGCGATGCGGTCAGCCTCAGAATGCGCGTAATACGCGTCCTTCTCGCGATCTTGATAATGCTTCCTCGTCTTGTCGTCGATCATTCGCAAGAGCTGAGCAATCACAAGCAAAAACAAGAAGCAAACATCTTCGCGCATTTTCTTCTTCACGACCGCCTGCTCAGCTTTGTACATGTTCTCGTCGCTTCGAGGAAGTTGCTCCCACGTTGCGAGGCCGGCAGAGTACGGAATCATGGGGGCGCGACATTGAATTTGAGCCTCCAATTCTCTCCTGCGCTGCTCTTGTTGCTGCCGCTTCACCATCGCCGCGTGCTTTTGCTCTTCGGCACTGAGCTGTTAGCGACGAACAGAGACGAGCACATTTCGGTCGCAACATCTTCCGCCTTGACAACGACGCGCTCCTTTTCTTTCTCCTCGCGGCGATGTTGCTCTCGAGTTTGAATTTGCTGTCGAAGGTGCTCCTTCAGATCCACTTCCTTTTGAAAATCCCGAGCGGTGGGCGGTCGGTTTCCGAGAATGTAGCCCAAAGGCTGCGCGGACTGCACTCGCGTCTGCGCCCAGTCAGATTCGCATGGGGTCGTCATACTTTCATCGTCTTCTCCAGAAGACTGACATTTTCTTGCTCAATAACGCGGCGGTCATGAAATCGCTTCAGCCGCTCTGCTTTCTCCTTCTCTGCGTATTGCCGAATCAAGTCATTTTCTCGCTCCAAGAATACAAGATCCTTTTCTTTTTCTGCCTTTTCTCGGTCGATCTTTTGCTGCAGTTGCTTGTTGTAGTAAGCACGGAGCTGACAAGGGGCGCATTGGCAAAATTCATCGTGGGGCCTCGCTTGAGACGTCACTTGAACTGGCGCGGTTGTCCTCGGAACTACGGCGTGAGACACAAATAGTCTAGGGCAAGTACCTTGAGGGGCAACTGCAGTTTGAGGCCTTGTTTGCTCGACGGCGATGGGTGGGCTGGCGTCGTTGGCCAACGGGGTGGCGAGTCGTGGTGCTGTTGTCGGCCTCGATGGCGCCACCGTGTGAAGAGAAACCGTCGAGTCAAGAGGGAATCGAGGAGATTGGCCGACAAATTCAAAGGTACGATCAAGCTCAGGGAGAAATTTGAACGCTGCGACTCCTCCAGAACAGGTGAAGAGACCGACGCCATGGAAGTCAAGCCGCACTGGCTTACAAGCACGCGCACACTCAGAAACGTGATCAAATATGTCCTTTAAGACATCATTGACATCTTCCCTGGACAGCGAGCAGAGAGAAGCGATTATTTGAGCGTTGAGAACAGTCACAGGCACGCTTCCTGAAAATGGGGGCCTCTTATACTTAACTCCGTTTGCACGGCTGAATCTCTCTCCTAAGACAAACGCTGGTGTCTTCAAAGTCTTCTTCACATTTCCTAGGTCCATACTCTGGACTAGAAATGTCCACATGCCAAAATGCTGAAGGCTCACTCCTTTCCCGACCAAGAGCGACCGCTGCAAATACGAGCACACACCCTTCCAGACGACCGAGTAAATATCTGGCGATAATCTCGAATTGGAGGTCGGACGTCGCCTCACGTCAGCAAACAAAGCTTGCATAATGACAACGGTTTCCGTTAACAGATTGTTAAGTTAAGCGGCAGTGGTTTTACGACTCTATGATGGAAGTGGTTACACCAGTGTTGATGCCACATTTCCCACTACCGCGGGCGATTCGGAAATACCCTTGTTCTCCCCACTTGGATCCCCATGAATTCTGCCTACGTCAACACTGCGCAGCACAAACAAACCTTGATGGTCCAGAACGGCTTCTTTCCTCCGAAGAGAGTTTTCTCTGAGCCATAACCAACCATCAAAACCGCGTGATCAAGATCGGCAGGAGAGCAAAAGTGTGGATTCCACACGCCGCTGTGATAAAACTGAAGTGTGGCGGCATTTAAGAGAACTGACAGAGGGCCGATTTCAGTCAACGCTTGGGCAATCGCATCTTCATCTGAGCTGATGGCCTTCCAGTCACTGATGTGCGCAGAATCTTTGCTACGCTCCTACGCGATGAGTTGTGCACGAAATTCGTCATGCCTGGTGACAGAACCACTTCGTGCCATTGCAGTACTCTACGGGAGGACCACACAGCGTCTTGTTGTACCCTGGCGCCATACAGGGAAAGCACTTTCCAGTACCAACGCAGTAGGGATACGACTCCTCGGACTCAAGACCTTCAAGGTGAGGAGGCACAAACGCATGGGAACCGCCAGCCTTCATCACGTACTCAAACGCGAGATAAGGCCAGCCACCAAAGACGCCGCAATCAGAATGCTGCAACTTCTCATCAATAGTAGAGTCGCACTCCACGACTTGTTCCTCGGAAAGAGACAGGAGCGAGTGATTTGTCAGAAACCACTGTCCCTCGATGTTTCCTACAGTAGAGAAGGTCCAGCAGGAACCAACGCTGCCCTGATCTTTTACGGGAGTTACTGCCCCTTTGTCTCTCCAATCAAAGCTATCAGGCAGACTTTGGTGTTTTATATTCAAATACTTCTCAGCGTGATGACGAGGGGCGCTCCGTGGAGGCATAAGGACCTTCTCATCAGAGCAGCTGAAGAAGGGACTACTTTCGAACGGAATTCTTCAGGAGACATGTCGGCAAACTTGTTCAAGGCAAAGACAACATCATCACCGCCATGCTTTTCTTCATTGAGCTTCTGCACTAAGACCTTGTTGCTTGTGAACGTCTGAATCATTAAAGATGACAGTTCGGATTCACTTGAAAGCGAAGCAGCTCTTCTTCAGAGGATTCGTACGAGATCCCATGAGAAATCTTCCAAGTAGCTTTCGGTGAGCGGTGGAGACAAGTACAAACCAAAATCAGTCGCAGCAGCAGTCGCAGCGATTGCCAGCAAAAGCAGTTTCATCGTAAAAAGAAAGATAAAAACTGTACATCACACTGAGGCGTTCAAAAGAGGAAATTGAATGGCCGTACTCACTTGGTACAGGAAAGAAACATTCTTGGACATAATTTGTCACTGAGTAACATTTTCACGCTGTCTGTCCTTCCATTCCTAAATTGCGAGAAAGTTCCTTTTAATTAAACGTTGCTGCTGCCGTTATGGACACAGAGTACCTGAAAAGCGCTGTCGGAGAAGCTCTTGGCCCTGCAATCGCGCTGACTGTGGCATCGAATCCAAGTGATCCTATTGACTTTCTCGCGAGACTTCTGCTGAAGCATGTATCCGTTGCGGAGTCGGAAAAGACTGTACGAGTTGTGTCATGTGAACGTTCTTATTGATTAGATATTAGAGGCAGAAAAGCAGGCTGCGTCAGAATTCTCTAGTGCGATGTCAAAGAAAGCATCCGATGCGAAATCTGCAGCTGAAGGCTTTGAAGCGGCGATGAACCGAACGGAGCAATTATCGCATTGCCTGAAGCGGTCAGACCTCTGCTCAGCTGCGTTTTCTCTAGTCGCAGAGAATACTGCTGCAACGAGTGCTTACATTGGAGTCATTGAGGCTGCCGTTTTGGCGGACGGCGAAGAACCGGAGCCTGAGCCTGAGCCTGAGCCTGAGCCTGAGCCTGTGGCCGCCGATGCTGAAGGAGAGACAGCTGCTGAGCCCGTGTTGAAACCCCCAAAGATTCCTCCTATTCCGAGAAACTCACAGATCCGCTACATCGAAGCTTCATCAAACGACAAATTCATGGTGGGAAAGACGCTCCGTCGAGCTCAAGGCGTTTCGTTGAGCGCAATGGACTTGCGGCAGCCTCTTTTCGTACCAAACGTTCTTGACACGACGAAGCCGCTGCAGTTCTTTCACATGCCGTCCCCCGGGTCGTACTTTTGTGCACCTTTGACTCGCAACGATGGATCTGTTTTTGGCGTGTTTGCCGTATGCAATCTGGTTCGCCCGCTGACTGCGCAGGTGGACTCGCTCCGAAACATGAAGACTCTGACATCAAATCATGTTGCGTTTTTGACGAAGTTGGCAGAAATGTTTGGTATTCAGTATGAAACGATTCGAATTGCATCAGAGCAAAAGCGAGCGGAAGAGCTGGCGATTGTTGAGAAGCTGAAGGCAGACACGGAGAGTCGTCGTCTGATGTCGATGGCTGACTCTGCAGTTCCCGACGGAGAAATCGAAGAGTCGATGGATGGGGACGCAGCAGCAGCTAAAGTCTCTGAAGGACCCGCAGCGCGACTTGAGACTGCAAAGAACGTAGTTGACAGTTGGCTCAAGGAAGAGAATCTGGCTGAAGCGCTGCAAGCTGAGGGCTCAATCTCCCTTGCTGTTTTCAGTGCTGCGGCGTACATTGTGAGAGGAACGTACGAAAACCCGTTGATGGGTATGAACTTGGAGTCCAGCTGGATCAAAACAAAAGAGGTATCTCAAAGGCCGTGTGTTCCTGAAGTTACAGGTCATTGGAGATGCTTCGAGCTTTGTTGCAGCATTGAAAGGCTTTGATTCGAGTGCAGTCCGCATCAAGAAGTCTTTTGCTGCCATGAGGCATCCATTTGGGTCGATTCCCTTTGGAGATGTGAGCACGGCTGCTTTTGCTGCACAACTCATCGCATTTTGGTTACGAGCTGTGGCTGACTATTCTGACAAGAATTTGCTGGCCCAGTCGAGGAAGAGTTTTGAGCATTTTGAGAAATTTGACACTCTAGATCCAGGGATAGAATTGGAGCGAGATGCAGAAGAGGACGCTGCAAAGGAAGCAGAGATGAAGCGAAAGCAAGAGGAGGAGGCAGCTGTGGCAGCAGCAGCGGCTGCTGCAGCTGATGCAGAATCTGCTACCGTTACGACAGGTGACGATGCCGGTAATGCAGAAGCTCCCGAGGCAGCAGCAGATGAGGCGCCTGCAGAGTAGGTGTGTAAAATGTAGCGGAAGTGTTCTCGACAGTGTAAACGAATGAAAGATAACAAAAGCATTGACGAGTACAACAGACTCGCAATGCTGCATTTGTTTTCTCGAGTCCTGGCAGTTGCCGGTACTGTTTTACTTGTGAAGCAATCTGTATTCTTTGGTATCCCTTTGTTCTTTCGTCTGAAACCAAGTCAGTTTCTTGTTCTCAGTTGGCTGTGCTGTACAATTTTGCAACGGGGTTACGTTCTGCCACATACTGGCCTGGTTGGCATCTTCGGATCCCTTTTTTGGAGCATCCTTTTTTTTTCGATTGCGAAAAATCTCGGAATCGTCTGGAGACAAGCGCAGAGCTATCAGGTTTCCTCTGCCAATATCATCTCCGACGTCGTAGATGGGAGCGCCATTAGAGTGTCTTTCAGTTTCTCGTCCCTTCCTGATGCAAACAACTTACAAACACTATTTCGTGCTTACGGAACGGACTACAGCTACGTTCTGTTCCCCACAGTTGCTCGAGAGTCGGTTGTCCATGCCATTGTTTGTGTCATCGCCATGAAGCCTCACTCGCAAGGGCTCCCTAACATTGAAGGAGCTTCTTCAATCAAAAGACAAGGCACGTGTAGATGGTCTTGCTTAACAGCACAGGTTCTTTTTAGGCTTTCGGAACGGTTCATTGCAGCCTGTTTGCTGCACAACGTCGCTGTCAATGATATCATAATAGTAAGCTTCCTTCATACGACCATAGTGACATCATAGGAACTGGCAGAGTTCGAGGATTAGCCTTCCATGGGTGGTGTTTAGAAACACCAGTGTAACGTAGTAAAGTACAATCAAGCTTTCCTTGCAGCGGTAACTTTGTCCTTGCGAGCATTGGCAGCTTTAGCAACGGCCTTTGCCTTGGTGGTTTCCTTCTTCGGCTTTTCAGCTGCTGGCTTCACCTGCCGAGCCTTGTTTGCTGCCGTTTTCGCTTTCATTGCAGCCGGTGCCTTCGGCTGAGACGCAGTCGAGTTGGGGGCCGCCGCCTTTTTCGACTTCGACCCAGCAGCAGCCTTTGACTTTGTAGCTGCTTTAGCCTTCGAAGAGGACGAAGCGGCGGACGCCTTCGCTGGAGATTTTGACGACTTAGAAGCAGAGGACTTCGCAGCTGGCTTTGGAGCCGTCTTCTTGGGAGCGCTCTTCTTGGATGAAGCAGCCTTCTTGGTTACAGCGGAGGGAGACTTGGAAGATGCAGTTGAGGCGTTTGCACCTCCCTTCTTGTGGCTCTTTGCAGTGTCGGCAAGTTTGTATGAGGCCTTTATCTTGACAAGGGATCCAGATGCAGTCATCCTCTTCAGAGCAAGCTTCACGAGCACATTCAAGTTAGACGGAAAGTCAACCACGTTAGCCTTGATGTATTTCGTGATGGCTGGAACACTGGAACCAGTTCGCTCTTTGAGAGCAGCAATGGCAGCGATGATCTTCTCAGACACTTTAAATGTGGGCTTAGACTTCTTCGGCTTCCCTTCCTTCTTGGTTGGCGTCTTCTTCACAGGAGCAGGGACTGCCACTTCCGCCTTTGCAGCCTTCTTGGCTTTGGGCGCCATGTCTTGAACTTGAAACTAAAAATTGAACGACTTTAGCGATTGGATTTTTCAAACACAAATTCTGTCACAGCCACTGAATGTACGAAATGCAATTTTTTGATACTTTTACCGCAAACACTATCACTCAATCATGTTCACAACTCCAGAGCGAGGCATCCTTGCAGCAGACAATTTGAGAAAAATTTCATCGAGTAAGGAAAATGGAATGAATCGATTTCGCAGCAAATTTTCCGCTGTGTCATTGAGGATTCACGCAGAGTTCAAGCGCGCTTCAAATTTAATCTTTTTCTACGTGTCGCAGAAATGGCTGGAGGAAATTTCAACTTTATGTAAAATGTAAAAGATCATGTAATTTAGAACATTCAGTAATTAAGTCGCCAGTTAAGGGATGGAGGATGACAGAGAATCAAATGCTGAATCTGTCGCAAGTAGCGGCCTATTGAAGACGAAAGAGGGCAGAACTGTGAACATTGCTCCTCTGCGTCTGACAACTACAGAGGGTGAAAGACAAAGAAATCTTGAAGCGGATTGAAGCGGCAAAGCGCTTGAACAAACTTGATCTCGGGGGATTTCGACTCACAGACGTTCCATCGGAAGTGAGCAAGTTGACTGCGCTCAAAGTTCTCTGGCTGCATGATAACCAGCTGACAGAGTTTCCTGAAGCTATTCGCCACTTGACAAGCCTGACGCAAATCCGATTGTACAATAATCACATTCCGAATATCCCTGGGGATATTCTGCTCAGTATTACTGGTCTACAGGTTCTGTGGATTCAGAACAACCTTCTTTCAGAAATTCCTCCTGAAATAGGTCCTGCTCTGATTCCATTTCTCATTTTGGCAGGACGCCTCACCTTGCTTTCTGTGTTATCCCTCAGCGACAATCACATAACCGAGCTCCCTCTTGAGCTTGGACTCGCAGTCTCTTTAAAGGAGCTCATGATTCAGGGAAATGAAATTTCTATGCCTTCGAAAGTCGTGCTCGAGAAAGGTCCTGCTGCTATCGTTAACTACCTCCGTCGCCTCTACAATGCAAAAAATTCTGGTGTTCTAGACCTCCGGAAGTTGGCTCTGCAATCGTTCCCTCCTGAGACTCTGCTCTACCCTTCCATAACTGACCTCAATATTGCAGAAAATCGATTCACTCAGCTCCCAGACGAATTTGCTCGATACACAAATCTTGAGTCGCTGAACATCTCAGCGAACAAGTTCAAAGAAATCCCAAACTTCGTCTATGATCTTCCGTCGCTGCGATCCCTGCGTGCAGCCAATTGCCAAATAGTTGAAATCTCCAATCTGATTGGGAACCTGACGGACTTGACTGACTTGCAGCTCCAAAATAATAAGCTCACCCGTCTTCCCATTTCGATCGTGGGCCTGACAGATTTGGCTTCGATTGATGCATCGGGGAATTCGATGCTCTCCCCCCCCCAAATAGTCGTCGACAAAGGAGCTAAAGCAATCAAGGAATACTTGCGAAAGTATCACAATGCTCTGAAGACCGGGTTACTCAACATGGATGGGATTGGGGTGTCTGTGTTGCCCGAGGAGGTGTGGCATCTCCACGGGCTCACAGGATTGATGTTGAATCGAAACCTTTTTGATGACCTTCCGATGGGTCTCTCTGCATTGGAGGAACTAAACAGTCTTGAGATTTGCGAAAACAAGATTGTGTCGTTGCCAGTTGTGATTTGTCACTTGCCGAACCTCGAGCGACTTGTCATGTCCAAAAATCTTATAGAGACGATGCCTGAAGATATTCGAAGCCTCTCGCGATTGAAATCGCTATATTTGGACAATAATTCTATCAAGGACATCCCGTTTGGGTCGTTGGGGCTTCTTCACAACTTGACTGAGCTATCTATGAATGACAACAAGATCAAGCACATGCCAGACGATTTTGGGGACTTGTCAGAGTTGAGGCGCCTCTCTCTTGATAGCAACGTCATGTCGTCGTTTCCACATGCTGTCGGTCGCATGCCAAGTCTTGAAGAGCTCTCTGTCGCAAATAATTCCTTGCTGCGGCTCTCTCATCATTTTGCAACCCTGACTTCGCTGCGTATTCTTCGTGTGTGCGGGAACAAGATCAGAAAGATCCCTCCAGAAATCGGAAACATGATTTCCCTGACTCACATCGACATGTCTAGAAACTCTGTGAAGAAGCTCCCTTACGAAATTGGATTCCTGTCAGCTCTGACACATCTTAATCTCGGCCACAATGCAATTCCTAGCTTGCCGACCTCCATTGGTCTCTTGACTCGACTAGCCTTTCTAGCCTTGGATAGCAATGAGCTCCACCGTCTCCCTCTGGAGTTTCGTTTTCTTCGAGGTCTAATTCGCCTACAACTTGCTCGAAATGACTTGCGAGATCCCCCAAAAGAAGTGGTCAAAGAAGGTATTGGAGCTGTTTTGGAATACTTGGAGAAATTCTTCGATGCTACAGTGACCAATGTTCTTGACTTCGCTGGGCTTGATCTTCGTTCGATGCCAAGTGAAATCAATTTGACGTTGCCGAATGCAACTGAACTTGATTTATCGAGTAATTTGCTAAATCGCTTTGAAATCGGTGAAATTGCACAGCTTTCCCAGCTCACGTCGCTGGGGTTGGATTACAATCGCATTGGCGACATCCCGCTTCGAGTGTCGTTGCTGAAGAATCTTCGAACTTTAAGCATCACGTACAATCAGCTTAAGGTCCTTCCCATTGAAATTGGTGCCATAACGTCCCTCACTCGTCTTGACATTGAGAAGAATAAGCTCACGTCACCTCCATCTGAAATCATCAAGAAGCACGACAACCTCCTAAAATTCCTTAAGCGAGCCTATGCTGCTCGAACTTCTTTGCATCTGGATCTCTCTGGCATGGACTTGAACGCAATTCCGCAGGAGATCTTCACTCTGACTGCGCTGACGTCGCTTCTTGTTCACGACAATAACGTCAAGGTCCTCCCGGTTGAGGTATGTGCCATGACTGATCTGCGAATACTTTCGCTTGCGCGGAATGCGATCAAGCAGTTGCCTGTTGAGTTAAAGTACCTGACAAGGCTTGAAGTGCTCGATGTGTCAGAGAACTTGATCTATTTGCTCACTCAAGATTTGGGGTTATTTCGGCAGCTGCGGGAGCTTCGTTTCGGACACAACCAAATAACGAATATTCCTATTGAAATTGGGCGTCTGGATTCTTTGCAGCTTGTTGAATACGAAGCTAATGAGCTCAAATTTCCTCCAGCTGAGGTGTGGCGTGCTGGAAGTGATGTTGTTCTCAAATATATTCGCGCCATTTGGAGCGCAAGGTCGTCTTATGTTCTTGATCTCCGTGGCTATGGAATTACCTTCTACCCAGAGCTGCCTAGCTTGCGCGAGTACAGCCTCTCTCGAATCGAATTCGGTGAGAACCAACTTGCCGAAATGCCCGGGACGATTGCTCAGCTCACCGCTTTGAAGACACTGAGGATTCAAAGCAATTGTCTCATCAAGATGCCCCCTCAAATTCGAAATCTGTCCAACCTTCAAGAACTGGATTTATCTCATAACATGTTGCAGTCATTTCCAGAAGGACTTGGCCACTTGGACAAACTCCACACCGTCATTTTTTCCTACAACAAGCTTGATTCGCTCCCAGAGGATTTGCATCGTTGCAAGGTTCTGCGATGCCTTCTGGTTGACCACAACAAGCTGACCTTTCTCAATCGGAATCTTGGTGACATAACCTCGTTGACAAAGCTCCACATTCATGACAACTGCATCACTCACCTCCCTGTTCAGTTGGGGTTGTTGAGAAGTCTTATGGACGTCACGCTACATAATAATCCTTGGGAAAGCCCTCCGAACGACATCATGACTCGGCAAGTCGGCGAGATTTTGATTTATTTGCAGACACTGATGACGGCGTATCAAACGAAGCGTCTCAAGTTAGTGGAGTACCGCCTTTCGACTTTCCCTCCTGAGATCCTTGACATCAATGGTCTTCAAAGTCTCTCGCTGACGTCAAATTCTATATCTGAATTGCCGCAGCTGATTCATGCTCTGTCGTCGCTGACGGAGCTGCGCGTTGATGAAAATAAGCTTAAGGAGATCCCTGCATCGTTATGCAATATCTCTTGCCTCAAGACTCTGCGCCTGACGTCTAACTTTATTGATGCGTTGCCTGCGTCCCTCGGGAAGCTGAAGAACTTGGTTGTTTTGCAAGTCGACAAAAACCGACTCTCTGCCCTCCCTCCAGCGATTGGGAAATTGAGATCTCTAGAGGAGTTGGCGATTCAGGACAACATGATCACAGATTTACCTCTTGAGTTCGGCTTACTTTCTTCGTTGACTCGCCTTGACCTTGACGCATCCAACATGGTTTCTCCTCCTCAGGAAATCATAGATGGTGGCGCACAAAGAATTGTTGGCTTTCTGAATCTGTTGCTGTCCTCAAGAAAATCTAATATGCTTGACTTAAAGGAGCAGGGTCTTTTTCACATCCCAATCAAGGTCGCTGAGCTTACGAATCTACAACTGCTTTCAATGGCAGACAACCGGCTCAATTCTGTTGACAGCTTCATCACTGTTCTTGGCAGACTCAAGACTCTCCGGTTTGATGGCAATATGCTTGCGGACTTTCCGTTGTCACTGACTGTTTTGTCAAATTTGACTGAGCTTTCGTTCAGCAGAAACAACTTCATTCGACTTCCTCTTTGGCTTTGTCTCTTTACTAACTTGACCTCACTGAACGTTGACAAGATGATGCTGGAGTCTCCTCCCTCTGAGATTTTACGGGAGGGCACAGCAGGGATACTCGACTTCCTTCGCCGTCTGTTCGACAGCCACTTGACCAAGTCGATTGCATTGCCCCAGCGCTTGTTGAATTGCATTCCAATTGCATGCTATGATGTTAGTGCCTTGACTTACTTGGACCTCCATGCCAACAAGTTTTCTGATTTGGAATTAGAAATTGTGCGACTCACCTCCATTCGCAGTCTTGACTTCTCTTACAATCAGCTCACGCTCATTCATGACGATTTTGTTCGGCTCACGAGCCTAACGCACTTGAATCTCATTGGAAATCAGCTGAGGGCGCTTCCACTACCTTTTGGGCAGCTTTGTGAGCTTCAGCATTTGTACCTGGACCAGAATGCCCTCCAATACTTTCCAGACTCGATGGGCTCACTCAGCGCTCTGCAAGTACTGTCAGCCACTGAAAACAAGCTGCTGGAATTACCCTTGTCTTTTGGAGGCATGTCCTCTCTCAAAATGATTCGCCTGTCGAAGAATGGGATCGCCAATGTCCCAGAGGGGCTCTTTGGTACTCTTTGCTCTGCGCAAGAATTGGATCTGTCGAATAACAATTTGACTGTATTGCCATCAGACATTGGCAACATGACTTCTTTGACTATTCTCAAGTTGGACAACAACAACCTCACAGGCCTTCCGACCACTATAGGAGAGCTGAGGGTTCTTGGTGAGCTAAGTTTATCCAATAATTCGATCGTGAGGTTTCCTATCGACCTTGGCCTGTGCACATCCTTGAAGTCATTGAACGTGGAGGGCATCAAGACCATAATAACGCCTCCTCCTGAGATCATGTCAAGGGGATTGAGGCAGATACTGGACTACTTTGGACGACTATGCCGAAGCCGCGATACCGGTGACTTGTTTTTGGCCCGCCTTGGGCTGCGTTCGATCCCATGGGAGGTCATGCAGTTGTCTCATTTGCGAAGGCTGAATCTCTCTGAAAACCAAATCAAAGAGATCCCCTCCAGCATTAACAATTTCATGCTGCTTGAAGATCTCAGCATTTCTTCAAATCGTATCCAAATGCTGCCAACTTTTCTGGGTCTGTTGGGTCCTCGAATGAAGAGGTTCATGTTCGACGACAATCCTCTTGAATCTCCTCCAGCAGAAATTCGTGCCAAGGGTGGGCTTGTACTGCTTGAATATCTCCGTCGACTGCATCTTGCTGTCGAATCTTGCTTTCTTGACCTCTCCGGGCTGGATCTGGCCACTGTGCCCATAGATGTCTTGTACATCACGACGCTGACTGAGTTGAATTTAGCTCACAATCAGCTCACCTCCATCCCTCCCATCATATCGAATTTGTTCCGTCTTCGGATTTTGAATCTCTCAGACAATCGTCTCACTCTCCTTCCATCCGAAATTGGCTCTGTTGGACCCCTTGAGCAGTTGATCCTGACAGAAAATGTGCTCTCTGCGTTGCCCCTCGAGCTTGGGCAATTGTACAATCTTCAGACGTTTTCGTACGATGGCAACCCCGACATCAGATCCCCTCCGCGCTTCATCTTGAATAGAGGTCCTCCATTCGTTATCGAATACCTTCGTCGAGTCCTCATTTCTAAAGCAACTAACGTGCTTGATCTCAGTTGCATGGGCCTTGAGTACTTTCCAGTGGAGCTAACCGCGTATGTTAACCTTACAAGGATTAACATGTTTCAAAACAAGTTGCGGGACGTACCTATGGAGCTCGCTCGTCTCGAGAACCTGACGGACTTGAATTTCACTGACAACGTCATTGACTATTTGCCCGCTGAGTTCGGCGAGATCAGAAAGCTGGTGACGTTGTCCCTCTCCCACAACAAGCTAGCTGCTATGCCATCCATCCTGACATCTTTGAAGAAGTTGGAGTCGTTCAAAGTTGACCACAACTTGCTCAAGGCTCTTCCTGAGACAATCGGCTCTTTGCGATCATTGAGGGAGCTTGTCCTTGATCACAATGAAATAGAAGGACTTCCCAAGTCTGTTGGCAAGTTGACGTCGCTGACGGAATTACGGGTTACGCATAATTGCTTGCGATCGCTGCCAGATGAATTGGGGGCCATGAGGTGTCTCCGAGAAGGGTATTTCTCTTTCAATCAGATTTCGGAGTTGCCGTCAGGTATTGGAGAGCTTTCTCTTGTGAAAGAGCTGTATTTGAACGACAACAAACTGACTGTGTTGCCATACGAGCTTGGGTTTGTCACCACTCTTGAGGTACTTGACCTTGAGCACAACGACATCTACATCCCTCCTACAGAAGTCATGGTTCAGGGCATTGTCCAGATCCTTCGCTACTTGAGGTGTTTTCATTCTGCTTTCAAGACCAAAGAACTCGATTTGTCACGCTTTCGTCTGCGAGCAATCCCCGAGCAGGTGTTCTCACTCACCAGCCTTACTTCTCTCGTGCTGTGTAGCAACTTGTTGGAAGATCTCCCAAGCGACATGAACAGGCTGTCGAATTTGAAGGAGCTGCTAATTGACGACAACTTAATTAAGACGCTCCCGGATACTGTCTTGAAGTTGAAAAGGCTGACGACGTTGTCAATGACTGAAAATCGCCTTGTCTATTTGCCGAAGGAGCTCGGATTACTGACTCAGCTGAAAGTCTTGCGTCTGGCAAACAATGAGCTCGAGTCGCCTCCGAAGCACATTATGGCGAAGGGCATCCAAGATATCCTTGCCTATTTGAGGCTCTTGTACGACGCTCAATTCTCAAATCGGCTGGATCTCTCATCCTCGCAAATCTCCGTGATCCCGCCGGACGTGTTCTTGCTGACAAACTTGACTTACCTGAATCTCTCGGACAATTTTCTGGATTCCATTCCGTCAGGAATCACCAACTTTCCCCACATGAAGTTCTTGTACCTGAACAACAACAAGCTCACGACTCTGCCCCCATCCATTGGAGACCTGCTCAACATGAAAATCCTCCATGTCCATTGCAATGAGCTCCGCTCCATTCCGCCAAAGATTGGTCAGTTGAGGGAGATGACTCAGTTCAAATTTGATCACAACCACGTTGCAATTTTGCCTCCAGAGCTTGGATATTTGTATGCCCTCGAGGAAATGGGCACAGTTGGGAACGATCTTATTTCACCGCCACCAGAAATTCTTATTCAGGGCCTTGCGTTTACGCTTGAATTCTTGAGGAAGCTCTTTGAAGAAAGACGGACGCGACAAGTTGATTTGTCGAGCTCCAAGCTGACCGAAGTGCCAATTGAAGTGTGGCGACTGACCAACCTCATGCAACTTCGAGTGGTCTCGAATAAGATCACTGAGATTCCTGCAGCTGTTGGGGACATGGCTGTCCTCGAAGAGATCGACGCGACTGACAATTTGCTCACAACCCTTCCGATTCAGATTGGGCTCTGCAGCGAGATTCAATGCCTCTTTCTTTCGTTCAATAAGATATCGTCGTTGCCTTCACAGCTGCAGAGTTGCTCTCGCCTGCGGCTGCTCCATTTGGATCACAACTTATTGGAGGAGTTTCCAGCGGCCCTGCCGTACATTCCGTCGCTGATCGAGTTGCGCCTCGAGCACAATTTCATTCCTGAGATCCCTTTTTCAATTGCTGTGCTGACAAACCTCGAGACCTTGGAGATGGCATCCAACCGCATAGAGTTTCTTCCGAAGGAAATCGGTCAGCTCACGACCCTCCGCACATTGCGACTCACTAGCAATCGACTGAAGCGGCTTCCGCCAGAATTGGCTCTGCTGACAAATCTGACCGTGTTGGATGTGTCCAAGAACCCTGAAATCGCGTTTCCTTGTGCAGCAATCACTCTGCAAGGCCTAGCTGTGACATTGAGATACTTGCGATGCCTCCTCGATGCGGACCAGAGCCGAGCACTCGACCTCTCCGATTTTGGTTTAGAAGAAATTCCTCGCGAGATTTTTGTTGAATACACCCAGCTGTCGTCCCTATCGTTGGCGCGGAACAAGATGTCAAGTCTTCCTTTCAATTTTGCGTCCATGTCAGACCTTACAAACCTTGTTCTCGATGGCAACTCCTTCACCTCAATTCCCTTGGTGTTTGCAACTTTTACGAATCTTGAAGTGCTCTCTCTTGAAGGGCTTCCTCTCGAGGATCCTCCCTCTGAAGTGCTTTCGCGAGGTCTACCGACGATCTTGAGGTACCTCAAGCGCATCGGTGATGCCTCGTCGAATCATCGCCTTGATCTGAGCAATTTCAAATTGTCTTGCATTCCTCCGCGCGTATTTGACATGCCGCGCCTTACAGAGCTCTCCCTCCATTCGAACGCGCTCACGACTCTGCCTGGAGACATTACTCGTCTTGTGAACTTGCATCAAATTTGGCTCCAGAATAATGCGTTGGAGGACTTCTGTCCTTACCTCTGCAAGTTGCCTCACCTCGCCCGCTTGCATTTGGACTCAAACAAGATCGCCGTCATTCCGCCTGAAATTGGCTCAATGACGAGGCTACAGAAGCTCTCTTTGAATAATAATCGGTTGACCCGGTTCCCGCCTGAAATGGGATTGCTTGCTGGGACTCTGGAACAGCTCATGTACGCCGGCAATCACGCTCTCTTCTCTCCTCCTCGCGAGATCTTGGAACAAGGCCTCCAGTTTACCTTGACGTACTTGTCGCGTGTGTTGGACGCGCAGAGGACCAACAGCTTGAAGTTGACGGGAATGCGACTTGGGAAGATTCCAGATGAAGTATTTGAAATAAGCTCATTAACTACTTTGGACATTGCGCACAATGGATTGTCAGAATTGCCCGACAGAGTCCTATCAATGAGCAATTTGGTCAATCTCAACATCAGCGGCAATAATATCTCCGAGCTTCCAACAGCCATGGCTCTGATGGACTTACTCAAAGTCTTCGACGCCTCTTCGAACAGGATTGCAGAATTTTCACCAACTCTTGCCGAGCTTGAAGGCCTGATTCAACTTGATCTATCGAATAACGTGATCGCGTCAATGCCAGAATCGATTTCTACTCTGCATAGCCTCGAAGTTCTCAAGCTGTCGCACAATTGTATTGAGCGCATTCCTGAAGCGATCGAGCAGTTGACACAGCTTCGCGAGCTCAGACTGTCTCACAATCAAATCGAATTCCTTCCTATTCACATCAAGGGGCTGTCCTCGATCACAACCTTGAAGCTTGCTCACAACAGAATTGCCCGTCTTCCAGTTGAAATCGGGGAAATGGCATCACTGACTGACCTTGATCTCAATGACAACGGCGTCTCTTACATTCCTGTTGCATTTGGCAGACTGTCTTTGCTAAGGTCGCTCAGGTTGGAGGGACACAAGCTGACCACCCCACCCCCTCCAGTCGCTGCGCTTGGGGCCTCTGCTGTCATTATGTACTTGCAGCGCGTGGAGAGTGCAAGATTTTCGGACGAATTGGATCTCATGTCGCTGAACTTGAGTGAGATTCCCAACGAGATTCTGAATCTGACAAATCTGACTCGGCTGGCACTGACTGACAACCAAATCGCATCTCTGCCACCGAGGCTCTTTCGAATGACCAAGCTTCGCTCTCTGTATCTCGGTGACAACAGGATCTCCACTATCCCTCCTTATGTGACAGCCCTCAACGAGCTTACTCTTCTTTCCATCCCACACAACAGAGTCAAGGCACTACCATTTGTCATGTCGTATATGTCAAATCTTCAAGAGCTTGTACTTGACGGTAATGCAGAGCTCTTTTCACCTCCTCCTCCCGTTGTGAGCGCTGGACTTCCGATCATGAAGAAATACCTTGGGGCTCTGCATGTCGCCTTATCTTCAAATATCCTTGATCTTCGCGGATTCAAGTTGAAAGAGTTTCCGGTTGAGTCGTATGGTCATACAAATCTCACCGAGTTGTACTTGGACTACAACAACCTCGTCTCACTCCCTTTGGATTTGTGCAGCTTTGACCTTCTTGTCAAGTTTGAAGCGACCCACAACGCCCTTGCTTCGATTCCTCCTGCCGTGGGACACTGGACCAACTTGACTCATATTGATCTGAGCTACAACAAACTCGAGACCTTGTTTGTTGAGATAGGACAATTGACCAACATGAAATCTCTCTACCTCCGAAACAACTTGATTCGTGCTTTGCCGTTCCAGCTTGGCTTGATTTCAACTCTGCGAGATCTCCGCGTTGATGAGCATTTATTGGTGATTCCTCCAAGAGAGATTATTCAGCAGGGTCTGGAGCAAATGCTGCGATACTTAGCCTCCATTTGTGATGCTCACGACTCCAGAACTCTTGACCTATCGAGCCTTGGGGTCCCAAACTTCCCTTATATTGCGCAAATTCTTCCTGACCTCTACGAGCTGCGCCTGTTCGACAACAATCTGGCGTCCCTCCCCTCGAATGTGTCCAAGCTGTCCTCCTTGCGCATCTTGGCACTCTCTGATAACATATTGGAGGAGCTGCCCTCTGAGTTTGGACATCTTGTGAATGTGACTGATCTCAATTTAACTCGGAATCGATTAACTGCCCTTCCGACAGCATTTGTCTGCCTCACTGCCCTAACCAACCTTCGCCTTGAAGAGAACGATCTTACTCGGCTTCCGGACAATTTTGGACGGCTGCGCAATCTCAAAACGCTCCACTTGCAGCAGAATTCTCTGCGTGGCCTACCTGCTTCGTTTATGAAGCTCTACAAGCTGCTATACCTAAATGCTGAATACAATCGATTGTTTATCATCCCTGCAATCCATACGATGACGTCACTGACGACGCTCCTCCTCGCTCACAACAAGCTGACAGTCCCTCCGTTGGGCGTCTCGCAATGCTCATCTCTGACGCATTTGGACATCTCAAACAACCTCATTGAGGTCATGACGGATGAGCTTGGTCGAAGCAAGTCCATTGTCGAGCTACTCATGCATAACAATACATTCAGCAGGATCCCTCTCGAGTTTTCAAAGCTGAAGACAGTGACAAAGTTCACCTTCTTCAACAACCCGATTGAGGCCCCGCCCGCTGTGGTTATTGACCAGGGCCTGAAAGTGATTATGGAGTATTTGTCCCGCATTCTTGAAGCTCGCGAAACTGGCAACTTGTTCATGGACGGCATGGGTCTCTCTGCTTTTCCTCCTGAAGTTCTTGACATGCCCTTTCTTCGAGTCATGTCTTTCCGTGACAACGTCTTCCGCGAGCTTGACCCAGTCATTGGACAGTACAAGTACCTTCGAGTGCTCCATCTTGATCGCAATGAGATTACTCTCTTGCCTCCAGCTCTTGGGAACTTAAGCCGCCTCGAAGAGTTGACGCTTGACGGGAACGACATTCGGGACCCTCCGTCTGAAATTATCGTTCACGGCGGTGCCAGAGCGGTTACAACTTATTTGCGCCGCATTAAAGAAGCCGAGATCTCAAATAAGCTTGACCTGAATAGTTTTGGGTTGCTTAGCGTCCCATTTGGTGTGTCCTACTTGTCAAATCTGACGGAGTTGTCGATGATCGAAAACAGAATTCAAGTCGTCCCAGATTGGCTTGCGTCGTTGACGAGGCTTCGGATGCTGCGACTGAGTGGCAATCAGCTCGACAATGTCGGGCCACACATGGCGCAGCTGAAGCAACTCCGGATTTTGGAACTGGATAATAACAAGTTTGATCACGTGCCTCGACCCGTGTTGGACATGTACTCCCTGAGACGGCTAAGCCTCGCCTTCAACAGGCTCACAGTGTTACCAACTGAGATTTGCTGGCTCACAAATTTGACTGATATTGACATTAGCAACAACAGCTTGCTGGAAGTGCCTCCACGTGAGGTGGTTGCAAAAGGCGCAACCGTCATCCTCGCGTACATGAAGAAGCTCAATCGTGCGCAATGGACAAATTATTTAGATCTGTCTTGCTCGGGGCTGGCATACATTCCTCCCGAAGTACTCCGCCTCACGGCCCTGACAACGCTGAAGCTGTTTCGCAATAATTTGGACAAGCTTCCATCAAGCTTTGGGTCCCTTATCAAACTGAAGTCATTTTCAGTGATTGACAATCATCTCACAACGTTGCCCCCGGAGATGGCCAAACTGCTTGACTTGAAAAAGTTGCGAATCTCTTACAATGACTTTGAAGTTTTCCCTGCTGTACTGGCCGAGTTGCCCTCTCTTGTCGTTTTGAAAATGGACAACAACAAGCTGACATCGCTGCCACCGTTCATTGGCCGCATGTCTCAACTTGTTCGTCTGTGGCTGAACAAAAACAAACTCACCGCACTCCCTCCTGTCATCGGCAAGCTTAAGTGTTTGATCGATTTTCGCATCTCCCATAATCAGCTTGCTGCTCTGCCGCAGGAAATCGGATTCTTGTCAGTATTGCAGCAGCTCAAGGCGCCATTCAATGAGATCACATCCTTGCCGACCTCGTTGGGTGGGCTGGAGTCCATTAAGCTGTTTTCTCTCGCACACAACCCCTTGCTCTATATTCCCCCTGAGGCTGGTCTTATGACGTCCGTCGAAACACTGGACATAGAGGGCTGTGACAAGGTTGAGATTCCGCCGATGACAATTGTGTCGCAGGGTCAAAGCGTGCTTCTTGACTACTGTCGTCGGCTCCTTCGAGCACGTGTCACGTCTGTCCTTGATATTTCAAAATTGATGTTGTTCACAATTCCGACAGAAGTTTTGGCTATGACGTCTCTCACGTCACTGCGAATGGACCAAAATGAAATGCTGTCTTTGACAAGCGACATCAGCCGCCTCGTGTCTCTGACTGAGTTGTCGTTCACTCAAAACAAAATTATGGAGCTTCCGGTCGAGCTTGGCATGTTGCCCAATATTCAGTTGCTTCGGATTGATGTCGACCGCATGCGCAGTCCCCCGCGTGAAGTGTTGGAAGGAGGTGCCGAGAGCATCATGGCGTATCTGTCTTTTCTTGTCAAAGCCCGCACCACCAACTCCCTGCGATTGGAGCACTTCGGCCTGCATTATCTTCCTCCCGAAGTGGCAACACTGGCAAATCTGACGGAGCTCTCGCTTGCCGATAATAACCTATCGGCTCTACCCCCGACCATCGGCCGCTTGTCCAATCTCAGGCGCCTCGATCTGCGTAAGAACCATCTCTCGTCCCTTCCTGGTGAAGTCGGTTTCTTGACGAAGCTTGTAGAGATCAATTTGGATCGCAACGATCTCACTGGTTTCCCTCTTTCTCTTGCTACGTGCACCAATTTGCAGCGTTTGTCTCTTCGTGAGAACCGCATCGTGAATTTATCTTCATCAATCGGAGACTTGCGGAAGCTGAAATCGCTTCGACTGGCTGGAAATCCAGTACAGTCTCTACCTTGGGAGCTCGGTGATCTTGGGGAGCTGGATGAGCTCACGTTCTCGACTTCTGCGCTTGTTTCTCCTCCTGAAGAGGTTTGGCGTCTTGGGACTGCGGCCGTTCTGCGATTCCTCCGCAGTTTGCGCAATGCTGTTGCAGTCCGCGCGATTGATTTATCTGGTATGGGCTTTGAAGGTCTTCCAAAGGTTCTGCGCAGTCTGTACACTCTAAAAGAGCTGCGCATGGTCAACAATCGCATCACCGAAATTTCATCCGATTTGACAAATTTGCAGTCGCTGGAAATCCTGACCCTCAGCGACAATCAGCTCACGTCGCTGCCTCATTTCATCGACGCTTGCACGGCACTTACTATTCTTCACGCGGCAACAAACTCGCTCCAGTTCCTGCCACCTGAAATTGGCACCCTGCACGAACTCGTTGAGCTGGTCCTTGACCACAACAAGCTCGTGTCTTTACCCGTGGAAATAGGGCGTTGCACTCGGCTGAACATGTTGTGGCTGCACAACAATGAACTTGTCTCGTTGCCCCCGTCGCTCGACACTCTTACTCGCGTCACAGACCTTCGGATTGAATATAATCACATCAAAGCGCTTCCTCCGGAAATCGGGGGTATGGCGAGCTTGAGATATTTGCGTGCATCGTATAATGACCTCGAGACACTGCCATCCTCTATCGGGAAGCTTTCTTCATTGCAAGAGATGCAGTTAAACTACAACAAGCTTGTTCGGCTGCCGATTGAAGTTGGTTGGCTGACTGGTCTCCACGCCCTCTACATACAAGGCAATGAGACTCTTCGAGTTCCCCCCGTCAAAATCTGGTCAGCGGGCACGTACTCCATCGTTCAGTACATGCTTCGTCTCTGCATGGCAATGAAATCGCAGGCGCTTGACCTGTCTGGACTTAGCATCAGTGATGTGCCTGAAGAGGTGTGTGAGATTACGAGCCTGACGACCCTTAACTTGAGCGAAAATGGCATGAGCAACCTGAGGGAGGCAATTGGCAACCTGGTCAATGTGACCGAGCTCAATCTCGTCAACAACGTCATTGCAAAGATCCCCCCGTCCATCTCCATGCTTACCAAGTTGCGTGTCTTGCGGCTCACAGGAAACATCATGGAGGGCCTTCCCTTGGAGCTTGGCCACGTGACGTCTTTGCGCGAAATCCATGTCGATCGCGATGGCAAATATTTGAAATCGCCCCCTTTAGAGATCATCAAAGAAGGTGCAAATGCTATTGTTGAGTATCTCAAAGAATGTCACCAAGCGAGGGGTTCTCGGGTGATTGATCTTTCGAGGATGGGACTCAAGCAGCTTCCTCCCGAGGTTGCGATGACGTACGGCCTTATCAAGCTCTCCCTCGCTGACAACCTGATCAAAATCTTGCCTGTCTCGATGCGTAATTTAACTCAGCTTGAAGAGCTCAACGCGTGCGACAACTTACTGACGATGATTCCTCCTGTCATATCTGCCATGTGGCAGCTGAGGGTACTGAAGCTAGACAACAACAAGATTAAGTCTATTCCGCATGACGTTGTCAAGTTGTCTAAGCTCGAGAAGCTCTCACTGATCGACAACAAGATCACACAGGTACCTTCGGAATTGGGTGGAATGGCCGCAATGGAGGAATTTTCCATCATCGGAAACGACGTTGAGGTCATTCCTTGGTCGTTTGGCTACATGGCCCACTTGGACAAGCTCGAAGTGGACCGCAACGACAATCTGAGGGTGCCACCTCCTCCCATCGTGAGAGGAGGCACTGCCCTGATGAAAAGCTTCCTCCGGGCCATCAAGGACGCCGAAACTACATCGGAGCTAGACTTGACGGGCCTTGGCTTGTACGACCTCATTCAAGAGATTTACGAGTTAACGAACCTCAAACGTCTGAAGCTGCTGAACAACGAGCTCGAGGCGGTCTCGGATGATATTGGCAACCTCACAGCGCTGACCAAGCTCAATATTGCAGACAACAGACTGTCGCAGCTTCCTCAAACTTTCAAGGTCCTCACTAATTTGGTTGAGCTGAGGTTGACCTACAACGAGCTCACGTCGCTGCCAGAGGAGCTTTGTGACTTCACGTCCCTGCGTGTCCTGTGGCTGTCCTACAATCGCCTCAGCTACTTGCCGTACGAACTCTACAAGCTCACCAATCTCGTTGAGTTGCTCGTTTTTGACAATGCCCTGCTTGACCTTCCTCCTTATATCAACCGTTTGACCGAAGTGAAGAAGCTCCACATTGACGTGTACAATCTCACAATTTTGAACAGATTGCGTTTCCTTATGGACGAAATCACCGAGCTCCGAACACCCCCCCGCAGCGTCATTTTGGCAGGGCCACTTGTCATTCGCGACTATTTGAAGCGAATATACGCATCGCAACAATCTGGAAATCTTGCGCTCGACCGCCTCGGCCTCATTGGGGTGCCTCCGGAAGTGTTCCGACTTACGCACCTTGTCCGCCTTCGCTTGCAGAGCAACCAAATCACGGAGATTCCTGATGATATCAAAGCTCTGCGGCGGTTACGAGAGTTCTATCTTGATGACAATCATGTCAAAGCAATTCCTGCAGGCGTCGAGAAGCTGACCGACCTTCAAGTTTTGTCCCTGTACCAGAATGACCTCGTTTACCTCCCCGTGCAGCTCTCATACCTCCCCGAACTTTCACAGCTCAACGTACAGCTGAACCCCCTAGAATCTCCTCCAGTCGAGGTAGTACGCGGCGGCACAGAGCCCATCCTTGTCTACCTCCGTTCCATTCGTGACTCTATCGCATCACGAAAGCTGGACATGCGCGACCTCGGTCTCACAGCATTCCCTCGCGAGATTTCGGATCTCACGGAGCTGGAGGAGTTGTCGCTGGCATCCAATCAGTTGAAGAAGATTGCCGCTGAGATTGGCAACTTGATTAGCTTGACAAAGCTAGTGATATCTGACAACCAGCTCATCGCTCTGCCGGAGTCCTTGTCGCGGCTTGTGCGGCTGAGGCATCTCGTCCTCGACCTCAACGAGCTGAAAATAATTCCGCAAGAAATTCGGTTCTTAACCGCCTTGACCATTCTTTCGATGTCTCAGAATGCCCTCAAGTCCTTGCCTGTTGACATTGGCGATTTGGTCATGCTGAGGGAGCTCTACCTTCAAGAGAATGAGCTCAAATCCTTGCCCTCTTCAATCGGCAGCCTCACGCGCCTCGTTGAGCTCCAGCTGCAGGAGAATGACCTCGATGAGATCCCCAAGGAGATTTGCAATTGTGCTTCTCTCAAGACCCTTAATTTGGATTTGAATCGGCTGGAGAAGGTACCTCCTTCGATGGGCTCCATGCCAACGCTTCGAACTCTCAGTCTGATGAACAACAAGCTCCGACGCCTCCCTCCTGAAATAGCTCAACTCTCTCGGATCCAAGTCCTTGCGCTGGATGGCAACAACATCTCCGCCCCACCTAAAGATATTTGGACGATTGGCCTCGAGGAAACCCTCAGCTACTGCAGCAAGATCCTTGAGGCCAGAGGCACACATAGACTTGACCTTCGCGAGCTTGACATCGGCACATTCCCTCTGGACGTCGACGGGCTTCCAGAGCTGCAGGAGCTTTTTCTGTCTGAGAATCGCTTTCGTAACATCCCTTCAGTTGTGGGGCTGCTGCACAAGCTGCGATTGCTGAACATGAGTCACAACAAGGTGTCCTCCATCGACGCAGCCATCGGCGACTGTGTCTGTCTGGAGCAGCTTCTTCTCGACTACAACGAACTCCAGTTCTTCCCGTCAGAGCTTCGCGAACTTGCATCATTGCGCATCCTTCGCTTCGCGCACAATTCAGTGTCAAAGGTGCCTGCAGAGATCGACTTCTTGTTTGAGCTTGAGGAGCTGGACATGTCCCACAACCGCCTATCCGCTCTTCCAAACGGCCTGGGCAATCTTACCAAGCTCACGCTTCTGAACGTTGAAGGCAACGACGTCGCCAACGTGCCCATCACCATTGGCAACATGGAAGCCCTCGTCGAATTCAGGGCCAGTAACAACTCCATTCAAACTCTTCCGTCGTCAATCGGCCGCCTCCAAGTCCTCCGTCTGCTTGACCTCGACAGCAACCGCCTCACAACGGTACCTCGAAACCTCTGTCGCTGCACAGCCCTCACGGCGCTGAGTCTGCGCGCCAACCGCATCACGCAGCTTCCGATCGAGCTCGGCAAACTTCCGGCGATCGAAGAATTGGCGATGGAAAAGAACTACGCCTGCAAAGCTCCTCCGATAGAGGTCTTGAACAAGGGCACCCCAAACATCATGGCGTATTTCCGCACGTTCCTTGAGGGCCGATCGCGCGACAAGCTCGTCATCGACGACCTCGGCCTCGTTTCGTTCCCCGCACACGTTGACGCGTTTTCGGAGCTGCGGGAGCTGTCGTTTGCTAATAACCAGGTGCAGGAGATCCCCTCCACTGTCAGCAAGTTCACAATGCTGGAGGTGCTAAACGCCGAGCACAACCGCTTGACGAAGCTCCCCGACGAGATTGGGCAGCTTGTGTCCTTGCGAGAGCTCAATTTGGGGTTCAACGACATCGACGAGCTGCCATCATGCCTTGGCGCGCTCACCAATCTCACCGCGCTGCGCCTCACCAAGAACAGACTCTCCGTCCTCCCGCTTGAGGTTGGGCTTTTGACGGGTCTGTCCGTCCTCGAGATCTCCGACAATAACCGTACTCCCCCTTTCTATCGCGTTCTTACCCGCAGTAATCTCGCCGCCGCAAGAAGCAGCTGCTCGCGGGGTGACTGGCGTGGTCAACTTTTTCCGGGAGGTGTTGTCTGCGCGGAGCACGCGCTCGCTCTCGCTCGTTGCGATTGGCGTGTCTGCGCTGCCGATGGAGATCCAACACATGCCGTACCTGACCGAACTGAACATGGCGCAGAACAGGGTCCACGAGCTCTCCTTCGTCCTCACCTCCCTCGTCGAGCTCTCCGTTCTCGACGCGCACGACAACGCCATTCGCTCCGTGCCCGGTCTCATTGGCTTTTTGACGGCGCTTCAAGAGCTCAATCTCGAGGCGAACCAAATCCGCGAGGTCAACCGCAACCTCGGGGAGCTGACGAAGCTGAAGCTTCTCAACCTCGCGCACAACAGCATTTCCGTCCTGCCGCCGGGGCTGGATCGGCTGCAGGCGATGCGGAAGGTGTTCTTGCAGTTCAATGAGCTCAAAGACCTGCCGCCGATGCTGTGCGAACTGCCGTTTCTGATGGAACTCGACTTGTCAAACAACTCCATCGTCACCCTCCCCATGCAAATTGGAAAGCTGAAGCGTGTTCGTCGCTTCGCTGTCTCGTTCAACCAAATCTCCTTCGTTCCCCCCACCGTCGGCGAAATGATGGCAGTCGTCGATCTCGAGCTGCGAGGGAACAAAATCTCCACCCTCCCCCCATCCATCGGCGCGTTGGAGCGCCTTCAAAAGCTTGACGTCGTCAGCAACTTGCTGACGAAGTTGCCGCCATCGTTTGGCAACCTCACGTCGCTCACCCACGTCGCGCTGCGGGGAAACAAACTTTTGGCGCTTCCCGCGACGCTGAACTCGCTGACCAACATCACCATGCTGTCCCTTTCGACAAACGACATGATCGAGCTACCCCCCCTCCTCGAAGACCTCACGTCCCTCACGACTCTCACCGTGTCTGAAAACAAACTCCTCAACCTCCCCCCCGCCATCGGCGCGTTCGCGTCGCTGACCCAACTCGCCGTCTCCCACAACCGCCTCACCACCCTCCCCGTCGAAATCGGCAACCTCTTCCTCCTCTCCCAACTTTGGGCCGACCACAATGAGGTCCCCCCCCCCACCCCCGTTGTGACGTTTCAGATCGAGACCCTCCCCGCGTCGATTGGGCGGCTTGTGTCGCTGACGGAGCTCAACCTCGACCACAACCGCTTGGACACCCTGCCCTTCTCAATTTGCAATATCACCCGCCTCAAAGAGCTGTGGCTGCACGAGAATCAACTCAGCGCCCTCCCCGCTCTCATCGGCAATTTGAAAGAACTCAAAGTCCTGACCCTCAGTAACACCCCCTCTGCGTCAGCTCACCCGCCCCCAGGCAACAACCGCCTCAACGTCCTGCCGGAGGGGCTGAGCGGCATCGGCGGGTGCTTCGCCCTGACGGAGCTTTGGCTGCGGGGAAACCCCCTCGAGAGGATCCCCCCCGAGCTGGCGAATTTGAAAGAGCTGCGAGTGCTGCTGTTGTCGTAAGCACTCGCGTGTGTACTTTATGGCCCCTATTCGATGTCTGTTTGTAACGTAGATGTAGTGAATGTATCAATTGATTATCCACAAATGTACACTGAAAAGAACAAATAGAAATACATCACAGGCGCATTATTGCAGGCGTCCGTCGGCCTAAGACTGCCATCAGCGATCGGACAATAAATCACAAAGCAAGAAAAATCTCAGAGGTGGGGAGGGGGGGCTAACTTGGTGAACCTCGCTGTCTTCTTCGCGGGGAATGAAAAGGTAGCCGACTTTTGCAAACTTGAGGATGTTGTCGATGACCCAAAACTGGAACGCGTTGAGGATGAGGGGGAGAAGGACCATGACGATGAAGAGCTCGACGTTGGGGAAGGGGCAGAGGGGGTTGAGCGCCCATTGGCCAAACACGCCCAGAGGGTCAATAAGAGGTACGATAATGAGGGCGACGAGAAACTTAGCGAGGAGGACGACAAGGAGCCAGTGGAGGAGCTGCTGGAAGAAACGCTTCATCTCGGGGGGGTCGCCGTATTGGCCTGAGGAGAGGTCGACGTTCATACAGCGACCAAGCGGGCCAACGGTGAGGCGGTGGACGACCCAAGTGAGCGGAAGAGTGACGCACGTGTCGAACAAGATGATGATGAAGTACCTGAGGTGTCAGCAGTGGCGACGGCGCAGAGGCACCAAGGGCAGGGGTCGGACTTCCCGGCGATAAGTATTGCAGTCACCATGTTGAAGAAATGCTGCAGCAGTGCACCTCTTGAGTTAAAAAGTGAAATGGGGCTGTAACCTGACGCGTTCTTCGCAGCGTCTAACTTGAACACAAGCCAAGGGCGACGGGGAACCTCACGGTATCGTTTGACTGCTGTGTCAGAGAAGCCCGCGGACCGAATCACTCAGCAGAGTGGAGAGAGAAAGGATGGCAAGCGTCAGCTGCGTAAACACTCCAAACCATCCAAAGAAATTGCAAACGGCATGGCACTGCGCTCCGCCTGGCTGAACGGCCACCATGCCAAAATAACCCTAACAAACAGAATGAACGGACACGTCCCGAAGTGGAGTAGGAGTTGTCAATTTCACACGAAATCCCATCAATCTCAACGAATACACAGTTTCATCTCGTTTCGCGCCCATTGCGGCCTCAGCAAACATTTGCTCATTTGTGCAAAATAGGTTATTTGTACAAATGAGCCATGTCTCTCTTCGCTGCGTTTTCGTCCAGTATTTTTTCTGTTTTGGTTCCTTGTTCCTGAAGATGTAGATCCTCAGAACCCTTCGCTAGCTCATCTGCCGACTTTTAGCTTTTCCGCTTCGTCGCAACAGCAGAAAGAGCTGTACTCCTCCGCAGCTATCGCAAATGCAACCGACGATCTCTTGACTGAAGACAACATCAAAGCTTTGCAGCCAAGAGACGCTGAGGCGACTGCAAGGTATCCAGTGAAATCCGACGTATCCCCCGCAAGGGCCACGTCCCGCCGAAAGCGAGAGAAAACCGACAAGCGGAAGCGAGCGAAGAAGGACAAGAAGAAACGGCGACGGCATTCGTCGTCGTCGTCGTCGAGCTCCAGTGGCGATGAATTGCGAAATCTGCCGGTACCTTCCACTCCGTTTGTCCTGCCGAACCAGTCAGCGCACACTGCGACCCCCCCCTCACCCTTCAGGTCGCAGGTCTATTACTTCGACTTCCGTGGCGTCCGAGATCAACTCCAATATCATCAAATATATCAGCGCTACATCCCCGCGTACGACGTCCCCCGTCCCGCCGGCGCCTCCTCCGCCGTCTTGTGGCGCTACCACAACCCCCGCCAAGCCGCCATTTTGCGCAACCGCCGGCAGCGCATGTAAGACCCCATTCCCCAAGCTTCCTTGCGAATGGTCTTCAGTTAACGCCTCAGCTTCGATGCGTCCAAGTCCAGCGACCTCCGCAAGGGAGCCCCCCCCCCCCTCATTGCGGGAGTTGTCGTGCCTGTCGTCGATGTGCGCGAACTGGATGCCCCCGAGGGCGAGACGTTGGAGGAGCGGACGATGAGGCGCACACGCGACATCAACGCCAGGATCCGCACGAATCCAACGGACGTCAAGTTGTGGATAGAATTCGCGCGGCTGCAAGACGAAATCGCGCGCACGACGCGGCAGGGCAGCAGCGCGGCGGCGCTGGAGAAGAAGAGCGTTTGATTTTTTGACGAGGGGTCTCACGCGCATAGGCGATTTTCCTCCACGCGCTACAGCAGAACCCTAACAACCTCGTTCTGCTCATTAATTATCTCCGCGTCGCACAGCGGCAGCTCAGCGCAGATGAAATCGCGTCGCTTTGGGACGCAACTGTGGCCAAATTCTCGTCCGAGCCTTGTGCCCCCCCCCACCCCCTCCCGAACGCTAATTTTGACTCCGCGAGATGTGTGGTGGGCGTACCTTCAGCTGCGGCTCGCGCAGTACTCGACGTTTTCGATGGCCTCCTTCCGCGCCGCGTATTCGACCGCCGTCACCGCCATGTCTGCCCATCGCGCGCGCGCAGACATCGCGACCACGCGCCGCCTCGAGGCCGCTATCGTCACCGTCATGATGCTGGCGGCGCGTGTGGAGCAGCAGGGGGTCTATCCTTGCGTTAATGAACGTCTGACTGGAATTTAGGGGCACACCGAGCGCGCGGTGGGGATGCTGCAGGCCCTCGTCGAGGCGAACTGTTTGGCGCCTCTGGCGCTGGCCGACCGCCCCAAAGAGGCGGCGGAGGCGCTGCAACGTTTTTGGGTCAGCGGCGCGCCGTTGATTGGTGAGGAGGTGTGATGGGTTTAAAAATGGAGCTCACGTCGCGTAGGGTGCCGAAGGTTTTGCAAATTGGGTATCGAAGGAGGGTCAAAATGCTGATGGGCGCCTCTCCATTGTAATTGATGAGTCGTTTGTGGACGAGCTGCTGCGTATCCGCCCTTGTCATCGCGCCCTCTCACACCCGCAGAAATGCACCCCCTCCACATGCCGGACGCGGCGCTGACGATGGACGACATCGCGGCGCCAGCGCCACCCAACGCCGACGTCGACGACGGCAGCGACGAGGGGGGGGACGATTGGGAGGACGACGAGGTCGTCGTGTGCGGCCTCTGCAGGTTTTTCAAAGGGGGGGTGGGGGGGGATGTAACGGCGGAAGGGACGCTGCGGCGCTGGTGAGTTGCGTCGAATGCAAGACGTCTTATTGCGGCGTCTGTTCGAACCGCGTCCACAAAACGACCGTGCGGCGCCACAACGTGCTCCCGTTAAATAACAAAGCCGTTTTGCTGGCGCAGAAGAAGGTGGGTTGTACGTCTGTTAGCTTTTAACAATGAAAAGAAAGAATTGGAGGAGCGCCGCGTCGACGAAGGGCGGCGGCACCTCGCTCAGTGGCTCGCCTCCGAGCGCGCGCGCGAGGCGGAGGAGTGGCAGCCTTTGCGCGCGCTAAAGGATGTCGCACAACATTTTTTAAGCCAGCTCACGCCGCAGACGGATGACCCCCTCCGCCTCGTCGAATTCGACGACGTTGCG
>JAIYDP010000261.1 GCA_027487435.1 Verrucomicrobiaceae bacterium | reverse complement strand
TGCCACGCACATAAAAAACTTGAACAACTACATGCCAGTTAAATCAGTTGTGAAAAACTTTGGATTGGTGACATCAACTGCGGATTCTAGGTTTAACCCGAAATCCGAAGTATAACGCCGCCATTCGCCTCCATCATTTGCTGCGCAAGGCATTTCAGACTTTGGGGCAGCATCTTTGGATGCAGCCCACTGCAGCCATGAAATGCCTTGCACATCAAAGCCTGGCAGCGACTGTCTGGCGCTCTACTTCGGATCTCGGGTTTAGCCATCATGGTATCCAACACAGATACCCGCTACAGATTCTCGCGGAATATTCCGATGTTTTTCATGGGGGACGGAATTCGACAGGTTGACGGAGGATGTCGGAAATCACATTCATTGCTATCAAGAAAAAAAGTTAGATCACAACATACCAAATGGTGATGCGCCAAGTTGTGGCACGACTGCATTCGCATACTCGGTCAACGAGAAAAAATAGCGCGATAACTTGTATAGGATAACGAAGCAGAGTGATTTGATCGGGTAGAAACCAAGCGAAAATCATACTGATCACGGCTAAGCCGCTGGCGCAGATCAATGCTTCGCGATAACTTTGATCTTCGTCACGTGAGCCAGTGAAAATCACAATCAATACCCACACGAGACCTAGGGGTAAGAAATGTTGGAGGATGAACCACATGAGACTATTGCTAAGGAAATGCCTTAAAGGCATTGGGCTTTAGTGGCCGACGGGGCATTGGTTGATGCTTTGGAAAAAGTCGTTGCCTTTGTCATCGACAAGGATGAAGGCGGGGAAATTTTTCACCGTGATCTTCCAGACGGCTTCCATGCCGAGCTCGGGGAAGGCGACAACTTCTTGGGAGAGGATGTGTTCTTTCGCCAGCAATGCTGCGGGGCCGCCCGCGCTGCCGAGGTAGAAGCCGCGGTGTTTTTTGCAGGCATCGGTGACTTGCTGGGAGCGGTTGCCTTTAGCGAGCATCACCATGCTGCCACCGTGGCTTTGGAAGAGATCGACGTAGGAGTCCATGCGCCCTGCGGTGGTCGGGCCGAACGAGCCGCTGGCCATGCCGGCAGGGGTTTTGGCGGGGCCGGCGTAATAGACGGGGTATTGTTTGAAATAATCGGGCAGATCGCCCTCTTTTTCGAGGATTTCTTTGAGCTTGGCGTGGGCGATATCGCGAGCGACAATGATGGTGCCGCTGAGCGAGAGGGCGGTGGTGACAGGGTATTTCGTGAGAGTGGCGAGGATGGATTCCATGCCTTGATCGAGATCGATGGGTACACCTTTGAAAGTCCAGTTGCGGTAGTGCTCGGGAATGAAGCGTCCAGGATTTTTTTCGAGTTTTTCGAGGTAGATGCCGTCGGCGGTGATTTTCGCTTTGGCTTGTCGGTCAGCAGAACAGGAAACGCCGATGCCGACGGGGCATGAGGCACCGTGACGAGGCAGGCGGACGACTCGGACATCGAGGGCGAAATATTTCCCACCGAATTGCGCGCCGATGCCAATATTGCGCGCGGTTTCGAGGAGTTCGGCTTCGAGAGCGAGATCGCGAAAGGCTTGGCCGTGGTCGTTGCCAGTGGTGGGTAGGGAATCGAGATACTTGGTGGAAGCGAGTTTTACGGTCTTGAGGCAACTTTCCGCGCTAGTGCCGCCGATGACAAACACGAGGTGGTAGGGCGGGCAGGCAGCGGTGCCAAGGGAGCGCATTTTTTCCAGGCAAAACTCCTTGAGCCGGGTGGGATTGAGCAGAGCTTTCGTTTCTTGGTAGAGAAAGGTTTTGTTGGCGGATCCGCCGCCTTTACAGACGAAGAGGAACTTGTATTCGCTGCCTGGGGTGGCGTAGAGATCGATCTGCGCGGGGAGATTGGTGCGTGTATTAACCTCTTCATACATGGTGCGTGGGGAGGTTTGTGAGTAGCGGAGGTTTTCCTCGGTGTAGGTTTTGTGGACGCCAGCGGAAAGCCACTCGGCATCGTCGCCAGTCGTCCAAATTTGCTGGCCTTTTTTGCCGATGATCGTAGCGGTGCCAGTGTCTTGGCAGAAGGGCAGGATGCCATGAGCGGAGATCTCGGCGTTGCGGAGGAGCATCAGGGCGACCATGCGGTCGTTCTCGGTTGCGGTGGGGTCATCGAGAATGGCGGCAACTTGGGCGAGATGCTCGGGGCGGAGGCAGAAATTGATGGCCTTGAAGGCTTCGTTAGCAAGCAGTTTGAGGCCCTCGGGGGCGATTTTGAGGATGGTATTTCCTTCGAATTCAGCGGTGCTGACAAAATCGGCAGAGATTTTTTCGTATTCGGTCGTATCGGCACCGGTGGCGAAGATGTCTTGGTAGTGGAAAGGCGAAGCGGACATGCGCTTATGCTAAATGCAGGCGGCGCGAGGTGCAAAGGGAATGTGCCATTTTTTCACGCGAACTGGCGATGGGCTGGATTTGTGTCGGGGGAGGTGGTAAATTTTGCCTGTTATGCGTTTGTTGTTCATTTTTTTCGGGATTTCCCTAAGTGTTTTGGCCATTTGGCTGGTATGGGGTGGGCAGTGGGATGCTTGGTCGGATGTGGATCGGGCTAGCCAACTGCTGCAAAGTTACGGTGTTTCCTCGGCTTTGGTGGGATTTGCATTGATGGTGATGGATTTAGTCATGCCGGTGCCTGGAACGGTGGTGATGTCGGCGTTGGGGTTCCTCCACGGGGTGATTTTGGGGGGATTGATCGGCTTCGCAGGGGCATCAGTAGCGGGGATGCTAGGCTATGCGCTCGGTCATGCCTGCCCGGAACGATGGTCGAGGAAATTTCTCGGAGCGAAGGACTACGAGCGCGGGCATCGACTCTTCGCGCGAGGCGGTGGCTGGATGGTGGCAGTATCGCGGGCGGTGCCAATCTTGCCAGAAGCACTCGCTGTAACCGCAGGCATGGTCAGGATGCCATGGCGGAAGTTTTTGTTATCGATGACCTGCGGGAATCTGCCGATGGCATTTGTTTTCGCTTGGGTAGGAGCAAGCGGGAAAAGTCACCCCAAATTGGCGGTGGTATTGAGCTTGGCACTGCCCGCGGTTCTCTGGGCTGCGGCTTGGTGGCATGAACGCAAACGCCCCATGTGACGAAATTGTCACATTTCAGTTTTTCCCTAGTTTGGAGATTCGTCTATGATAGCGACTACATCCATGGACGAAACGAAGCAAAGTCGCGAAATAGACAACGCCATAAGACAGCTAAAGAACGAGATCTTGAAAATGGCGAGTCTGACTCGACAGAATTTGCAGAAAGCCGTGCAGTCCTTGCTCTCAAGAGATATTGATCTCTCACGGCAGGTGATTGCCGATGACAGCGAGGTGGACGAACTGGAAATGATCGTTGATCGCCTTGGTATGGAAATCTTAGGAGCCTATCATCCTGTGACATCCGATTTACGGAAAGTCATCGCCACGATGAAGATTTCCACATGCCTCGAAAGGATCTCGGACCATGCAGTGAACATCGCAAAGCGAGCGCGAAAAATTTGTCATGGACCATTTTTCCCTGACGTTACAATCATCGAAACTCTTTACATCATGGCTGACACGCTGCTACGCGATGCGATGATTTCGTTTACCGATGGAAACATCGCTATGGGTGAGGGCTTGAAAGCTCGAGATAAAGAATTGGATACTTTGCACAAGAAAATCATTGCCGATTTCAGCGCTTTGCTCGAATCCAGCGGAGGCTTAGCGGAGTCCTTGCTGCATATCATTTTCATCGTTCGCTCGTTAGAACGAGTCGGTGATTTATCGGTTAACATTGGCGAAGATGCGGTATTTATGTGCAATGCCATCGACATTCGACATTTAAAATTGAAAGAACCCGCTACTACAGAACCGCAAGTTGCGCATGACCGAGTAGCAGGATGACATTTTAATCTCCGTTGTGAGAGAGAATCTCCAAAGCACATCAGGCAATTGCCAAAAAATTCGATTTTTATACAAATCACTCTATGAACGAAGAAAATCTTGAACTGACTCACACCATATTGTTGATCGAAGATGAAACGGATATCGCGGAACTGGTTGCCTTTAATTTAGAGCGATCTGGCATGCGGGTGATTCGGTCAGAAGATGGCGAAGTCGGCTTGCAATTAGCATACAAAGAGAGGCCTGACTTGATTGTTTTAGATTTGATGCTGCCAACCCTGAATGGCATTGGGGTTTTGAAAGGATTAAAACGTGACGCGAGGACTCTCCATACGCCTGTCATTCTACTCACAGCACGCGCACAAACCGAAGATCGGATCCAGGGGTTGACCATGGGTGCCGACGATTATGTGACCAAGCCATTTTCGCCAAAAGAGCTTGTACTCCGCGTGAAGGCGATCTTGAAACGACTGCAAAAAAGCTCCCAAGAAACTGATGTGGAAGCAGGTCCGTTTCGATTCGATAAAAATTCGCTGAAATTTTATATTTCCAACGACGTCGTAGAGCTCACCTCGACCGAGTTCAAGTTGATGCTTTTCTTATGCGAGAGAGCCAATCAAACCATGCAACGAAATGATATTTTACGGTATGTTTGGGGGTATACGGATGAAGTCATCAGCCGCACCTTAGACACTCACATGAAGAGGCTGCGCAAAAAACTTGGTGCACAGGCAGAACTGATTGAAACCGTTCGTGGCATTGGCTATCGCTTTTTGCTGCCGAAAGAGTAATTTTTCCTCCCGAACGTGTACCATCATCGATTCCGAAATCTATGTCGCCAGAAAATCTCGATGCCTACAGTCAAATTTTTACCACCGCATGCGATGCTCTGCTGGATGGCCTCACGGATGCATTGCTGCTGTGCGATGAGCATGGGGCGATTTGTTATGCAAATGTAGCAGCCAAAGAGATGTTTGTCGGGCGAGAGTTGATGGGACGAGTCCCTCAGGACTTGTTTCCAGATTCGCGTTTCATGCAGATGATCGAGACGTGCAGGAGCAGTGGAACCTCGATAAGCAAGCGCTTGGTGCTACCGCAACAGCTTTCCCCCCTAGGGGCCAAAGAGCATCGCGGAGATAATTGCTGGCTAGTGGAGTTAGCAATGCTACCCGCACAAGCGCACCCCATGGCTCGACTAAGGATCATGCTACGTGATCTTACCGCAGAGCATCAAAGCGAGCAGGTGCGAAAAGACTTTGTCGCCAACGCATCACATGAACTGCGCACGCCACTTGCGATCATCCAAGGCTACCTGGAAAATCTGTTAGAAAATGGCGGCCTGCGCGACGTTACGCAAGCGCAGAGATTCCTCCACATCATGGACAAACACACTGAGCGAGTGGTGCGCATTATCGATGACATGCTGATGATTTCTCGCCTCGAGTCGGGGGAAGTAGCGTTGTTACGACAAGAGCCATTCGATTTTCATTCCTGTGTGAATGACGTGATCGAGCGACTGGAGCACATGATCCATTCGCAGCAAGCAATTATTAATACCGATGGCGTTGATAAAAAAACTGTCATCAATGGAGATCGCTTTTACTGGACACAAGTAATGTTCAATTTAGTGGAAAATGCGCTTAAGCAAAATCCCAAAACAGGATTAGTCATTACGCTCTCAGCCTCTGTGACTGATGGCATCGCAACCATTGCCGTTGCCGACAACGGAATTGGCATTCCTCTCGCCCATCTACCATTCATCTTTAAACGTTTTTATCGCGTCGATACTAACCACACGAACTCATCGATCAAAGGAACAGGTCTAGGCTTGTCGATTGTCAAACGCGCGATTGAGGCTCATGGTGGAGATATTTCGGTTACTTCAGCGCCTCGTCGCGAAACCAAATTCACCATCGTAGTTCCGGCTTGAAAAGCCATTTCATTCTTGGATGAGGTGATCAATCGGAGAATTCAATAGATTCTGGGTAAGAATCCAATGACGAATGAGTGCCATCGAGGCCGTTGCGTCATACAAAGCATCGTGCCATGAGCGGTTCGGACACAAATCTTGCAATTCATCAAGGATTTGCGCTTGATGGCATGCGTTAGAGAGCGTGTGATTTGTCATTTGTGGCCATATTCTGCGCGCCCATACAAGAGTGTCGATCCACGGACCAAAGCCGTGACCAGGAAATGATCGTAGAAATTTCTTCTCCGTACCACGCGCATGAGCAACGACAACCGAACCGGAAAGTCTCGATCGGATTTCCGGCCATAAATCGATCAAACGAGGGGCATCCGCAAGGTCACTCGTAGAAATTCCATGCACTCGCGATGCCTGCCAAGATACCTCGTGTGGGCAGTGAAGATAGCTTACGAATCCGGGCTCCCAGCCTTTCTCATAAGACCAGCACGCGATACCAATTTGCACAGGGAAATCGGTGCCGCCACGCATGGTCCCAGCCGACTCGAAATCCACTGACGCAAAACGTTGCAAGCGCACAAGTTGTTGGTTTCGCATATCGGTCATCGCGGAAAAACTACTAACGAATCCCTTCTCCTACGAGAGAAAAAATGCAACCAATGGCAAGAACACCCCAAAGAACCCCGCCATCCTTACATTTCCGCATTGCACGCAGCGAAAGCCCATGTAGCGTATCTGCGATGCAGTCCCTTAACGTTGGCCTCGCCCAAATCAATGGCACCGTGGGCGATTTTCCTGGCAATGCGAAGCGCATACTTGCCGCCTACCGCGCCTGTCTCGATCAAGGCGCTGATATTGTCGTCACGCCAGAATTATCGCTCGTCGGCTACCCGCCGCGTGACCTTGTTCACAAATCGCAATTCGTTCCCAAATGCCTACAAGCACTCGACTATCTATCGGGAGAAATTTCTCACGTTCCGCTTTTAGTCGGTTACATAGACACCAATGAAAATCCTAACGGCAGACCATTTCGCAATGCTGCTGCTTGGTTAGAAAATGGAGCGATTCTTCACAAAATCTACAAAACACTTCTTCCTACCTACGATGTGTTTGATGAGCTTCGATACTTCGAACCATCTTCCGAGTGCCGTGCAATTTTATGGCGAGGGCACAAGATCGGCATCACGATCTGTGAGGACATTTGGAATGAAGAATTCTTACCGCGACCCTTGTATGACCGCGACCCTGTGGCGGAACTTTCTTCACAAAATATCGATCTGCTGCTCAACCTGAGTGCCTCGCCCTTCCACGTGGGCAAGCCTGCCATGCGCCGCACACTCATGGAAATCGTTGCCAAGCAAGTCAACGCACCCGTGATCTACTGCAATAGCATCGGTGCGAACGATCAACTCATTTTCGATGGCCACAGCCTCGTCGCAACACCCACAGCCGGCATCACCTACCAATTTTCAGGCTTCGCCGAAGACTGCCGCACCATTTCGATCAATAGCCAAGCACCTCTTGCGACGCTCGCGAGTGATGAAGAACAAATCTACCATGCTCTGGTTCTCGGCCTCAGAGACTACGCGACTAAGTGCGGCTTCACCAGCGTCTGCCTCGGCCTCAGTGGCGGCATCGATAGCGCACTCACAGCCGTCATCGCCACAGATGCTCTTGGTGCAGAAAATGTCCACGGACTCACCATGCCCAGCCCCTATTCTTCGAGCGGAAGTATTAATGACTCCATCGCTCTCGCGGAGAATCTTGGCATTCGTTGCGATACCTTGCCCATTGCTGAAGCCTTCACGGCGATCAAAAATACCATGTCGCCATTGTTTTCCGCGATGCCTGAAGACGTCACCGAAGAAAACATGCAAGCCCGCATTCGCGGTGTATTGCTGATGTCTCTCTCTAACAAATTCGGCCACCTCCTGCTGACAACTGGCAACAAAAGTGAACTCGCCGTCGGTTACTGCACCATCTACGGCGACATGTGTGGTGGCCTCGCACTCATCTCTGATTTACCCAAAACCACCGTCTATCAAGTTTGCCAATGGATCAATCGCGAGCGCGAAATCATTCCCTGGAATACCATCGAAAAACTACCCAGCGCCGAGCTTCGCCCCGATCAAAAAGACCAAGACACTCTTCCTCCTTATGATGTGTTAGATGAAATCTTACGCCTGCTGATCGAGGAGCAACAATCCACCGAAGATGTAATTGCCGCTGGCCATGAGGAATCCATCGTCCGCTGGGTGCAACGCCGCATCGACATGAACGAATGGAAACGCCAACAAGCCGCCCCTGGTCTCCGCGTCACCACTAAAGCCTTCGGCATAGGCCGCAGAATGCCCATCGTCCAACGCTTTCCCGGCTGATCATTGCGTGAGTTGCGCCAGCGCTTGCAAACCGACAGGCTCATGACGTTGCCATGCGATGATAGAACTTCTCGTCGCTAACTGAGTAACGACTTCTTGGATGTAGCGACTCTCCGCTTGCTCGCGTTTTTGCAGCAAAGGGTCACAGGTTCCACACTGCGCGAGGCTTTGATTGATGATCCACGCAAAGGATTCGATGCGGGCGCGGCGTAGGTCTTCTTGCAGCGCAGCGGCTTCATGCACGGGTGTGGCCTCGGGCAAGGTGACGAGGAAAACGTGGGTAAAATCAGGATCGCGCAGCCGGTCTAACAAATGCATGACTTCCTCTGGCTGCGAACTACCACTTTGCCGTTCGAGTTCACGCTGATACGCTTCGCTGGCGTCTAACAAAAGTAGCGTATGTCCAGTGGGCGCGGTATCGAGGACGACGAAACGATCAGTCCCCTTAGCCACCTCGCGAGCAAACGCGCGAAAGACAGCGATCTCTTCCGTGCAGGGCGAACGCAAATCTTCTTCTAACAAATCGCGTGCCGCCGCATCCATCTGCGTGCCTTGTTTCGCCATCACCTCGCTCTGGTAGGCGGCGGTTTCCGCGGCTGGGTCAATTTTTCCTATGGTCAAGCCTGGCAATTGGCCATCGAGCGTTTGCGCAATGTGCGCAGCGGGATCAGTGGTGCTAAGATGAACGGCGTGACCACGTTGCACTAACCACACTGCAATCGTGGCCGCGACGGTTGTTTTCCCTACGCCTCCTTTGCCCATTGTCATGATCACTCCTTTGCCATTTTTCTCTACTTCTATCAACAGGCTCGCCAGCGATGGCATGATTGGAAGAGCATCGACTGACGAAAACTCTGCGCGAATTTTCTCCATCGAATCGCCTTGCAACAATACCCGCAGTCCTGCAACGCCAAGAATATTGATCGAGCGCAATGGCAGGTGAAAGCTCGGCATGCTGTCCAGAAAATGCCGCGATTGCTCCATCGCTTTTTGCCCACGTTGCTGCATCGTCTGAGCGACAGCGTCATCGGGGCATTCTGTTGCAAAAACCCCATTCACCACCAACTGCTGATTCGTTACACCGAGAGAGCGAAGTTCGACGGCTGTGCGTTCCGCTTCTCGCAGCGCAGCGTGTTGTGGGCGACTCACCAAAACCAAGGTGGTGAGTCGAGCATCGCACAAGGTAGCGACCGCTGTTTCATAAATGACCCGCTGTTTTCTAAGCCAGCCAACGGCCCTAGGCATGAGGTGCCACTGGTGTTTTCATCGAGAAATTGATCCCACGCTTTCGCCAAGTTCATCAAGCGTAAGGTGTGCCCTGTAGGCGCGGTATCGAAGACCACGTGGTCATACATATCCACCGATTGCGGATTGCCAATCAACCCAGAAAATTCATCGAACGCTGCAATTTCCACCGTGCATGAGCCTGAAAGTTGCTCTTCCATGTTGCGCAGCGCAGACTCCGGCAAGATGCCTCGCATCGGTCCGATCAATTTTTCTCGATAAGCCGCTGCCGCTTCGACGGGGTTGATGTTCAGGGCGTCCAATCGGTCAACGCCAGGAACAGCAGTAGGGTGATTGGACAAGCGCGTCTCTAACACCTCATCCAAATTGGAGGCAGGATCCGTGCTTACCAGCAATACACGTTTGCCAGATTCGGCCAAATGCAGCGCCGTAGCGCATGAAATCGATGTTTTTCCAACACCGCCTTTCCCGGTGAAAAAAAGATAACGCGTCGAGTCAGAGGTCGGTTGATAGAGGGGCAGATTCATGGCTGCAACTCCTCACTCTGCTTGTCTGCGCCAACAGCCTTGCGCACCCAATCGCGGCGCTCTTCTTGCGTGGGATAGCGGCCTTGCAATACCAGTTCTCCATCCCAAAACATCAAAGGCAAAACTTCGACTCCTCCTTGTTGCAAGAGATTTTTCACGGCTTCGTTACGAGCAAACGCCACGGCTTGCTGGCCAAGGTTGTAGCGCTCCACTTTGACGCCACGGTTGCCCAACTGCACTAGCATCGCAGCGAAATTGATTAAATCAGGATTGATGTCGATGCCGCAAATTCCTGTAGGGCAGCACATTGCTGGATCATATACTTGGATGGTTTTCATATTTTTTTGTTAGATTGTGACCCTTCAATGGTCGAAATGATTGAGACAGCAAAACATCTCCATCAGGCAAGGTTTGCGAAGTGTGTAGAATACCTGAATGCCGCGCCGTTCATCAGATACGATACCCACATTCCGCAACACCGCGAGGTGATTTGAGACCGTGGACATATCGAGTTTTACCAAATCAGTCAGCTCGGCAACATTGTGTTCACCTTCAGCCAAGGCGTTTACAATCCTCACCCGAGAGACATTGCCCAAGGCCTTAAACACATCCGCCGCACGGCGAAATTCAGAATCGGTTTGCAACACCTGAGCACTACACTTCATGGTCATAGGGGTAATATATTGTTATTTTGCCAAATGTCAATTTATTGATGGAGCTTTATTTTATACGACGTGACAATTGCCTTGCCGGTCTAAAGGCAGGCGTTAGTATGGGAGAAAATTTTGGTGAATATGCAAAAGCATCAGTTGCGGGGGGATTGCATGAGTCTTTGTTGACAACCAATATCATCAGTCTCAGTCGCGCCCAGTTGTGAGATCTCACTTCTTTCCTTCGAAATCCTCTGCATGAACGAAGCGAGCGCAACGATTGCGCTCAAACTGGGAAAAAGCATGGCAATTCCCGCATCGACATGAGCGGGGAAAATCGCTAGCCTAATCTCTAGCAAATTCCACACACTCTGCTCATTCGCCATGGACACTCTAACCATATCACAACTGAAACAAACCGCATCTGACGCGCCCATCTATGCAGATGTGGATCTTCAACTGCAAAGCCGCACTATCAAGACAACGAAGACCAACAAACCTTATTTGGAAATCGCCTTTGCCGATTCCACTGGTGCCTTCACGCTTAAACTTTGGGAGGATCGACCTCTATTCACAGCCGCACGTGATTGGCCAGATGGCGTGATGCTTCGTGTTTCTGGAAAATGGACACAAAATCAATATGGACTCGATGGCAATGATCTCAGCGCCAGAGTTCTCAACCGTGAAGAGCGTGAACTGTTTCTTACGGGTGACCCAGAAATACAAGCCAAGCAGCATGCCGACTGGGAGACCATCACCACATTGTGTAGCAGTATCACAGACCCTCGCCTCGCGGATTTATGCCAAGCATTTTTTCAGCGCTTTGGAGAGCACTTTCGGCGCACCGCAGCAGCGCGGAAGAATCATCACGCCCGTCGCGGCGGCTTGGTGGAACACGTAGCACAAATGATGCGCTCTGCCGATGCGTTATGCAGCGTCTATCAGAATTGGAATCGTGATTTGTTGCTAGCGGGCGTCTTATTTCACGATTGCGGCAAGCTTTGGGAAAACTCCTATCCCAAGGATGGATTCACGCAAATCCACAGCCTTCGTGGAGAAATGTTAGGACACATTCCGATTGGCATCGAAGCGGTGAATCACTTGTGGCGTGAGCGCTTGGAAGCCGAGGAAAACACTCACTGGCTTACGTTAGAACCAGCCTCGGAAGATGTGCGATTGCACTTACTCCACCTCATCGCTAGCCATCACGGGCAATACGAATTCGGCTCACCCACCTTGCCCCGCACGCCGGAGGCATTCGCGCTTCATTACATCGACAATCTCGATGCCAAGGAGGAAATGCTCCATCATGCCTATCTACAAGGCGCAGAAATCGCACCCCGCATCTATGAAAAAGTATTTCCTCTACCGGCCAATCTTGTCGCTCCGCTAACACACTTTCAGCCATGCCCTCCACCCGCTGGCAACGTTACGGAAGACCACGCGGAACCATCGAACGAATAAGCTCCCACACCATGGAATCCCATCAACGTAGCATCCTAACTCAGCAGCAGGCAGAACAATTTACCCGCGTTGCCATCGCGGGCATTGACCGTCAATGGCCTTACAAAACAGGTCATGTTTACTTATCGGAAAACGATGTCGTGGCACCACGCATTCACCATCCGGTGTTTTATGGACATTTCGATTGGCATTCCTCGGTTCATGGGCACTGGACGCTCGTGCGCTTACTCCGGATGCATCCTGGGCACTCGAGAGCAGCGGAAGTCCGTAGCACATTGCAGCGCCGTTTGACACGCGAGGCATGCGCTAGCGAGGCAGCATTTTTGAAGAAAAACCCCTCGTTTGAGAGAATGTATGGCTGGGCTTGGGCCATGCGTTTGGGTGCCGAGCTACGCAGTTGGGACGATGCAGATGCCCGACAATGGGCGGAGTGTTTTCGCCCAATTGAAGATGTCATCGAAGCTCTTTTTCTGGCCTACATGCCCAAGCTCGACTGGCCCGTGCGATGCGGTTTTCATCCAGAAACAGCTTTTGCGTTAGGACAATTTCACGATTGGGCAAAAGTCGCAAAAAGCGAACGTGTCTCTCGCATGGTCGAAAATAAAGCACTCGCCTTTTACGAATACGATCGTTCCTACCCCGTCAACTACGAGCCATCAGGGCAGGACTTTTTCTCTGCATGTCTCAACGTTGCAGACCTCATGCGGCGCGTCATGGCTCGGTCCACTTTTCTCTCTTGGCTCGATGAATATCTTCCCTCGTTGCGCAGCGGAGAGGCAGGAAACATTCTGCATCCAGCGAAAGTATCAGATCTCAGCGATGGCCAAATCGTTCACCTTGTTGGGCTCAATCTCTCGCGTGCATGGACCATGAAAGGAATTGCCTCGGTCATGGAAGCCAAAGATGCGCGGCGCATGGCGCTAGAAAGTTCGGCAAACCAGCATACCACCGCAGGCCTCAAAGATGCCGTCAGCGGCCACTACGAAGGCGACCACTGGTTGGCATCTTTTGCGGTATATCTCTTGAGCGCTGTGGGGATCGATGGATGAAATACTAGAAAGTCCACTGCCTTTTTTGCCGATGCAATCCTTCAGGTTGGTCTGAGATCCTCGCAAATCCCGCTCGCGTATGCCCTTTACCTAGCGCACGTGCATTTTATGGTCGTGCACGTGCATTTTATGGTTGCGCACATGCATTATATGGTCGCGCACATGCATTTTTTGGTTCAGCACATGCATTTTTTGGTTTAGCACGTGCATTTTTTGGTTTAGCACGTGCATTTTATGGTCGCCACCGATGATATTCTTCGTATGAGTCCATCGTTGGATGCAGCCCATTGCGGACATGAAACGCCTTGCACAACAAAGCCTAGCAACGACTTTCTGCGTTATACTTCGGATCTCGGCTTAAAAATAAGTGACAACCCTAGTTGTGTGAGCTAATAATCAAAATGTTTACGTGTTGGAATATACCGCGTTGTGATAGCTCTCGATTTTGCTCAGCCTATGGGAAAGCAGAAATCAACTTGCAAGATACACCATGAACAGGTTGGATTGCGCCATGGATGACACCCATGATTGGTTGATCGAACGCGCTTTGGAGCAAGATGTCGGCTCCGGCGATGTGACTGTGAACTATTTTGTTGACCCTACAAGCAAGGCAAGTGCTCTGATTGTAGCGAGGCAGGGTGGTGTAATTGCGGGGACATCAATCGCGGAGCGGGTGTTTCATCTTGTCGATCCAATATTGGATGTAACGATGTTGATCGAGGATGGTAGCCGAGTTTCTTCGGGCGCAGTGGTTATGACCGTCAGCGGTGCGGCAGGAGCCATTCTTACTGCCGAGCGCACGGCATTGAATTTCCTCCAACGGCTTAGTGGCATCGCTTCTCAGACCTATGAGTATGTGAAACTCGTGGAAGGCACCGATGTACGGATCCTCGACACGCGGAAAACCACCCCGGGGTGGAGATTTTTGGAGAAAGCTGCGGTGGTATCGGGCGGCGGCAGCAACCATCGCATGGGATTGTATGATCGAGCGATGGTGAAAGACAATCACCTGATGGCATGCCATGGCTGGAGCGGTATCCAAGAGGCCATTCGGAATCTCAAACAAGCTAAGCCTGATATGGAAGTTGAGCTAGAAGCGGATCGACTGGATCAGGTGGAAGCGTTTCTCGCGATGGAGGGCGTCGATCATATTTTGTTAGATAACATGAATCTCGTTGATTTGCGTACTGCGGTAAGCATGCGGGGAAATCGCACCTCGCCACTGCTCGAAGCAAGTGGAGGCGTGAACCGAGAGACCGTGCGTGACATTGCGATGACGGGAGTCGATTGCATTAGCATCGGCGCACTGACACACTCGGTTCAGGCATTGGATCTGGCGATGGATTTCAATGCGTCATGAAGATGCGGGAGGAATCATTCGCTTTTCCCCTGCTTCACAAGCAGATGACGGAATCCACCAACGACGATGCCCGCGAATGGGCGGCTATGGGAGCGGAACATGGGGCCGTAGTATGGGCCGAGCAGCAAAGTCGTGGAAGAGGTCGCCGCGGCTCTGCTTGGATTTGTCCCGTCGGTCAGGCATTAGCTTTTTCTGTGGTTCTTCGACCAGAATTCCCACGCGCCTTATGGCCACGCATCGCCTTAGTATGTGGCCTTTCCGTCTGCAAAGTTCTGGAAACCTATGGCATCCTTGCTGAAGTGAAATGGCCCAACGATGTGATCGTTCAGCAGCGGAAAATCTGTGGCATCCTTGTGGAGGCTAGCGAAAATTCAGTGATTGCGGGCATTGGTCTGAACGTGAATGTCAACGAATTTCCTGATGAGTTGCAATCAATCGCCACATCCATGTTGATCGAAGTGGGACGCGAAGTGGATCGTGAGCAACTTTTGCAGAACATTCAGTCCGCGTTACTGCGCCATTTGCGTTTGGTGGCGGAGGATTTTGGCTCCTTGCTGATCGATTTACGCGAGCGTTGTTATCTTCATGGCAAACGTGTGCGGATGATATGTTCTGGCAATGAAATCCACGGCGTTGTTTGTGGCATCGGAGCTGGTGGCGAACTTTTGCTGGAACGCAACGGCAGCATCGAGCGCATCATGCAAGCCGATGAAATCCGAGTGATACCCTAAGGTTTTGCTGCTTTGTGGGCAGCAAACATTGATAGGGTAAGGGCGCGCTCTTTGCCGTGATCGACAATAGGCAGCGGATACCCTAAAGCGATGGATTGCCCCGTGTTCGGCGGGGTGAGAAATTTCTCCGGCGAAACATGGGCGAGTTCAGCAACCCAACGCTTGATGTAGATTCCCTTCGGATCGAAGCGAGCTGTTTGCGACCAGGGATTTTGAATTCGAAAGTAAGGCGCTGCATCGGCACCTGTGCCCGCTGACCATTGCCAGCCGCCATTGTTAGATGCAATCTCACCGTCGATCAAATGCCGCATGAACCAAGACTCCCCAAGCCGCCAATCGAGATGCAAGTCTTTGGTGAGAAACATCGCCACGATCATTCGCACGCGGTTATGCATGTGACCTGTAGCCAAAAGCTCTCTCATTCCCGCATCGACAATGGGGAAGCCCGTTTTTCCCATGCGCCAAGCGTGCCAATGGTCTTCTGAACCCTGCCATGGTACATTTCGCCACTGCGCCAAAAACTCATGATCCAGAACCTCGGGATAAAAATGCAATATCGCAAAATAAAACTCTCGCCACGCCAATTCTTTTCGATACGTAAAACAGCCTTCCCTTTGGCTTGCCGGCAAAGCATTTTCCACTTCTAGCACCCTTGCATAGAGCTCGCGAATCGACAGAAGTCCCCATCGTAAATCTTGACTCAGACGGGAGGTGCCATCGGCTGAGGGAATATCGCGTTGGTCCTTGTATCGGCTAACGATGCTATTCAACGCCTGCTTCATGCGCTGCCGTGCGGCTTTTTCTCCTCCAAGTAGCCGTTGCGATGCTGGATGACTCAATCCCCAATGCTCCAATGTCGGTAAAGGTAAGGCGGTAAGTTCCTGCGGAGTAGAAAGCTGCGTAACTTGCTCGACTGATACAGGCTTTGCGAGAGACAACCATTGTTTGGAATAGGGAGTGTAAACGCGATACGGTTGTCCACCACCCGTGAGAACTTTTTCAGGCGCGTGCAAACTGACATCATGGTAACTCTCAACCACGACTCCGAGAGATCGGCATAATTCATCGATTTTCGGCTCCAAAGCTCGACCATGAGGATCGGGATCTCTTTGATAGGTCAAATACGTAGCTCCCGATTCAAGAATCAGCTTCCTGAGTCCCTCGATCACTGGCCCATCGCGTAGGATCAAACGGCTTCCAATCGTGCGCAAGTTCGCATCTAACGAAGAGAGCGATTCGCAGAGAAATTGTTGTCGATTCGCACCAGTCCAAGCGTGTTCATGTTTCCAGTTCGACAAAAAAAAGCATGGCACAACTGAGTCACAAGAACGACTTGCCGACAACAGGCCAAGATGATCTTTCAAGCGGAGATCTCTACGATACCAAACGATTCCTGTGTGAAACTTTTTCCTCACAGCCAAGAATCAAGACGGAGATTCTCGAGAAAGCAAATGAATAAATTATTTGAGAATTTTTGTAGCTTTTTTTACTGTCGTATCGCTCAGAGTGCCATTGACAAGCTTAGCCTTGCCAACAATTTCTTTCAGCTCTTCGAGCGCAGCTTCTGCCGCAGCCAAGGACTGCTTTGGTCCCCCATACTGCTTATCAGAAAAGTATTTGATAAAGGACTTACCTTTGCGGGTCATGTACAAGCGCCACCCAAGAAAAGCAGAATTTTCGTAAGTGAATCGTGTGAGATTTTTCTTTGATACATACTGACTCATTGTTTTGGTACGGGTTACGAGCGAACCATTAGCAACTATTTTTTAGAATGCACAGCAAAAAAACCTGATTTTTTCTAACATATTTGTATGAAAATGGCACCAGATGTCGCCTGGAGATTTTCAGACAACAGTCGATTACCCGCGGTATATCGGAGAAATCGCGTTTGCTTGGCGATCGGGAAACAAATCGGATCGACAGCATCGTTTGCATTGCAGCATTTTATTTGCATCTATTATGAAGTATCGACCTCTACTTTTCGCGCTCAGCACCACGGTGTGCACATTATCTTTGACGTTGGCAGAAAAAAACGAACCCGCGTCGAGTGCGCTTGCCCCCGAAAGTATCAGCGGATTGCTCGACCAAGCGAAAGTCATCGCCTCTGCAAAAGAATGCACTGCGGAACGTTTCCCCGATGCAAAAACAGTCCTCGTTTCCGAGCACATTCTTAATGAATATCAGACTGACGGCACATATATAAGCTACGACGATCAATACATCAAAGTTCTAACGGAAGAAGGTCGCCGCAGCGCCTTAGAGCAGAATTTTTCTTACAATCAATTTTATGGCAAACTGGAAATCTTGGCTGTCGAGGTCATCCGTGCCGACGGATCCATCGTCAAACATGACCCCAAAGCTATCAGCAAGGAGCAAGTGGATCGCTCTCAGATGTCGATGAACATTTACGATCCCAATGACAAAGTCATCAGCGCAGCAGTGCCAGATGTCGTGATCGGCGACACCATTCGCTTTTTTGTCAAACGCGCCGAAAGCAAAGCACGCATGAAAGGTAGCTACTCCGATTGGAGCGTGTTGGAAGCTCCCATGCCGATCAAACAAATCACCTACGAATATCTCGCCCCCAAGGAAAAACCACTGGTGAGCAAAGCTCTGCTGAGTGAAATCAAGGGCACAATCCAAGCGACAGAAACAGCGGTAGGTGACAAGATTCGCTACCAATGGACAGCCACAAATGTGCCGCAAGCTTTTCCAGAAGCTGATATGCCATCCCTCAGTCGTGTAGGTCAGCGCCTCATCGTTAGTACACTCTCAGACTGGAAAGAAGTAAGCCGCTGGTACTACGAGCTTTGTAAGCCCCACTTGATCAAATCCACGCCCGCCATGAAGGCGAAGACTCTTGAGTTGGTAAGCTCATGCAAAACAGAGGATGAAAAGATCAAAACCATCTTCACTTTTGTCAGTCAGGAAATTCGTTACATGGGCATCACTACCGAAACGGATGCTCCAGGCTACGAACCTCATGATGTCAACATCACCTTCGAAAACCGCTACGGTGTCTGTCGCGACAAAGCCGCTTTGCTAGCGACCATGCTTGAGGAAGCTGGTATCCCCGCGTTTCCTGTCCTGATCATGCAAGGCGACTTGTTAGACAAAGAAATTCCATGTCCGTTCTTCAACCATGCCATCACCGCAGCACGTAAAAAAGATGGCTCATATGTTTTGATGGATAGCACCAACGAGCATACGGCGGATCTACTTCCTCAGTATCTGTATCATAAAAGCTACCTGGTCGCTACGCCTGAAGGCGAGACCTTGATGACGTCTCCGGTATCGCCCGCTGCCGACAATATGGCGACAGCAAAAACCACTGTTCGTCTTGCCGATGACGGCAGTGCCACAGCCACTACCGTGCTCGACCTGAAGGGAATTAACGACGTGATGTATCGCAGTTCCTTCGCCACTGCGAAGCCAGACCAAATCCAGCGATCCTTCGAAGGCTCCCTGAAAAAATCGATCGCAGGTGCCACGCTGCATGACTACAAGTTAGAGCCGGAGAACATGCAAAACACCGATCAAACCATTCGGCTGACGCTTCATTGGTCAGCGCCAAATTTGCTGGTAGCTGGCGGTGAGGCCGCTCAGTTAGAGCTGCCCTTTGCAGGTTACCAATACGGCATCACCATGCGCATTCTCGCAGGCTCTCTTGATCTGGACAAACGTCGTTACCCCTTAAAAACAGACTACACTTGCGGTGTCCACGAGGATCTGGAAATCATTCTTCCGCCATCGTTAGAAAAGCCGCTTTCTTTGCCCCAGTATGAAAATACCGAGCACAAAGATTTCCGCATGATTCAGACCATTAGCGTCGAAGGAAATGTCTTACGCGCCAGCTTTGATGCGCGCCTTCATGCGCCAGAAATTTCGCCAGAAGATTATCTCCTGCTCAAGCAAGCCGTGGCCAAGGTGCAGATCAATGGCCGTCAACAGCCTGTCTTTTCTCGTAAGGCCAATGCCCTCGCCATGCCGAAAGCTAGCGCTGATGTGGAAATACTTTCCTCTCGTTACTCGTTGCGCATGGAGGATGCTTCCACGTGGTCTTCTCGTCAGGAAGTGAAGAAAAAAGTTCTTACCTATGGCGGCAAAAAATCGAATAGCGAACTCAAACTCGACTACAACCCCATCTGGCAAACAGTCGAAATCGAATACGCCCAAGTCACCCAAAAAGACGGCACCATTCGCAAGATCAAAGCCGAAGAAATGAATACACTCGATGCCTCATGGGTCGCCAGCTCTCCGCGTTACCCTGGGGAGAAGACGCTCGTTGTTTCCCTGCCTGGTGTCGAAGTCGGCGCGCTCATCGAATACGCCATCAAGCGCACCGCCAAGGATCAAGTGATGTTTCACGCATCCCACGCCTTTGTGAGTAGTGACGTGGTGAAGGAAACAGAGTTTCACTATGACCTGCCTGCTTCGCTGAAACCGCAAATGATTGTCGATTTACCCGAAGGAAAACACACGACCGATGTGGTCAAGGATGGTCGCCGTCACCTTACCTTTCGCTGGGAGAATCTCGAACCGCAAATTAGCGAGACCAATACCCCTCCTGCTTGGGTAGATGAACCGGATTTTGCGCTTAGCACAGGATCTTGGCCCGAGTATGCTAAGACCATCGGTGCGCGAGTGATGCCTCTCACTGAGAAGCAATCGCTCAGTGCCGCTAAGGCCAAAGAGCTTTGCGCTAAGCATGCCAAGCCACTTGAAAAAATCATAGCTCTACGAAATTTTGTCGCGGAGCAAATCCGCCGCGCAGCACCAAACTTCACACAGTTCCCTCTCCATCATGCCTTTACTGCGGCAGACACGACATTGAAAGAAGGATATGGCCACGGAGCAGATCGATCCATTCTTCTCTGCACACTATTGAAGAATGCCGGATTTGATGCAGAGCTAGCACTCGCATCGGGCGGAGTCAATGAACCAACCTTGCGCAAGCGCAGCATGGAGATGCCGAACACGGGTTACTTTAGTGCTCTCATTTGTCGCGTGAAACATCCCGAGCGCGATGAGTGGATCGCCATGGATCTCATCAGTCAGTACGCTCCTCTCGGCGCAACGAATCTCGATGAACAGCCTGGCTACTCGCTGGATGGTAAACCCTTTACTTGGAGCGCGCCAGCAGATCGTCAGAACATTGATGAAAATCATCTCGCCATGGATTTTGATGACCACGGCACCGCAACCATCACCATGACTCGCAAATTTCACGGCACCAGCCATACAGGTTTCGTTGCCAGCTTTAGTGAAATGTCTCCAGAAGAGCGCAGAAGAAGCCATCAATCGATGATCAGCAGCATCTCTCAAAACGCGGTTCCTGCGGGTGATTTGATAACCGACATGAGCTATCCCGGCACGCTGAGCTTCTCGGTAAAAGTTGAGCGCTATGGCATCAAAAACAACAAAGGTCTCTACTTTGATCTTCCTGCCGTACCAGATCAATTGATCGCCGCGAGAAGCAATCAACGACAACGCCCCCTCTTGATTACCGATCAAAGTCGCTCCACTACCACATGGAAAGTCACTGCACCCGCAGGCCTCAAGCCGATCATCCAACCCGAGGAAATGGTTTGGACGGGTCCTGGCAATTTCGGCACCATCGCATTCCATGCCGATGTTGCGCAAGCCGATGGCAAAACGTCGCTGACCTACACTCTCAAGCAAGACACCAAACCAGTGATCATCCCCCAAGGAAACTATCAAGATTTGTTAGATCTGAATCGACATTTCAGTCATCCTTCCGCACGCCGCGTGCTGCTTGACCGATAAAACATTTCCTCAAGGTCATCGCCTTGGCTCCAAGATGATGCGGCCTTGGCGACGGCGTAGCCGATGATCGCCCGGTAGGTTGATGACGTGGGGACTTTCGGCATCGATGAGTTCCAGTGCCTGCTGCAGATGCGACCGCGACAAATCAATGACACCCTGCATGGTGAGAAAATGCCGAAGAACAATCATCTGAATCGCCTCAGGTAGCATGCGCATGGTCGGGAGGTGGATGCGGCCTTGCGGATCAAATGCGGCGGCTTGCTGGATGATCCATTCTTCACTAGCGCGAATTTCCGCCGAGCTTTCGCATTGCCGCAGTAAGGGGACAGTCACATCGCGTTGCATGATGTCATTCAACAAAGGAAGCACCTCATGACGCATGCGGTTACGGGCGCAAAATAATTCGTCATTGGTATGATCGTCACGCCATGGTAAACCACGTTGCGTTAGATAGTCCCTCAAATCGGCACGGCGGAACTCTAACAAGGGACGCAGTAGGGTCAGACCACGCACTTCGTTTTTGATTTCTTGGCACTGCTGCATGGCACGAATGCCATGGGAACCGCGCAGCAAAGTCCATAACGCAGTTTCCGCCTGATCATCGGCATGATGCGCTAAAATGATGCGCGGGCAACGATGAATGCCGGCGCAGCGGAAATAAAATTCATGTCGCGCCATGCGGGCCGCGGACTCAATCGATAACCCATCGCGCTCGGCAAGCGAGGTGACATCCGCGCGCTCGCTGCGGAATCGGAGTTTCAGGGAAGCCGCAGTATCTTCCACGAAACGAAGATCTTCATCGGCATCGATGCCCCGCAAGCCATGATGCAAATGGCAGACCACGAGCTTGCGATGCCCCGCTTCCCACAGCAGATGCAACATGGCCATCGAGTCAGCACCACCAGACACCCCTACGAGATAGGCAGGGCCGATGGTACAACAGCGAAGGATTTCTGCAAGCATGGTCACGCTGTAGAGTATAGAAACATCAAGAGTCGATGCAACGCCAAGTTCTTCATCGCTGATAAACTGTCACAGGCCCTACACCAGGAGATTGCACGCTGCGGAGTTTCGTGACCGCGCGCGCTACACACGCGGCGGCTTTTTCCATTTCCTCCATGGTATTGAAACGACTTACGCTGAAGCGCAAACTGCTTTTGGCAACAGCATCGCTCAGCCCCATGGCCTTCTGTACGTGAGATGGCTGTTGTTTTCCTGACATGCAAGCGGAACCCGCCGAGCAAGCGACTCCCAGATCATCGAGCAAAATCAACAAGCCCGCAGCTTCACAATCGGCAAAGGATAGATGCGAAGTGTTCGGCAATCGATGGCCTACGGCACCATTTCGCGTGACACCCTGAACGGAAGCCATCACGCGGGATTCAAAGGCATCACGCAGAGCCGCTAAGGGCGAATCGCTAAGATGCTCGTGGGCGAGCGACGCCGCCACACCCATGCCTACAATCGCTGCGACATTTTCCGTGCCACTGCGACGCCCCTGCTCCTGTCCGCCACCGTGAAGCATAGGGACAAACGCTGTGCCGCGTTTCACATAGAGAGCGCCTATGCCCTTGGGTCCATGAAATTTATGCGCGGAAAGCGCCAAAAGTTCGATGTCCTGATGACCGACATCGATGGGGATTTTTCCTGCCGCTTGAATCGAATCGGAAAAAAAAGGCAGACGGTGTTTCTTGGCAATGACGGAAGCTTGAGCGATATCAAATCGCACGCCCGTTTCATTGTTTGCCGACATCAAGCTCACGAACGCTGCGCCAGCACACAGCTCTTCCAAATGCTCCACATCCAGCAGACCATCGGCCAGGACACGACAATGCGAAACAGCCCGATCTAACGAATCGGCAGTGCGCAGCACGGCACTGTGTTCCACTTGGCTGGTCACAAGAGGGCCTTGAGAGCATAAAGTATGCAACGAGCGCAACGCCGTATTCACCGCCTCGGTGCCGCCGCTGGTAAAAACGATTTCGTCCTCGCGCGAACCGATCAAAGCCGCCACTTGCGCACGAGCGTCATCGATGGCCTGCCGAGCACGTTTCCCGCCGTAGTAGGGGGAAGAAGCATTATAAAAATCACGGAGCATCCACGGCTCCATGGCCGCCCAAACGGCAGGAGCTAAAGGGCTGGTGGCATTGGCATCGAGATACATCGCCCCACAAGCTAGCGCGACACCTGCGCGGAAGCAATGGTAAGCCATGATCAGCGAGCATTTTTCGGCACGAATGAGAAAGCTCTAGCGAAAGCCAAACAACCGTGGAACCGCAAAAGCCCCATACCCACCCGCCACGATTCTTGATTTACTAGGAGACAAAGGTTCTGCTGGGACTTGAGAAATCACTCTCAAGCTTCAACTCCCGCATACTCCACAACACGCCTTTCGCCGATGCTGCATTCCCCTTCATGCTCCGGGCCCCGTCCTTCCTCTTCTCACTAAAGCGTTCTCGCGCCCTAGTGAAAGCCTCATTCACAAACGCCTTGCTGCCAATCACCGCCCCCGCCGTAAAATACCGAACTCGATGACACAACATCTCCGCCATCTTCAATTCGGGTAATACCGTGTCATAAACTTCATTGGTAGATGTTTTTCTCTCATCCCCAATCGCGTGAGGCGCATGCCTTTTACGCGACCATCCCAGCTCTTACTGAACGCTCAGCTTGCCATGGCAAGCTTACTACAACATTCATTTTCGGAGGAGAAAATGAGAAACCGCGTGGCGTGAACGGAGTGAAGGCAATTTAAGTCAATATACGCCGCGATCATCCGCGATGCAGAGCCACTCTGCACGATCACACTTTTGTAACGCTCTTCCCATAATGTACCACTACGTTGATTTTGTAGGTTATACCAACGAGTCATTCGTTGCAGCACCGTTTTCATAAACTGGCTCAGATTATCCTAAATTCAGCAGTTAGAACCACTGATTACGCTGATTTTACTGATTTGAAGAGGGGATTTTGAAGTTTGCTGTTTCACCCAATAGGTGAAGATGTAGTGTGTTTTATTTTTCAACTTCCTGAGTTGTATGCATTGTAAATCCAACATAAAAATCAGTAAATCAGTTAAATCAGTTGTGAAAAACTTTGGATTGGTGACATCAACT
>JAIYDP010000197.1 GCA_027487435.1 Verrucomicrobiaceae bacterium | reverse complement strand
CCGCCCGCCTCGCCTATCGCGGCCAGAGCGTGCTGCTCCACGAAACCTTCCTCATCGGCTACGACGGCCCCGCCGACATCGGCACCATGCTGCAAAATGCCGACACCCTCCTCGCCAGTTGCTCCCACGCCGACCACGCCGCCGCCATCGCCGCAGCCCGAGAAACCTTCAAAGACAACCTAGAGAAAAAAGCCGACAGCAAAGACGAAACCAACGAAACCACCCAACAGGCTAACCAACTCTACCTCGCCCTGCTCGCCATCCAAAACGCCGCCAACAACGAACACGACGAAGACGACCCCACCCACCGCGGCATCCGCGCCAAATACCGCCTAGGCCTCTTCCCCCCCACCGACCCGGAAACCAAACCTCCCTCCACCGACCCCACCACCCCTCCGGTTTCGTAATTTCTCAGTTTCTCACGCCCCCACAATTGCCGCCGAATGCCCCGTTTCCTTCACCAGCCGTGAAATTCCACATCGAACTCAAACCCAAAGCCGAAAAAGACCTCAAAAGTCTTTCCTCGGCGGATCGGAGCCGAGTGGTCTAGCGACTACGATGGTTGGAAGACGACCTTCGCGGCGATGTGAAGCGCCTCAGCAATCACATCCCTGAATACCGAATGAGGGCGGGCGATTACCGAGCACTTTTTGAAGTTGTGGGCGACAAAGTCATTGTTTATCGTATCCTACATCGAAGGGAATCCTACCGCTGAAACCACCATGAGCATCCATCCACAAATCATCGAAAAAGACGGCCGCAAGGAATTCGTCGTACTGCCCTACGAGGAGTTCCTGCAAATGCAGGCAGAAATCGAGGACTACGAAGACCTCCGCACCCTGCGCGAAGAAAAAGCCACTGCCCACGCAGAACCCACCCGCTCTCTCGACGAGGTGCTCAATGAAATCGGAGACTGACAGCCATGGAATCGATTGACGATTGATCAATTCCAATTATTGGTATTTGATCTGATGCTTCGACATTTCTTCCAAATCCTCAACCAGAAACCATGACCCCAGAGCCACCACTCCGCCCGCCACGTAACTTCCTCACGCGAAAATCCAAGCCTGAATTGTAGGCTTTACCTTCCACAAGTTCACGATACCATGCGAACATGAAAACACTGGAAACAGATATCGAGATAGGAGCAGATGGCAGCGTAAAATTGCTTTCACCGTTGCCCGCCTGGCTGAAGCCAGGACGGGCGCATGTTCTGATGACCGTGGAATCCGTGGAAGAGGAGGAAAAAACCAAACACGGCAAACTCACCGCCACCCCCGAAATGATCGCACGCCGCCTGACATCACTCGACAAAATCCGCCAACTCAACCCCTACCGTCACGTCACCGATCCCGTGGAATGGCAGCGTGAGATGCGAGAAGATCGTCCGCAGCCAAGCCGAGATTCTGCGTCAACAAAAGAAGATGAAATTGGGTGACGCGATCATCGCCGCCACCGCCATGACGCATGGAATCCCACTGGTGACGCGGAACGAAGATGATTTCAAACACATCGCTGGTCTTGATCTGAAAAACCCGTTTGCAAACTCTCCATGAATTTATTCAATGAAATCGTCTTCATCTTCCGCAGCACCCATGCCGCCATCCATGGCGAGTGGAATGTCCACGCTGTGGACTATTGCAATTTCCCCAAGTGACTCATCGCACACAAGAATAAAAACTGCAAAATTTTGATAGCATGAAAACTTTTGGTATTACATCATTTAATTTTAAATATAACTCTAGCAGATTGATTTCAATGCTTCTGGCTGTCACTGCCGCTCTAGTCATGGGAACCACTTGTGTAGCATCAGCGGCACCTGACCCAAGACCGGTGAAAGACATATTCGACACCCCTAATAGATATGGCGACGGGCAACCAGCGCTATCCAATCTCAGCGGCGTAGGAAACCTTTTGTTCTTCTACGCGAAAGACCGCACTCACGGCAATGAACTCTGGAAGAGCGATGGAACCACCGCTGGGACAATGTTGGTCAAAGACATAATTCCTGGCGCTGGCTCATCAAACGTAGAAAATGAGTTCGCATATTTAACGAGTATTGGATCAACGTTGTATTTTGTAACAAACGACGGAATCCACGGAAAGGAGTTGTGGAAAAGCGATGGAACAGCATGGGGGACGGAAATGGTAAAGGACATTGCGGAAGGCCTAAATAGCTCAACACCGCATTCTTTGACCGTTGTCGGAACGACGTTGTTTTTCATAACGGTGAACAACGGAGCCGGAAAACCGGCGCTGTGGAAAAGTGATGGAACTTCGGAAGGAACGGTGCAGGTGAAGGAAATCGGTGGAGATCGACTTACTGCGGTTGGCTCGACTCTGTTCTTTAAGGCGACTAAAGGCAATGGAGGAGTGGGTCTAGGTGAACTATGGAAAAGCGACGGTACAGAGGCTGGGACAGTAATCGTCAGAGAAATAGCGCCTGGCTCTAGTGAATCGGGTCCTGATCAACTCACAGCTATGGGTTCGCAATTGTATTTTACAGCCAATGATCGAGTCCACGGGAAAGAACTTTGGAGAACAGATGGAACGGCGGCGAATACGTTCATGATTAGAGATTTCAAACAAAGTTCGGCGTATTCATACCCACAGGGACTTACAGTTGTCGGAACGGAACTATTCTTTTGGGCCGACGATGATCGACGTTACTACGGATGGAAAACAGACGGCACTCCTGTCGGCACTACACGACTTTTGACCAACAACAACGAAGGGCAGTATTTAAGCGAAAAACGTGCTGTAATCGGATCGACAATGTATTACCAGGCATACGACAATGCCAATGGATATGAATTGTGGAGAACGAATGGAACAAATGCGGGAACCTTTTTGGTTAAAGATATTTACCCTGGGACCATAGGTTCGAATATTGATAACATGACTGTCGTTGGATCGACACTATTTTTCACAGCACACGGCGGATTAAACGAATATGGATTGTGGAAAAGTGATGGGACTAGCTCAGGAACAGTGTTAGTCAAAAGCGGAAGCGCTGGACGACTCACAGCGTTTGGATCGACTTTGTACTTTTCAGCCCAGGTAGAAATAAGCGGGCATCATCACCTCTGGAAAAGTGATGGAACGGCAGCGGGCACGGTGCTTGTCAAAGAAATGCGCGGGACGGGCGACTCCATTAACACGGATACCAACGCACAATATGCCAAGATCGACGGTAATTTGTTTTTTCGTGCCGTTGATGGAATCCACGGTCCAGAATTGTGGAAGACTGATGGGACAGCAATCGGCACTGCGATGGTAAAAGACATACGTCCATCCCCGAACCCAACGAATTCTAGTACAGATGGTTCATATCCGAGCAATCTGACAACCGTCGGGTCAAATCTATTTTTTACAGCGAATGACGGAATAGATGGGATTGAACTTTGGAAGAGCAACGGAACAGAGCAAGGCACCATTAAAATAAAGGATATCCGGCCAGGAGACTCTTACCCTGAGTTCTTAACAGTAATTGGCTCAACAGTATTCTTCTCTGCCTACGTTGAGAATGGAGGGAAGGAACTGTGGAAGAGCGATGGCACGGAGGCAGGCACACTTATGGTGAAGAAAATCGGAACGGGAACTGCAGGCTCTTATCCTCAGAACCTGACAGTTGTAGGTTCGGTTCTGTTCTTTTCTGCAACCGATGGCATCAACGGAACCGAGTTGTGGAAGAGTGATGGCACGCCTGAAGGAACAGTAATGGTGAAAGACATTGCGCCTGGCACGGGTTCCTCGTCTCCTGGATTTCTCAAGGCAGTAGGAAACAGCCTATTTTTCATGGCCTGGGACGCTAGTGGAGCTGAACTCTGGAAAAGCGATGGCACGGCGGCAGGCACGTTCATGGTGAAAGATATTAATCCTGGGCCCGGATACTCGGGACCGATATACCCGACATTGATTGGAGCGACCTTGTTCTTTATAGCCAACAATGGCGTCAATGGATACGAATTATGGAAAAGTGACGGGACTGAGAGCGGCACGCAAATGGTGAAAGATATCAACCCCGGAGCGGGGTCATCGCGTCTTTCGAGCGTCCCATCCTATTTCGGGGTGCTCGGGACGACCTTGTTCTTCACGGCAAATGACGGTGTCAATGGCGACGAGCTTTGGAAAAGTGACGGTACAGAAGATGGCACGGTAATAGTAAAAGACATCAATGATGGTGCGGGAGCATCTAATCCGAGTTTCTTCAAGGTGATCGGGGCGACTTTGTTCTTTTCCGCCACAGACGGCAGTAACGGTGTGGAGTTGTGGAAAACGGATGGCACAGCTGCAGGCACTCTGATGGTTGCAGACCTCACAGGCGACGGAGCGTCATCAGATCCGGGTAATATGACAGAGATGGATGGGAAATTGTTTTTTGCCGCAACATCCGAATCAACAGGTAGGGAACTCTATATTCACGATCCTGCACTACCAAATCCGCCATCAGTTTCTGAATCGGCAATTCCTTCCACCACTGCGAGCCAGGCAGGCATCTTCGGATTTGTAAACCCAAACGCTGCTCCTACGACTATTTTTGTAGATTATGGCTTAACGAGTTCCTACGGACAAACGGCTACTGTTCCATTTTCGCCCGAAACAGACTTCCAGTTTCAACCTGCAAATATCGTGATCTCGGGTCTCTTGCCGGCGAAAACATACCATTATCGTATTCGAGCCTACAACGAATTCGGCATTACCTATACTCCTGATCGCACCTTTACCACGGAAGATGGCAAGGTGCCACCCGTGCTCTTTATTCCCGGTATTGCAGGCAGTGTGCTGACTGGTCCAGATACATCCAATCCGCAGGCTGTAGAGCAGCTATGGCCGACAATTGGAGAAGAAGATGTCGCAGCCCTGAATCTCAATCTGAACACTCCAGGCATACGAGCTGTGGATATCGTCCGCACATACCCACCACTTCCTTTTGGAATTGGCGAAGTGATCGTTTATGAACCTCTGATGAACTACTTCACCCAGACTCTGGGATTGCGGGAGTTTCCATTAGCTGGCGATCCTAACCGGCTGACCAATAGCTTCATGGCCGATCAAAATTACACGATAGTTGAGAAGCCAAACCTTTTCACCTTTCCCTACGATTGGAGACAGGACAACCGCACGCATCGCTCCACACTGAGAGCTTATATTACTAACATCCGCAATCTACACGGTGGAGCGAAAGTCAATGTGGTGGCTCACAGCATGGGGGGGCTCATTCTCCGCGACTATGTTTTGCATTATCCAGAAGACATTAATAAGGCGGTTACAGTCGGGACACCTATCTGGGGCGCGCCAAAAGCGGTTTACCGCTTATTGACAGGAGAATTCTACGACTCTCCGGTCGATTGGATCACAAGCGACGAAATGAAGACGTCGCTCGCATCCATGCCGTCAACGGCGCAGTTGATACCGCCATTCCAGCCGGGACATATCAGCAGCCGTGTGAAGCTGCTTTCAGAGAGCAATTGGGATTTGAACGGCAAAGGTGGGGCCTTCGAGAACTACCCGCCAGCGGTGTTTTGGGAATATGTGAATTCTATCGCGCCCGGCTTCCGGCAATTTAACGAGGGTCTGCACACCGCATCGATGGGAAATTGGGCAGGAGATACAAACGGTATCCGTTGGCTGCATATATGCGGCAGCGTAGAGCGGAACGGAGAAGCGACCACGACTGACAGTGTCCAAGTTTACGAAAAGACGACGACGATCCGTGGGATAACTTCGCGATTCTCCGGCTATCGGGAGAATAAGGGGCCGGGAGACAATGTGGTGCCCTATGCGAGTGCAGGTCGGTCTGCTCAATACCTCGCTCCAAACTCCGAAGTTTTCCCATACTTTAGCAATGAGGGTGTTCCGGAAGGTAAAAACGTGGCTGAGCATACTGAAATGACCAAAAGCCCGGCGGTGCATGCAAAGATCGCGCAGTTCTTAGGTTTGACTGCTGGTGAACCGCCAGCCCCTTCTCCAATTCCGCAATCGGCTCCCTCAGTAGGGGAGAAGCGGATGTTGACAGTCTATGGCAGTAGCTACGTCCCTGTGCGTGACGCAGCGGGGAATGAAAATACGAGGTTGTCTCCTGGCACATGTAAGAAGGTCCCAGGCTTCGATATCCAATACGATGGGATCAGCAACTCGATGAAAGTGGATTCAAATCTCGCGGCGGAATACGCCCTCCAAAGCCCATCTGCGACGCAGACACTCGAAGCGGAAATGCTCAGCTACAATGCTGCGGGGACTCCCCAGTCACTGAGAAGGTTCCGGTTTGCTCCACAAGCACAGGCATGGAAGCTAGGGATGATGTCAGGCGGACCGGTTCTGGAAGTGGATGCGAACCGCAATGGGACATTTGAACCAACCGAAGTTGTCCCGCCGACTCATGCTATTGACGGCGATCAAATCGAGACAAATCCACCTACGATCACGATGACGTTGTCCCTTAACAACGAAACCGCTACGCTGACGATGACAGCAAACGATGACAGCCCGAATCCAGTAATCCGCTATCAAAGGAACGATGATCCTGTGGCCGTCTATTCCGGGCCGCTTTCGTTTCCGTTTCGCGATGGCCAGCGGGTCAAGGCATATGCGGAGGATATCATGGGGAATTCTTCAGGTCTGATCGAAACCACGATCTCGCCCAAGCTGGGTATTAGTAGTCCGCAACAAAACCAAGTTCATCTGGAATGGCCACGTGCCGATGCCTACTTGCTGGAGGAAGCGACTTCTCCCGCTGGGCCGTATGCTCCGGTAGGAGGCGTCATTTCAAAGGATGAATTTCGCGAATCTGTCAGTATTCCAATTGGTTCAGACCCGAAACGATTCTTCAGGCTGCGCACAAGGAATGTCACCAAGTGAACGCGCTTGATGCGGCTGCTGTGGCGACTTGGTGTTAGGACAAGCTCTATTCTGGGCAGGCGGTCATCGCCCGCAGCGATCCGCAGGCCTGCAATGGGTTTCCGATCCGGTCGTTTCCTCAGAGAATTTTCTTGAGATATGAAGACTGAAATCGAAGCACAGAGGGCACGGAGGACACGGAGGGAGAAGTGGTGAGTGAGCAGTGAGCAGTGAGCAGTGAGCGGTGAGCGGCGGACATGGAGGAAGTGGATGCCTTCATTACCGTTCCTCAAATGGATCGGATTGACACGGATAATGAAGAGCTTGTTACGACGATTTTATTCCTGCTTCGTCCATTCTGAAATCCGTGAATATCGAGAAACCATTCCTTGCCCTCAGTGCTTACTTCGAACTTATGGACGGCAGAACCTACATGCGTTCGCTTGAGGAGTTGCTGAAGTCGCAAAGTCGCTCGCAGCACTATGGGGCAGTTTCGTTGGTTGAGCAGAAGCGGAAAAACCGATATTGACGTTCTTTTCTGAAAAGCTAGGTTGTCGTCCATGACTCTTACTGTGCAAGACGCATCAACTCTCTTGAATCGGATTACTCTGGATCCCAGCATCTGTCATGGAAAGCCCACCATTCGTGGCCTGCGTTATCCGGTGGAGACAATTCTCGAATATCTTGCGGGTGGCGATAGTTTTGAGGAAGTGTTGGCGGAGTTTCCTGATCTGGAACGGGAGGACTTGCAGGCGTGCATCCAGTTCGCAGCGCAGTCCCTGAAAATTCGTGGCCAGCACCTTGGGATGGTATGAAGTTCCTGATCGATGCGCATCTGCCGCCCAGCCTGCGAGATGTATTTCGGGCCGCCGGACACGATGGGATTCACACGCTGGACTTACCCGAACAAAATGCCTCTCGCGACGGTATCTTGAACGAGGTATCGATGAATGAACAACGGGTGGTGGTGACCAAAGATACGGATTTTTATTATTCACACCTGCTGCAAGGGCGTCCGTGGAAGTTAGTCTTGGTGAAGACAGGAAACCTCGGATTGAAAGCGACAAGGCAGATGTTTGAGGAACACCTGCCAGCGATCGAAACAGCGTTGCAAACTTGCACATTGGTGGAACTAGACCAAGAGAGGGTGTCGGTGATTTCCTGATCATCCATTCGTCAGGCGACGGGCAGTTGTCGAGGCAGCCTTTGCAATGCCGTGGAACTGAGCTTCGTGAAAATGGAAACCTGCCGTGGGTTGCCGAACCAGTCGTTTCCGAAGAGAATTTTCATGAGATCTGAAGACAGAAATCGAACCACAGAGGGCACGGAGGGAGAAGTGGTGAGCGAGCAGTGAGCAGTGAAGAAAAATTTCAACCACGGATTGATACTGATGGATGGGGATGGAGAAGGTTATGTGTTTTTGCTCTTGGTAGCGCCCTCCAGAGCCAAAGATGACAAAAGCCTTTCCACCGCTTGCCGAAGGGTGTAAATTCTGTTCGTATATCCTCGATGATTCACCTTGCTCTACCATGACCCCACCACCCCAACCTAGATGCATGCCCAAGTGGCGTGAGAAACAGCGGTCCCTTCCTGTCGCGGAAAAAATCGCGCTTTTGGGAAGATTCATCCAAGAAACGCGCCAATTCGAACTCATTAAAAAATCATGCAAGCCGTCTGCGATGTCCTCGAACAACTCGTCACCGAAAGAACCCTGACTCATTACGCCATCGGTGGTGCTACAGCAGCCGGATTCCACGGCGAACCTCTAGCAACACGCGACATCGACGTATTTGTGTTTCTCCATCCACCGCTTGGCTCGTTGCTTGTTACCCTAGAACCGCTTTTTGCTCGCCTTGCGGAACTCGGCTTTTGCGAATTTGACGAAGAAGGCATACTCATTCATGGATTCCCTGTGCAATTTCTGAGCGCGGCACCCGGACTCGAGACCGAAGCCGTGGAGCAGGCACTCATCGTCGAGTGGGAAAACCACCGCCTACGGGTCATGCGCCCAGAGCACCTCGCCGCTATCGCGCTGACCGTAGGCCGCCCGAAAGACCGCGCTAGGTTGGTCTATTTGGTAGAACTCCCTGACTTTAACGCCCCAATCTTTCAGGCGATATTGTCCCGTCACCAGCTCACCAAGCGCTGGAACGAGTGGGCAACCGCGCTCGGCCTGCCGCAGGAGTAACCCTATGCTTTTCCCTCACATCCCTCAATGCCTGTTGCATGGAGCAGATTGAGGTGCGCTACCATTTGGTTTCCGATCCGGTCGTTTCCGAAGAGATTTTTGATGAGATCTGAAGACTGAAATCGAACCAAAGAGGGCAGGGAGTACACGGAGGGAGAAGTGGTGAGTGAGCAGTGAGCAGAAGGGGGGAGTGGGATTTTGGCACCTTTTTAACCACGAATGGATAATGATGGATGAACATTCTATGGAGGGAAGAGGTTATTAGACTGTTTGCCAAAATTACGTGCCGTTATAAGTGCGGTTGGCACAGATGGATTG
>JAIYDP010000014.1 GCA_027487435.1 Verrucomicrobiaceae bacterium | reverse complement strand
GCTGTCGCCAGCGTCTTGCTTGGTTGTTGCCTGAATGTCATTTCTCTCGAACTCTTGGTTGGACTCGATTCGAAAGGGTGCGTGTACAGCGGGTCGCTAATGACTCTCTCCCAATTTTTGTTCGTGTGTGTCGACGCAGCCCGAAGAGCTTTTCGTGGCCAACGCCAAATCCCCCTCAGGGCCTCTCTGTCGTTTATTGCACTTTTTTATTTGCTCAATGTAATCAACAATGCGGTGTACAGTTATCGAGTCCAAGTTTCGCTCCACCAGATCTTGCGGTCTGCTGGACTGTTAGCCACCATGGCTCTCAACGTTATCTTTCTCAAGAAGAAGTGCCCACGTCGCGCCAATGCAACTCACACCCAAGATTCTCTAATCGGGAATACCTCGCAGCCATATTAGTGTCTGCAGGCGTTGTCGTGGCCTCTCTAGCGGAGGGTCAGTTCCAAGCTGCTGAGGATAAAGTAACCCCCCCCATCTTCTCCCTTTACTCTCTAGGGCTCTGGAGAATTCTCACTATGGCTCCTTGGCCTCGCCCTCACGCTAGCAGGCCTCGTTTTGAATGCTGTCATTGGTTCGAACACCCCGCCCCCCCGCCTCCCTCACGCCCGCAGGGATGATGCAAGAGACGATGTTTCGAAAGTATTGTCGCGACAAGTCCGTCCTGCAGGAGGCGACTCAACTTGAGGAGCTGGCAGCCTCACAGCCACATGCTCCCGACAGACAAAAGCTTTTGGCTCGAGCGGCGACGCTCAGGATAGCCGCTGCGGAACTCCGCCGCGCCATCATCGACGAGGGGGTATTTTGGAATGTGCTCCATCCTGCGCCTCAAGGCCTCACTGCACAGCATTTCCTTGCTCTTCCACTATTTTTGTTGAATTCGCGCGAGATCTCCACCGCCCTGCGGTCGTGGGGAGGTTGCGAGCGCTGCGTCGTCCCTCTCGTCGCCTCCACAGTCCCAAAACCTTTTATTTTCCTTGCCCTCAACATTATGACGCAGTGCACCCGCAAGCTGACGCGATCTGACCCGTGAGGTACCTCTGCATCAGGGGCGTGTACGCCTTGCAGGCCTACACCTCCTCTGTCACCACAATGTTCGTCACGACGATCCGAAAGTTCGTCAGCGTCGTCCTTTCGATCGCCTTGTTTCAAAACCCCTTCACGACCTCGCATTGTCTGCCTGCACAGTGCGCCTTCTGATGGCGCAGGGGTTGGCGCCGTACTCGTCCTCGTTGGTTCTGCGCTGTACACGAGGCACCGCCGCCCCCACTTATGCGCCCTAACGTCAAAGGGCGTCGCAGGCGAAGCCCAAAGAGAAAACTGGATAGAACAACACGTCTTGTACATCAATCACTTGCAACATATTTCAGGACATGTTCACATCACATCACGAGGAAAGCTTTTCGGCGTTCCGTGTCCCTTCGTGACCTTGGACCCGCCCTTGTTCTCCTTTCCCGACGGAGGCCTACAGAATCACAACACGCAAGCTTTTGGTACTTTTTTAAGTCAAGCAGCTCAACACCCATCGCGCGCGTCGCAAAGCTCAGCGTTGACCTTACGTCTCAGAAAGAGAGAAAGGGGGGGTACATTGTTTCGGAGCAGTCGTGTGGGGACGGTGAGAGCTGGATCAGAATGGCCGCTTTGCCCTCAGCGCCTGCGCCATGAGGCTTCACTCAGCGTGCGGGTGCACTTAGTGCGTCGCAGAGGAGGTGCGTGAGCTTTGAGTTGCGGTACGGGACGTGCGGCTGTTTGCGCTGCAGCGCGCAGATAACGTCACCGAGCGCAGATAACGACCTTTTGCATAAGTTCGGTCCGTTGCATCAAACCTGTTGATTGACTGCGCCTCGCGAAGAAGCTTCGGGTCCGCGAGAGAGCCGCTCTTGTCGAGCCGCTCAGAGCCCTGAAGGGTCAGTGCCTCCGCTGCTTGCGCAAACGGCGAGGTCGACAAGAAAAAGCTTCCCAACCGCTTCGTCAGCAGCGGCGCTGATCGTCACGACGCTGAGAGGGTCATCATGACGGCGACAAGCGAAGAGACAGATGGGACCGGCTGGAGCGGTCATTCATGTCTGTCCGGTCCACCTGACGGATGAGTGGGAGGGAAGGGGGAACAAACGGATCGATTTCGAACAGCTTCGCGGATTCGAAGGAGAGCATCATTGGCGGACGCGATCTAAAAATGTCAAAATGATGGCTTGCTCCGTGGCGACTGGTACGCTTTCAACGCCACTGATTTCCTTTTGATGTCAGGCCATTTCAGGCGGCGTCAAAACCATTCCAAACGCGCCCCTTCGAAGCTCATGCCGCGCACCCGCGTCATCATCGTCGCCTCCAAGGCTTTCGTGTGAGCGATGTCAGAGATCTGACAAACAGATCCCGAACGCGCTCGTTGTAAACCTCTACCACGCTCATCTGCGCGGAATCAAAACAACCCCCCTGGTTGCCCGACGGAAAAAGCAAACTTCCTTGAGTCGTCGAAAATTTGGGCGAGCGACCGAGGGATTACCCCATCGTTGTTTTCCCCGCCCATCTGAGATGTCAGGCCGCTCATCTGATGGATGATGTGCAACCATCGAGTGCGTCTTGCCCGTCCCCGTTTGCCCGTACGCGAGCAGCGCGACAAACCTCCCATCGAGGAACGACGCGACGAACAATGCGACGGAGTCGAAGACATCGTCTGCACGTTGAGCCTCCGCGAGGATGCGCCACACCCTGACTGGACCCCCCCCCAAAGACATAGTCAAATTCGAACCAGCAGCGCTCCTTGCGAGGCTCTTCAACGCAGAGGACCCGTCCGCTGCTTGAGTTAGGCCTTACGAAAGTTCAGGCAAGACCATTTTGCGTCAGAGCTGTGAAGACTTGTCAGACGATGGGCGCCGACACGCAGCGCATCACCCTCACAGGGCTTCGGGGGGCGCACGCGGCAGAAGACGCGCACATTGCCAGCGAGGTCGTACAGGCGGTTTTGAAGAAGGCGTCTTTGGAACAACTCAGCTTCGTAAAGGGCAATCGCTTCGTCAGCAAGGCGTCGGGAGGAGTCGGCACGCTCGCAGAGGAGGGGGACGTCAACTGCTGGCGCTGAGGGGTCAGAAGGACCACGTTGGGTGATGGCAACGGAAGGACACTGACGCAAGCTGGGACATTGAGGTGCTTAGAAGAAGCTGAATGTGTGCAAATGACTTCAAAACCTCGCCACGGAGGCCCTCTCTGGCCTCCCTAAGCGCCTTCAACGTCAATGGCAAAAGCGGAGCACAATTTACGGAAATGGCAACTTTCGAAGAGGAGGATGTCAAAGCAGAAAGACGGACTTTGCGAGAATGCAAAGCAGCTCGAAAAAACGATCTTTGAACTATGAGTTTGGCTCTCCAAGTGCTTCGTTGCGTGGCGATCGCTCTGTGGAGTTTCTCTTGGTACTTGAGCAGCTGACGCTGTCAGCTTCATTTTCCAAAACAAGCTACGCGCTCAATGGTTTGGTTGCATCTTTTTGTGTTTGAATTTGCCTTCCTCAATGCAGTTGTGAGGTCCGAAACTACGTCTTGAACACAAAGGGGCTGCTGGTAAGCGTGAGTTGTCGGAGCGTTACCTCGACACGATGGAATTTTGTCGCGGTTCTTTCCACAGAACTTGCTAGAGGTGGCCGCCTTTTCGTTGGAGTGAGTGGAGAGGATGAATCCAGTTCTGTTTCAAAAATCGATCGCTCTAAAAAATTGAGATAACAAACCCATCTGTCACTGTCACCTGTCAGATTTTGGACACCGTATTCTTGAGTGATTTCAGCAGCCTCCAGTACAAATCACAAAGAAAAATTGTTATTCGCACGACTTTTACCTGCTTGCTGAAGTTAGGGTGAATATCAAACATAAAGACTTATTGCTCTATTTTCTTCTTAAGAACTTTCGCAACAAAACCCATGGCTGCAAACGTTCTTCGGCCAAAGTCTTTTCAGGTAATTTCGGCATAGAATTCCACCCACTACGTATTCTGCTTTGTAACATCTGTACAGACTACGGCAGAAGAAGGTCTCGCTCTCATACTGCTGAGCTGTCCTGAAGAGGAAATGACAAGATACACCTCCCAGTGTCGGATTGTTTGGCCTTTCGAGAAAGTTCCTCCATAATTTAGCAAGCTGAGTATGCAGACCGACATTAGTCGATGGGCGCCTGTTTTGGAGCGGTTTGATCAGATTTTGCAGCGTCAGGCAGATCCGGAAATTCTTGTCGGTGTCTTAAAGTTTGCGCAGAACTTGCTCGATGCATCTTCAGGGAAACTCCCTCAGTTTTCTTACTCTGTTTTCGTCCAGTGGGTTATTCTTATTTCGCAGGTGAAGCGGTTGCTGGAACATGAGGACCCTACCGTGGTCCGCGGTGCTTTGGAGCTGCTTCAAGTCGCCTTCCGTGGGAAGTCGCCGCGCTGGAACCTTCCCGTTGACTTCGATTCTCAGCTTGCAGTCCTGTCTGGCGGTTTCGGCACGAAGGAAAATGGGATATCTCTCTCGATCTGCTCTCGAGACGAGCTTCCCTTTTCTGAGAATGCATTGTTGCACACAGTGTCATCTGACTACGTAGTCGGACCTTTTCTCCAAGTGCACATCGGTTTCTGTCCGTGTCAGCAACGTCGATCAGGAATCCGTCGTTCAAGTCCAGTTTTCATCGGATCAGATAGCACAGCACACTGAGGACGATTTAGTTCGCAAGGCTGCTGCCGCCGCTGGCGCTGGAATCCGTTCTGAGGACATCTTCCTCTTGCGTCATCGCATTCGATTGGCAAAGCGGTTTACTGATCGACAGCTTCGTCTCAGAATGCTGCAAGTTCAAGTTTACGCTGTCTCCGTCACTCGTTTGTCCATTGCTTGCTTGGCTGATATCCCAGATCTTGCACAACAGGGACACACTCTGAATCCCGATGTGTTTCATGACCTCCTTGGCGTTATCCGGCACCATGCTGCCATCCCACTTGTCAGATTTATAGATCTCGGGGCTAAGCGTACAGGACCTTTTGGTGACAACAATCCGATGCACTACCCTTGCATTATCGGATGGACCCCTTTCCTTCAGTCTGTCTGCGGTGCCTGCAACGACCTTTCCGGAAATATTGCAACGAAGTTTGAGGGTCATTAACGGTATCAGCACCGAAGCCTATTTGACGGTGTCAGAAGCTGTAGATGACGAGCAGGCAACAGCTGGCACGAAACTACTCTCGGGAATTTTGAGTCTCTCGTCCGTCGTATCGTTCTACAGCCGCGATGCTGGTCCCATATCCAATTCAGCTGTCGTTCCATTTATCCTTCCTCTCCTCAATAGCGATATTTGCCTGAAGCATCCGCGGGTTGTGATTTTAGGTTTTGAAGATGCTAAACTCGTGAAGGTGGCACACTCTGCAGTTCGGACGTTGCACGATATCTGCCGGCATCACAATGGAAGCATCTCCATGTTTAGAGAGCTTAAGGGACAGATCTCTTTGATCGAGTGTTGCCATGTAATGTCCCGTGTGCCTTTCTGATAATTTCAGGTTGTTTGCAATGACATTGTCTCGCATGTTGCTCCTTTGAAGAGCATTGTCTCAACATTCCCGTTTCCCGAAGGATTTTCTGATTCCGTTGTGAAGCAAAGGCTGCTGGAGCAATTGATCCGTTTGATGGTTCTCTCTCCCGGTGCCATTGCTGCATGCCTCCAAGACAAGCGTCTCGTAGACGCAGTTCTCCTCATTCTTTCAAACAGTCAACTTTTTTCAGGATTCACCATTGAGAAGACTCTGTCAATGCTCATGCAAGCGTTCTTCCACGACCCAAGTTCCATTGCAAGTATGACTGAGAACAATATTGTCCCGACTGCTCTACGTTGCATCAACCGCGACACAATGCTGAATTCCTCCCTTGTTGCCGCCATTCCGTCTTTCTTGTCTGCTGTGTGCCTGGATGCTGCAAGCCAGTCTTTGATCGGGAGCACAGGTACCTTGAAGTCTTTGCTCAATGTCATCTCTGAAGCAAACGTTACGTTGTTCTCAGCCGATGGGGGCATTAATCCAGGTCACTTTGGCGCCAGCATGGAGGAAATGGTTCGCCACACTCCCTTCATGAAGGACGCTATGATTGAAGACTTGAAGGTTTTTATTGATCGTGTCTTGCAGCGAGCAAATGAATCAAGTGACGTGGCTGATGTCGAGAGCTTCATTCGTTTCCTGTATCACTTACTCGAGGCACTGTCCAACAATTCTGAAATCGTCACAAGCTTTGTCTCAAAAGGAGGAATGCGCATCATGGTCGAAGGGCTTGTGAACAGCCCTTTAAGCAATCAAATCATCTGTTCATCTCGCGTGTCCCGCTTGCTCTCTGTGATCCAAACGTCATCTGTGGTCACGTCACAGGGTCGCCACTCTGTCCTTGAGAACATCATGTCTCACTTTGACCGTAAAATGAAGATTCTCTCTGAACTTCTCTGCGCTAAGCGAGTTGATGCCCTAAGCACTTTCGGTGGCTGTTTGCTAGATTTGGAAGCGATCCTCTTGCGCTTGCAGAGGGTGGCCACTCTCATGCAAGCAAGCATGCCCACGGCGTCCATCAAGGAAGCGGATGCAATCGTGATTTGCAGGCATTATTCGTGCATAAGTGACTTGATGCTGATTTGCCGCTTCTCTGGCCGTGATTGTCGCGCCCCTGACAACATCAGGTCTCTCTGTGTGGATATTGAGAAATCCTTGGTTGGGGTAGTGTCAAGCCTTTGTCGCGTCATGGGGACGAGCTACTCGCGCCGCCAGCACAATGACAGGGTTGTGCTGCAGAGCTGGGAGATCGAGTTATGCAAGCTGATTGTTAATGGCTTCATGTTCGAGTGCCAGTCCATGCAACAACCCCCCAATGATCTACCGACCTTCAGAAAGTATCTTGGAAAGCTTTTCAGCTTTGCGTCATCTGTCCTGTGGGATGAAGGTCTGAAAGGCTTTCATTCAGGCCTCCTAAAAGCATTTTCGAGTGAAATTATCGACTCTCCGAAGAAAACTGGCATTGAAATCTTGATGGCGTTGCTGGATTATGTTGTGAGCGATTTGACTGCGTGTCCACTACCAGAAAACGTTGAGCTGCACTACATGGCGTCTGAGGCTTTCCGGTTCATGCACAAGTTGCTGACATACAAGATGGTCGTTCCTGTGCTAAGTTCTGCGTCCACTGAAGTGTTTTCTGCTAAGGAGTGTACGCAAATGGCCAAGCGAATCAAGGCTGCAACTGCGCGAGCGCTTGCTCCGATAGTCACGATGCAATGCATAGGCAAGTTTGCTTCTGAGACGTCATCTTCGTTATGTAGCCTTGTCGCAGCTCTCATGGAGCCTGATGCTGAACTTCCTGCATCGCGGCAAGTTGCCGGTGACTTTCCTCAAATGAAGGAGTTTGAAGAAATGGGATACGGTCGGTCTGATATCGAGCTCGCCCTTGCTCAAGTTGGCCCTGATCGGATCAAGCTGATCAATTTCTTTGTTGCCAATGAAATTTTCCCAAACCATCATCACGCTCCTGAGCACCCCTTCAGTCCGTCTGAGCCGGGTATAGGCAACGTTGTCTTGTTCTGTGAGCGTGCTCTATCGAGTGGGTTTTTATTTCTATCTGACCAAAGCGTCGTAGACAAGGTCTTCATAACCTCTTTCCATCGGTCACTTGAAGCCCTTGTATCTCGTGACAGCTCCAAGCGCGACGTGGTCTTGAAGGCTTTTTTTGAAGGTGCAAATGCAGCAGCCGTTCAACGGTGTTACTCTCACTTCAATGCGATCATGCGGATCCTTTACTTATTCCTGGACAAGACACCGCAAGGCCATCTCAAGAGGCCCCTTCCTGAGGATGTTTGTCGATTGACTGTTGCCCATTTCATTGATATGTCCTCTTCGCCAGCAGTCCCTCAACACATTGACGCAACGTGCCTCGTGCTGACAGACACACTCTGGCATATCTGGCGGGCAGACGCGTCTGTGGATGCGAAGACGTTTGCAGAGCTACTGAAGGGATCCGCCAATGAAAGCCACAGTTTGCTTTTAGCGACAATTCAATTGTTGGGAAAAACGTCTTCGAACGACGTCATCCTTGGTGCATTCGGACTCCTTGATGTCCTTTTGTCTGACTTCACGTTGGCACAGTTCTTGTGCTCAACCCGAGACACCCCCTTGTCTTTCCTGAACAGATTTTTCGAGACTTCTCTCTTTGCTGGCCAAGGGACTCTCGTGGTTCGAATACTCCGTCGCATTGTGGAGGACCCTGTGACACTTCGCACGCAGGCTGAGGCCGAAATTCGCACTGTCGTTGCCTCTTTTGGGGCTGACGTTGGGCGCTCCGTGGCGCTAAGTCAAATTGTCAGCCGATGCAGCGCAATGCTTTCTCGAAGCTATCATGCATTTATTCAAGCCCTTGAGGCTGTTGCGACCATCGATACCTCCCAGCGTGTGACTCTCATTGATCGTCGGCAGTCCCTTGGGAAATCGAAAGGCAAGCGAGGCCAGTTCCACAGGCTTGTGTGTTCGTATCTTGTTGACACACTTATGCGCTTTCATCGTGAAGACTCTGCAGCTACGACTGATAGCTCGGGCAAGCTGAATTCTGTAGCGTTTATGTTGACCACGATGACGCAGCTGATTGGCAGTTGTCCGCTGGTTTCGTCTGCGCTTGTCAAGGTGGGAGCTGTGCAATCTCTTTCACTGGTCCGATTTGTGCTTCAAGATCTCATCGAGTTCGTCCCTGCAGAGTCAAGTAATGCAACTCTGCGTGAAACGTCGTTTAGAGCATCAATGCTTATAATGAGCCTTCTCTCTCGCCACGGCGAGCCACGGCGCCGGGTGCTGCAAGAATTGGCGACTCTCATTGAATCTTGTTCTGGAGAAAAGCGGTCTGATCTTCTAAAGCTCCGAGTTCTTTCGAACCTGTTGTCAACTATCATGACGAGGCAGCCTCCTCCTGTAACTCAGGACATTTGTTCCAATATTTCGAAGGTCCAGCTGCATAAGTCACTTCTCAGCGCCATCCGCCGGCTTGCCGTTGAGCTTGATGACACGCATCACGTTGCCAATGGTCTGCTCAAAGCTATCAGCAACATCTTGGATGTGTCGACCCATGTTCCATTGATGGATGAGCCGTCCGATCCATTGAAACCACCATTGCAGCAAGATGCAGGCACGTCACGAGGTCCTACGGAACCTGAGTCCGCGGAGGTTGTTACGGCGAGTGAGTCAGATATGACCTTGGACTCAGACTTGAGCGGCAGAGTGGAGGCTGCTCTTGTTGGAATGGATTTGGATGACGGTCGCGGAGAAGGTGTGGATGACGCCATGCATGAGATTGGAGCAGAGAGTGCAGGTCTTGACTCATCGGATGAGCCTCTCGTCCGAGAAATGTCAGGACAGTCCTTGTTTGGGCAGGAATCCTTCTATGACATGAACATGGATGAAGGGATCCCGTTTGGTGAAGCAATGGATGATCACGAGAATGAAGAGGCAATGGAGGATGATGACGACGATGATGAAGAAGGAGAGGGCGGAGAAGAAGATGAAGAAGAAGGCGAGGAAGAGGAGGAGGAGGAGGAAGAGTTGGAGGAGGAAGAAGAGGAAGATGACGATGGCGAAGGCGCTGATGACGGTGATGACGGTGATGACGGTGATGCTATGCCAGAGGACATGATGAGCGACGAGGATGTGGCCGACGACGGGATGGGTCACCCTATGGCCATCCCTCTTGACAGCGGCATGATGGAAGTGTCCGTTGACTTGGACGACCACGGAGATGAAGACGATAATGTCTTCGATGCAGGTGATCGTCGCCGGAATGGCCGAATGCCAAGTCGCAGACATCTTGACATGATGGCTATGACAGAGGATGAATTCATGAGGCGGCCACGGTTGGCGTTCATGAATCGCGACAGCCAACCCTATGTGATGGATCCAGCTGAAGAGTCAGCAAATCCTTCTCAGCCTGCGTCGCAGCCCTCTTCGTTGACCAATCTGTTCGAAGTCCCATCCCTCAATTCTTTCGTAGACCAAGCCCCACCGTCCGCAGCTCCCGCGCCGAGCCGGCCTCGCAGTCATTATCAGCCAATAAGCTCTTTGTGGCCAATGCGGCGGAGGGAGCGCGATCCTCCCCGCCGGTTTGATGTTGCTCCTCTTGTTGAAAATGTTGATGCCGCCATGCTCGACGCCATCGCAAGGTTGCTCCCAAGCACCCAACCGCAAGAACGTCCTCAGCCAAGTAACGCCAGTCTGTCTTTACATGTGGATCCTATTGTAGCGGCACCAGTTCCCAATGTCCAGATGATGTCTCCCGCGCTTCCGCAAGAGGAGCTTCCCCAACTGCATCCCTCTTCAGATGGTGTTGTTTTTGATGACGAAGACGACGACGCTCTGCTTCAACGTGCCCTTGAGCTCTCCATGATGGTGGACGGTGACGGCGCTGCAGCAGCTGCTCTCGCGGCGCCTGTTTCAGAGCAGGAACGGTCACAGCCAGCTGCAGAAGGCTTTGTTGGGGCAGCAAATCAAATTGAACAGCAAGCGCATGGTGCAGCCGCCAGCACTGTTGGCGATAATGTTCTCGAGGCAACTCCCCCAGCCTCGCGTGATTCAACCGCTACGGTGGCCGCTGCTTCAGTTGACCCTGTTGTCGAAGAGTGGCTCTCACTTGGGTTGGATCCATCGACGATGATGGAACTCCCCGAGGAGATACGCAATGAAGTTGTTGCATCAACAAGAGCGCGCGTGCGGGCTGTAAGAAGCGCGGACATCCCGGGCATTGATCCTGAGGTTTTTGCTGCCTTACCTCCAGAGCTGCAAGCCGAAATCGCTCGTCAGCACGCGCCTCAGCCTGCACCACAATCGGCTGCTCAAGAAATGGACCCGGCAAGTTTTATTGCCACCCTTGACCCGCACTTGCGAGCAGAAGTTCTCTTGGGAGCTGATCAAGAGCTGCTCTCCTCACTGCCACCTGAATTAGCAACAGAAGCCGCTCGTTTGCGTGACCGTGCAGCTGCGCGACTGGTGGACGTCCAAGAAATGCGGGGATTGCATCGATTCCCAAACGTTGACCCTTCAATGCTTAGTATGAACATGAATGCTATCCACTCATTCGTCCGAAATCACATGGGGCCGCATGCGGCGCACCACCGCCAACCAGTCGTCCACAACGGCCCTTTCTTGTCCAGCAAGCTCTTCCAACCATCTGATCTATGTGTTCTCCTCCGTCTCCTCTGCGTCTGCGGCGCGGTCAACCGACAGACCCTCTCACGTTCGCTTCAACACTTTGCATCTCGAGAGGATTCGCGCCAACTCCTTGTTGTCTCATTGGTCAAGATGGCTGTTGGCTCTTCATTAACATTTTCTGATCCTGCATTGGACGCCGTCGCAGACACGTCAGGACGGAATCCCGTTGTCGCCCGCCGTGCACTTGCGACCTTGGGGGGCCTCTTACGCCAGAGCCCCAACCTCGCGCTGCTTCTCCTCCCCGCCCCAGACTCGGGACTTAACGCCGTCCTTGCATTGCTGGAGATGTTTGAGAGCCCAATGTACCTCCGCTGCCCTCCGCTTCTTGAGGAGCTTGTTAATGTCTCCGCACTCCTGCTTGGCGCCGCGAGTCGGGCGGAGGCGTCGAGCCCACCGCCGTTGCGGCACTTCCTCTTTCAACCTGCCTGTGTTCGAGCTTTGGCGCTCGCGCTCACGAATGAAGACCTCCCTGAAAAAAGCGCTGCAAAAGTATGTTCAATCCTCTGTCACGTGTCCCGTGTATGCTTCGACGAAGCCCTGCGTCGACTACTTGAACTTTTCGAAGTCCTCGCGGGTGTGGTCGTGGTTCAGCTCCGCACCCTCTCAGCTCAAGTGTCCGAGGGAACAAACCCCAACTTCATCGGACTTCCTGGTGCTCATGATGTGCACATCCTCCGTGTGCTGAAATGCATCGCCTTCATCGTCAACGACGTCGATGGCAGCGCAGTTCCTACGCAGCATCCACCCAGTCTTCCAGAATCGGGCCCATTCCGCTCGCGGATTGAACCCATATTCCGCGACGTGATGTGGGAAGTGCTTTCAGATGTTCTGACACGCATTGGCGAGCAGCGACGTCCAGCAGGGGGACGGCACTCGTTGGGATGGTATATCCCAGTGTTGTTCCGCTTGGTTCCGCTTTTGGAGGGCTTTTTGATTGTCCACGGTGCTGCCAACGTGAAGGAGTTCGATCCGCTGTCACGTGCTGCTTCGCGCTCTGATTCTTCAGCGCCCCCGTCGCCCATGGACCGCGCTGCGTCGGACAGAGATCTGCCGCTGTTGGTGGCATTTGCCGAGAGAAACCGCGACGCGCTGAACGAGCTTGTGAAGCAGTACCCCACTTTGTTGACCGGGCCTCTACAAGCACTCTCAAAGATGCCACGCCTCCTGGACTTTGAAAACAAGCGCCTCTTGTTCCGCCGAGAGCTCCGCAAGCGCAGCGAGGGTGTCCGCCACACGACTGTTCGTCTGCAAGTGAGGCGTTCGCACATTTTGGAGGACACTTTCGTGCAGTTCTCGCGTGTCACTACTGACAACTTGCGGGGACGGATTTCTGTGAGCTTTCAGGGCGAAGAAGGCATCGATGCGGGTGGCTTGACAAGGGAGTGGTATCTTCTCTTGTCGAAGGCCATGATGAACCCGGAGATAGGCCTCTTTGCCCTTGGCGTGAGGTTTGTTGTTTCGTTCCTGACACTCCAGACAAACGGGCAGACGTTGCAGCCAAACACAGGGTCGTACATTGTCCACAATCACTTGCAATACTTCCGCTTTATTGGCTCCATCATGGGGAAGGCCATTGCTGACAATCAGCTGCTGGATGCGCACTTGTCTAGGTCGCTGTACAAACAAATGATCAATATGCCGCTGACGTACCACGATGTTGAGTCGATCGACCCAACGTTCTACAAGAGCCTTCGGTTAGATTTGGTCATGCGTCCGTTCTGATTTGATACAGGTGGGTTCTCGACAACGATATCAGCGAAATGGACGAGCTGACGTTTTGTATTGGGTCGGAAGACTACGGCGAGCGGAAAATGACAGACTTGAAGCCCAACGGCAGAGACATTCAAGTGCGCGTTGTCCTGGGCTCCCTCACAACACAGGTGACGAATGAGACGAAGCGGGAGTACGTGCAGCTTTTGGCGGCCCATCGCATGACGACGGGCATCAAGGAGCAAGTGGTGTCGTTTTTGGAGGGGTTCCATCAAATGATCCCTCTGGATCTCATTTCTATCTTTACTCCTGAAGAGCTGGAGCTGTTGATGTGCGGCATGCCTGAAATTGACTGTGCGGAGATGTGTCAAGGGGGTGCCTGACGCTGTAGTGGAGGATTTGCGTTCTCACACTGACTACCACGGTTATACCGTGGACTCTTTGCAAATCCAGTGGTTTTGGAGGGCTGCTCAGTCTTTCCTACCTGAGCAGCGTGCTCGCCTTGTGCAGTTCGTCACAGGGACATCGAAAGTAAGTGAGCTGAACCTCTTCTCATCTTTTAAGGTTCCTTTGGAGGGTTTTGGTGGGCTTGTAGGCATGAGCGGTCCTCAGAGATTCAATATCCACCGCGTCCCTGATCCTTCGCGGCTGCCGACGTCTCATACGTGCTTCAACCAGCTTGACCTGCCTACTTATGCAACCTACGTCAGTCAGCTTTGGGTTAAATCCTCATGTCCCAGGAAACGCTTCGTGACATGCTTTTCAAGGCAATCATGGAGGGTGCCGAAGGATTTGGCTTCGCGTAAACATTTGTAACGTTTCTGTAGAGTGCTTTCTTCCAAGTTAAATACTATTGCGGTGTAATTTTGAGCATGCATCGCAAAAAGGTGTCACGGGAACTAAATTTGGCCTCTTTTGAAAAGTCGATTCCCTCGGAGACGAAGAAGGTTTGACGTCGTTTAGCTTTCTCATCAGAGAAGCCCCCCCCGAAGCCATCCACTGCCGGAGCGAAGTGGTTTGACCTTCCGTCCACTCCAGTCACGCCAGAAATCAAAGCAACCCTGAGAGTGCTCCAAAATCGCGAGTTTATCGACCCAAAGCGCCACTACAAGCAGAAAGATCCTCGGAAGCTTGCACTTCCAAAGTTTTTTCAAGTTCCCCGTTGTTGCTTTTTGCTCAAATTTTCCAGATCGGAACGGTCGTAGAAGGGCGCACTGAATTCTTCTCGAGCAGAATGTCCAAAAGGAGCAGAAGGGGCGACCTTGCGAATGAGATTCTTGCGGACGATCGTCTTCGAACGTACGCGAAGAAAAAGTTCAATGTACTGCCCCCTCCCTTGCGCTGATGTCCCCTCATTGCTCAGGAAATCCAAAAATCCAACGCCAAGGTGTCGAAGCTTGCGGCCAAGAAGCGCGCTAACAAAAAGAAGCCAACATGGGCACGGACGTGACCTTGCGGCGCCTCCTTTTTAATTTTGACCCCCCCACCCGTTTTCCTCCGCTTGCGATCCCAGCCCAGCCCATTTTATGTCCTCCCCCATTCAACTCCTCCCATCATCTCTTCCCCGCGATTGCTTCCCCTGTAAATAAAATTGACTTCGGACACCACGTCGCCACCGCCCAACGGATCCCCCCCCCCTGACCATTGCGAAACTTGCCGATCATATTCTTTATTTCAAGTACAGCCAGTGGACAAGAACGAAAGAACAGCGCACGAGCCAAATGCGCGTGACGGGCCCTCGACGAGTTGACGGCGGCGGCAGAAGGCTGCCATGGCGGCGGCTCAGAAAGGGTCGATGTCAAGCCCATGTCGTCCCACAACAAGGAGCTAAACGAAGATAACTAAATCCGGATCCCCGTAGCCAAGTTCGCCGCCCCCTCCATTTTCATCCGGTCGTCCAAGGGCAAGAGGAGGCGGCGGCTGTAACCCCCCCCCCCTCTCCCGACTTTTCGATCGATCCCTTCCTCTCAAAGGCGATCTCCGCAACCCGTCTGCACTGACATTTGAATTTTGCAACTTGCTGCGGCCCGGCCGCAAAGCCGAACAGTCGCTACGCAATGCCTCCCCCCCTCCCACGTCCACCTGGCGCGACCTGGCATCGGAGGGGAGCGGCAGCGGCGCTGGCTCTACAACGTCGTGCGAGGGGGCCTCGAAATCGGTTGGATCTGCGTCGGCGGGGGAGGTGTGGTGAGGCCACACGCTCTGCGGTGGAGGGGGGGGGTGTTCAAGGGCGGGGTCCGTTGGCGGCGCCGAAGGGCATTTGAAAACTCCTCCCCCCTCCTCCAGAACTTCCCCATGTGTTTCGTTCAGCTTCCGTCCACCATCCCCCCCTGCTGTAAACGGAAGGGTGGCGCTTCGCTTCGTCTGAAGTCCCCCCCCCCTTCTCAAAATCGGAGACGCGGTTGGGAGGCGAAGGAAGCGATTGCGCGGAACAGGAGCGGGAGGCTCCTCTTCCTCTTCAAGTGGCAAGACGGCTGAGGGGGGGGGGGGGGTGCAGTCTAGAAGGTCCGCCTGGATGTCTCAGACATTGCGAAGGGGGG
>JAIYDP010000360.1 GCA_027487435.1 Verrucomicrobiaceae bacterium | reverse complement strand
GGGGGGGGGGGGGGGGGGAGTTGAACCGAAGACGCGCTCGACGGCGAGGATGGAGTGTTTGATGCGGCTGAACTCGGCGAGGAACTGCTTCAGGGAGAGGCGGGCATCGCGGAAGGAGGCGGAGAGGAAGCTGAGCTGCTTGCTGACGCACTGGGGGGGGGGTGAGGATGACGGGGGTTCGCTTGATTAATTGTTATTTCGATATTTGATTGATGTTTGCGATGCAGGGGACGACGTATGCCAATCTTTGACAAGGTGAAGACGACAATAGAATAAAATAAAATAAACAATCTGTTTAACTGACCGACACGGAGACGCAAAACAGGAAGAGCGGCGCGACCCAGTTGATGACCAGGATCGGGTTGACAGCCATCAAAAACGCGCGCGACTCGACGCTAGGGAGGGGTTCGACCACCTTTGCCATGACGGCGGCGAGGGGGGGGTACAAAAACAGGAGGAAGAGGAGGAAGATGAAGTTGACGCCGACGAAGCCCCCCGTCATCGCCTCGATGGTGCGGCGGTGCGCCACCAGCGGCGCGGGGTCCTCGTCGTCGGCGAAGATGGTCGCAAACAGCGCCTGCAAATAGTTTTCGCGCGGCATGCGCGCCGCGAGGGCCAAGTTTGTGGAGGTGGTGAGGAGGAACCAAAAGACGAAGACGACGCGGAGGGAGAAGTCGTCGTTGCGCGCAGACGCGGCGCCGGAGGCGACGTCGAGGGCGGCGGGGGTGAGGCCGAGGGCGCAGACGGTGAGGAGGAGGGCGGCGACGAGGAGGGAGTAGAGGCGCGCGGCGCGGGAGTCGCGGAGGAGTCCGGCGAAGCGAAGGATTGCGTAGGTGGAGCGCATGGCGCGCTCGATGCGGTCATGGCAGGAGAAGTCCGGCGCATGGCCGTCCGTCCAACTCCGGCGGTACGCGTCGCTCGCAGACGTCGTCGTCAGCCTCGCGTAGGGCATGACTTGCGTGCGGCGCGGCTTTGAGATGACGTCAGCCGCGTCAACGGCGGAGGCAGGGGGCTCGACGTCGACGCGGTCCAAACGGGGCTCAAAGCGGACGGATTTGGCGCCGCCGGCGTCGGCAAAAAGTTTGCGGTCGGTGTTTTTCTCCGACGCAGCCGTCGCATCGAGCCCCACGCGGGGGGAGTCGAGGATGTCGTCGATGCTGGGGGGGGGTGAGAAGTGCATGCTTGAACGCCAACTCTTCATCTGCCATCATTTGTCACTTTTGACTTTGACTTGATTGACCTGTTTTCCCGCCAAAACCCATCGGCGGTTGTCCACTTGCCGTTCGCCTGTAGAGAGTCTGCGCAGGTAGGAGGGGGCGCAGCACGCATGGAGAACACAGGCGAACGTTTACTTTTAAAGAAAGAGTTAACAGATCTTTAGCAATCCTGACTACTTTGTGACATGACATCACATCGCTTAAAACTAAAAACAATAACAAACTGATAGAGCGGCGCCTTCAGGATGTCGCATACATCGCTGCGGGGGGATAGAAGGCTCCGGGCACGGGCGCCTGGAAAATAAGAGCAATGTGCCATGCGCTACCGAGGAGGGGTAGGGAATAGCAGGACGGCGGAGGTCGCCCTCGCCATGGGCGAACCAACACTTTGGCCCACGGGGACAGTTCGGCCAAAACTTGCACATCTTCGTTTTGAACAGCCAAGGCTCCTGATTGATGTCTGACCCAGCGCCGAGGGAAAATCGAGACATCGGCGGGCCCTGTGGGGGCGGGAGGTGCCCCAGGGCCATGGGAGGCATTGGCCCGGGTATGACGCCCATGGGGGGGGGGGTGGCAGCCATGTGATGCATTTGCATGGGGAGGGGGGGTGCCATCGACATCATGGGGGGGGGGGGGAGTTGGTGCATGGGCTGCATGGGGTGTGACACGTCGACGTACGACATCGCGTCGGGAGGCATCATGTCCTGCTCTGACGCCATAGATAACAGATAATCGTGGTCGGAATTTGGGCCCTTGTTACTCGGCGCCCCCCGCGCGGAGGAGATTGTCTGCGCCTGCGCCTGCTGCGACAGCGACAGCAGCTTCAGCTGCGACAGCATCCCCTCGTCTAACAGAGGCTTAATCTAAGTCAGTTAGCACGCTGGCAGAGTAACAGAACCGGCGTGCCGTCCTTAGCGTACGACAGGTTCGTCAGGCTCTCCGCAGAGTTGAGGAGGTAAATCTGAGTCGCGTTCAACTTCCCCGTGAACGGGTTCCTCCGCCATCAGAAACTTGAGAGAGGGGGGGGGGTGACATGACAACAAGGAATTCAACCTCATCGCCGCTTTGGAGCTGGCGCGGCGCGCGGACCTCTGAAATATGATAAAAAAGGTCTTCGGTGTGCGACAGCGACTGGATGAAGCCGTAGCTCTCCTTTCCAGTCGTTAGCCCCCCCCACCCTCCTTCTCTCACCTTCACCCACTTGACGACTCCAACCTCCCTGTCACCGCGAATGGACACAAACGACCCCGCCCCCGTCGGGCTGATGTCGACCAGCCCCGCGCGCTCCGCCTCGTTGATGTAGTCAAAAAGCGACCCCACCCCAAGGCGGATCTGCCAATCCGGGAGAATCTCCATCAGCGCCGCAACCACGGCGTTGAAGTCAAGCGACTGCAGCGTCAGCGAGGGGGGAGGGGTGGGGCTACTTTGTGGCCTGTCGAAACGAGGTTGTCGCGCAGGACGCGCACGAGGGGGGAGAAGCGCGCCTGCTCGTGGGGGCGCCGTGAAGCTGATGGAAAGGGGGGGTTAGATCACGAGAGGGGGTGGGTGTCCACTTCCGAAGCCGGCTTGCGCGCCCTGATTGCCATTTGCAGCCACAGGGCGGGCCTGGCCCTTCGCATCGCCGAGGGGGGGGAAGACATTCTCGAACGCGGGCCCCGTGCGCGGCGCCGTCGCGGCGTCTTCGGTCCAGTCCGAAATTAGCGACAGCAACTCCTCGCGCTTGCGGTCAAGCGCAAAGTCCCCAAACTCCTCCTCCTCCCCACGAGGAGTCGGGCGTGCCTCGCGCGGGACAGGGGAGGGGTCCTCGCTCGCGGGGGCGGCTGCTTGCGGTGGCTCTTCGACGGGGGAGCCTTCGGTTGGGGAGGCGCAAACGACGAAGAGTTTGTCGCCGGGGAGGATCTCCTCGAGCTGCTCGATGACAGCGCCGTCAGACGTTTGGATGCGAGTGATTGCGGGGCAGTCGCATTTGCTTGCGGCCTGTTCCAAGAACCTTGGCCAAGAGTCCGGCACGATGAAAGCCTTGCCAGGGTCTGAGCGGCCGTGTCTGAAGAGAGTGACGCGCACTTTGTTTCCGCTCATGAAGGGAGAGGATGCGCGACAAGGTCAGAGACGAAGAAAGAAAACAAGAGTCCACGACAGCTGAGGGGGCTCCAGAAGTCAGGGTTTTGTGGTCATGGGGGCTTGTCAAAGCAAGGTGTGGCTGTGATTCGAGAGTATCACACATCAAACTTAAATAAACAAGCAGTTATCTTTAGAACGACGATGCTGCTCCCGCAACAAAATGTCAGCTCAATTTTCCAACATTTTTCTTTTCGAAAAACACCGAGCAACAGCTGAATCGGGCCTTCGCTGCATTTGCCACTGCTCAATTTTCCAAAAAAATGTCTTTCAGCGCATGGAAGAGCACACCATTTTGAAACCAGTTTCAGACCCTCAGAAACTTTTTCTCAACCGGCAGAGCGACGTGTACGCTCATGAGTTTGAAGGCCACACACAGCTTATCACAACCTTCATCCTCTATGACAATGCCGAGTTTGTTGGGGAGCGGGACAAGACAGTCTCCTTGTTCACCGCCTCCTACGACGCCACCATCCGCGTGTACGATTGCAAAGTCTGCCGCACCACCACCCAGTAACAGCAGGAGACCTTCATCTGCCGCATGGTCCTTCGGGGTCACACGGCGTACATCCTCGCCCTCTCCATGTGGGACGGCTTTTTGTTCTCCGCCGCCTTCAACGGCGAGGTCTACCGCTGGGACATCGACGTGCCCTCCCCCCCGCCCTCTGACGCCACCAAGACAGGGGAGGGCCATCGTCTTATGAAAGTCCCCTTGGCGCCGGAGACGTTTGCGGCGTGGCGCATCGGCGGGTTCTTCGGCTGCGCCGACCACGCGGTGAAAGTTTTTGCGCCGCCTGTTGGCCGTCACTTTGACTTTGATGGCCTCACAACCAAAGGGCAAGAAAGTGCTGGAGTTCGTCGGCCACAAGGGCCGCATCACCTCCGCCGTCATCCGCCACATCTCCGCAACTGACGACGACCATTTAGTCACAAGTACAACCCCCCCCCTTGTCAGCGCTCACACCCGAAGCGTCGACGGACTGCACCGTCAGGTTCTGGCGCGCAGAGGCACCCCCCCTCTCTCTCCTCCTCACGCCCAGACTGGCGAGCCCCTCCGCGCGGTCGAACTTTCCGCCCCCCCCCTCTATTCGCTCCTCATCGTCGCGCCACATCCAACCCTCGCGCTAACACATTTAAAGACCACGACCTTTATTTACGTCGGTGCGGGAGAGAGGATCCTCCAATTTGATGCCGCCGTGTCAATTTCATTTTTAAAGACTAATTTTTAGAATTTTGAGCCGAAGGTGTCCTTCCTCTGCCGTCACGGCGCCGTGCGCGCCATCGCCGTCGGCGACGGGAAGCTCTTCGGCGCATCGGGCCCTCTTGTCCACCAATTTGACTTGGCGGTTCCGCTGCGGCGGGGGGGGGGTCTGAGTTAACAGACTGGGAAGCTGTTGCGCCTATTTTTAGTTAACTTCAGCGACGTCACAGCCCTTGCGTTCGGCGACGGGATGCTCTACGCCTCCTCTGCCTCTTCAATGTAGGGGGGGGGGGGATTCGCGCGGTCCTCACCCCCCCCCCCCTCGCGCAGAAAGACGTTTGACACCGACGCGATCCAATTCGCGTGCATCGACGGCGACGTCCGCGCGGCGCGCTACCTCCTGCAGGAGGGCGCTTCCATAAGGCACCCCCCCCCTCAACGCTCTGACCCCCCGCTCAGCTGCGCCGCGGCGTCGGGAAACTACCCCCTCCTCTACGCCGCGCGGTTTGGCCACGCGACGATTGTCGAGGACCTCCTCCTCTTTGGCGCCGACACCCTCGTAACTAACAACTACGACTTTGAGTCGGCCCTCCACAAAGCCGTTCGACCCCCCCCCCCCCCCGTGCCGGTCCGAGGCTGCCCTCGGGTCCCCCCAAACGGCCCCCCTCCCCCTCCCCGCGGGGAGG
>JAIYDP010000064.1 GCA_027487435.1 Verrucomicrobiaceae bacterium | reverse complement strand
GGTGCCTGCATCGCACTACGAAAATACTGCTGTTACGACAAACGCAAACGCCTCAATTTCCACCAAAAAAAGGACAACATTGCTTAACTTGACGCGTATGCCTGAAAGGGCGATACAGGGCATGGTTACAGGAGGAGTGAGCGAAAGAAAACCGTGGCGGAGGCGTCCCGCCTCCCAGCCGATTTCAGGAGACAGACAGCCTCAGGCCAAGCCTTTTACACGACCCCCAATCAAAAATCAAAAAGGCGTTCTTCGAAAATGAAAAGTTGCCTTTTCCTGCTTGATACGCCATCTCTTTTCCCATAATGTCATGCCATGACTCAAGCCGAACTCCTTCGCGAATCTCGCTCCAAGCACTTGTTGCAGTGCTCCGAAGCCGCTGCGAAGCAATTTCGTGCTTTCAAGGAGGTTTTACCTATTACCACGAGGAACTCGCCATCTTCCGACAAGTCGCAGAGGAACAAAATCTCATCCTCCAAGAAGTCCCCTATCAAATAACTCTTGCCCCTGATGAGGAGGGGAACGAACATCAAATCTGGTATCTTCCCGATGATAAAACTGTCATCAAAGCTACTTGGCCCGATTTCTTCGGACTACTTGTCATTCATCGACCAAACGAAGAACACAAAGCCTCACCCATTGCCTATCTCGAGCGTTGGGTTCTCCATAACGAACTTTTTGGCGATGACGTTCGTTTCCTCGGGGTCATAGCCGACAATGCCAGGCTGCGACTCCTCATTGCACAACCTGCGATCGCCGGGATTCCCGCTACAGACGAAGAAATCCAACGCTTTTTTACATCAACAGGCTGGCAACGCTTCATCATCGACGGCAACATCGCCTATTTCGACCCTCAAAAACAGGTTGTCATTTCCGACACCCATCGCGGCAACATCATTCTCATGGATGATGGCCTGCTCGCCCCCATCGACCTCCGCGTTCAACCCATCACGGGTTCACTCCTCGATACCGTCGTAAAGCTCTGCAAAACTCACCAGACCTGACCTCCCTACTAAATACAGGTTCCAGCAGACATGAGAAAAGAGACTACCCCAACTCTGCAATGCTTGCTTCCCTGATGCTTCAACCCGAGATCCGAAGTAGAGCACCGCCATTCGCTGCCATCATTTACCTTCCCATTTCAGCTTTTCAGCCTTTCAGCCTCTCAGCTTTTCCCAACTCCCCCCCCATTCGCTCCAATGCCACACCTAATCCGATCCCTAGCGCATACGCTACCAGATCAGACCAACAGAACGTATTTCCCAATATGTATTTCCCTGGGAATGTCACCCGCAAGGCCTGAATCCATGGCGCTTGATAAAGCTGCGAGAGCTCGATCCCCCAAGCAAAGCCCAAGCTGATCTTAGCCAGCAAGCTCCGCGATGCCCTGGGCAAGAAAATCCCACAGCCAAAAAACACCATTAACGCCCACAAGGCATCGCCGCCATTGTTCGACAACCACTCGGGCATCGCCACGAGCTTAGCCCGCCACAACAAGCCCAAGCCCACCACCAGCAGAGCTTTCATCAAACACCGCAGCGGCTGCCGTCGATACCCCACGGATCGATGTTCGCATCTTGGCGCAAGACGAATGCTCATGCGCAAGCCTTATGGCAAAAAGGCCAGAGCCACCAGAAAATCCGCGCAAATCCCTTCTTGCTCTCGCCATTTACGGATATCAACGTGTCCAAGCAATTTCGTCGCACCACGAAATGGATTCTTCTACGGTAGATCGCACCACCCCAATCGCGTGAAACAAAGCCTTTTACGCGACTCTCTTCTCCAACACACGATCCCTGCATCTCCCCAGTTTTAGTCTTTACAAAAGACTTTATTTGACCAAACATGGACTTCGTGAAAGTCCAATTAGATCAGATTGTTCAAGAAAAGATTCTCGCCTCCGCAGAGGCACCTATGCCTGAACTAACGCGTCGTGACGCCATCTTGCCCGCCATCAAGGGGAAGGCCTTCGCCGTCATCGGCATGCGGCGAGCAGGAAAAACGACTTATCTTAATCAATGCCGTGCCGATCTCATCGCAGCGGGTCGCAGCGCATCGCGCCTCATCTATTTCAACTTCGAGGATGAACGCCTTGGCGACATGCCCGTGGACCAACTCCACCTGATCCCCGACATACATCTTCGCCTTTTCCCGGAAACTACCACCGAACCAGTCACACTTTTCCTCGATGAAATCCAACTCGTCCCCGGTTGGGAAACCTTCATCCGCCGTATGCTCGACACGGGCGGCTACGAGATTTTCCTATCCGGTTCCTCCGCCAAACTGCTCAGCCGTGAAATCGCCACCTCCATGCGAGGGCGGGCCTGGGAAATCACCATCCACCCCTTCAGTTTCCGCGAGTTTCTTCGTCACCATCGGCATGAGATCCCGGCCAACCCCGGCGCCCTCACCCAACGCAAGAGCATCACACTCGACCACCAGTTTGCCCGCTATCTGGAAATCGGTGGCTTCCCCGAAGCTCAAGAATTATCCGCACCAGAAAGACGACAACTCCTCCAAGGCTACATCGATGTGCTGCTTCTGCGCGATGTGATCGAACGCCACCAAATCACCAATGTCACCGCCCTCCGCTGGCTCGTACGCCGCCTCCTCTCCAGCCCGGGCGGCTTGTTTTCCATCACGAAATTCACAGCGGACATGAAATCCCAAGGCATTCCCGTCGGTCGAGAGACCCTTTACGAATACCTATCCCACATCGAAGATGCCTTTCTGCTCCAAACCACTCCCATCGCCACGGACTCAGAAAAACGCCGACAGGTCAACCCTCGCAAAATCTATCCCGCAGACACCGCGCTGATCCCCATCTTCGACCGCAGCGGAAAAGCCAACACCGGCCACCTCCTCGAAACCGCCGTCTTCATCGAGCTCCAGCGCCGCCATGCCGACATCGCCTACGTCAAAACTCCCGGCGGCTACGAAGTCGATTTCCTCGCCCGCCATCCCGACGGTTCAGAGGAACTGATCCAAGTCTGCGCCTCGATCGACGATCCCGAAACCCTCAACCGCGAAGTCCGCGCCCTCCAAGACGCCGCTTCCAGTCATCCCCGCGCCAAACAACTCATCCTCACCCTAGAAAGCCGCCTGCCATTCCCCGCCCTCCCTTCATCCATCCAAGCCCTCCCCGCCTGGCAATGGATGCTCACCCCGCTTTCGAAAAGCTGAAAAGCT